>SHNC01000266.1 GCA_004295105.1 Betaproteobacteria bacterium | reverse complement strand
CCGACACCGGCTGGCGCCGCTTCGAAGTCACTTCCCGCATCGAACCGAGTCCGGCCGAGGGCGTGATCCGCGCCTGGGTGCCGCTGCCTTCGATGGATCAGGCGGACTGGTTCCGGCCGATGGGCAACCTCTGGCAGGGCAACGCCGAGACCATGCGCGTGGTGCGCGATGCCGCCTCAGGCGCGCAGATGCTGTATGCCGAATGGGCAGCCAGTACCGGCGCGCCGGTGCTCGAGGTCGTCAGCCGCTTCGCCACCCGCGACCGCGCCACCGATTTCACCCGGCCGGCGCCGAAGCCGCTGGCGTTGTCGGCGAGCGAGCGCAAGCTCTATACACGGGCCACCGACCTGCTCCCTACCGACGGCATCGTGCGCGACACCGCGCGCGAAATCACCCGCGGCGCCAGAACCGACGAGGACAAGGCGCGCGCCATCTACGTAGGTGTGGTCGCCAACACCTTCCGCGAGCCGACGACGCGCGGCTGCGGCCTGGGCGACATCAAGACCATGCTCGAAACGGGCAACCTGTCGGGCAAGTGCGCCGACCTCAATGCGCTGTACGTCGGCCTGTGCCGCGCCGTCGCCGTGCCGGCGCGCGACGTGTATGGGGTGCGCGTGGCCGATTCGCGCTTCGGCTACAAGAGCCTGGGCAAGAGCGGCAACATCTCCAAGGCCCAGCACTGCCGCGCCGAGGTCTTCCTCGCCCAATACGGCTGGGTGCCGGTGGACCCCGCCGACGTGCGCAAGGTGGTGCTCGAGGAGCCGCCGGGCAAGCTGGCGCTCGACGACCCCAAGGTGGTGGCCGTGCGCAGGCAGCTCTTCGGTGCGTGGGAGATGAACTGGCTCGCCTACAACGACGCCCACGACCTCAACCTTCCCGGCAGCAGCGGTCCGGTCGTGCCCTTCCTGATGTACCCGCAGGGCGAAAGTGCCGCGGGACGCTTCGACAGCCTGGACCCGGATGCCTTCCGCTACACGCTGACGGCGAAGGAAATCGCCTGAGGCCACGACCGACGGGTCTCGCTGTCGGCAGCATGCAGCGGGACCCCTATCGCGTCGATCAGTACAAGAAGGGAATCAGCTTGCGCACCCGCTGCCGGTACGCCGCGTACGCCGGAAAGCGCGCCATCAGCCAGGCCTCCTCCTTGCGCGACTTGATGTCGAAGAACACGAACAGCAGCGCGGCATAGAGCAGCGTCAGCCAGCCCTGCACGAAAAGCGCCCAGCCCAAGGCCAGCAGCAGCACGCCGCAGTAGATCGGATGGCGCACGTAACGGTAAGGGCCGGTCGTGACCAGGCTGGCGTCGTCCCTGGGGTGCGGCAGCGGCGTCAGGTTGTTGCCGAGGTGCAGCGCGGCGGCGGCGCAGATCGTCGCGCCCAGCGCCAGCAGCGCGACGCCCGCGCCGCTCGCCAGACCCGCCGCTGGCGCCGGCCATGGCGGCAGACCGAAGGCGCTGCGCGGGCCGAACGCCACCAGCAGGAAGAGCAGACCCTGCGCGGCCACGTACCATTCGCCGCGTCGGCCGGTCCACCAGGGGGAGCGGGGTGGGAGGTCGTTCATCGATCCATCTCCGCAGGTGGCAGGGGGCTCGCGAGTCATGAGCGGAAGACACGATTGCGCCGCAGGGTGAGCTTGTTGGTCGCTTCCTGTATCCCATCGTAGACCGCGAATCATCCCTGGGGCTGCAAACCGCCTCGTCACCCTGTCTCCATCGGGCGGTCTCGTCACGGATTGCACGCCAGGCTGGCATGGGGAATCTGCCGCGGATCCGGGTCCGGCGCGTGCGATGCCGGTCGATTCCCTGCCGCGCCGCATGTGGCACAGCGGCGTGCCACGCGCAATGCACTGCGTCACCCGCTGCGTGTGCGCCGTCTCCTGTCTTTGCCAGCCGCGGTGTTCGTAAATGGAACGGCCCGCGCGGCGTCGATGCCTGCAAATGGAGACGAGACGGTACAGCCGCCCCCGTCTGCGTTGCGCCCGGCGTGCGGGCCCGGGTGGCGACGGGCGGCTGTCGACGGCCGCACCGGCAGACGGCCATCCGGAACCCTGCCAAGGAGAAATCATCATGCTGGACACATCGAAGGAGAAACCGTGCCGCGAGCCGGCCATGGTTCCATTGCGGGTGAACGAGGTCGAAGCCGTCAGCGGCGGCGTGTCGATCTACGTGGACGGGCTGTACTACGGCGAAGGCCGCTTCGACTACTGGCCGTGGCCCGGCGGCCGCTCGAGTACCGGTGCGCCGGTCGTCATGCGCTGACAGCCGTCGTCGTCACCGTCGCGGCGGGTGCTCGGCTGTGTTGCACCTGCCGTGACCGGTGCGCAAGCATCAAGGAGAAATGCATCATGAACAGCGAAATGTGGCATGCAACCGTCGGCAGCGAACACCTCCCGATGCGCGAACTCGGTGCCGATGAGGCGCGGAACGTCGGCGGCGGCCTGGTCGGTCTGCTGCTGTTGGGGGGTGCGGCGCTGTTGCTCGCCGGTTGCCAGAGCTGCACGGCACACGGCAACGGCGGCAAGGAGCCGACCAATCCACCCGGCAACTGAGCGCCGAATTCAGTTGTGCGATGGGGGCGTGCGATCGTCGGATCGCGCACCCCCATCGCCACTTCAGTAGATCGAGGTGTCCGCCGCGTCGCGCTGCGGCGGCTTGGGTGCGTAGTTGATGGTGACCACCTGCGGGCAGCGGCGGCAGGCGGCCGGGCCCTCCTGCTGCCACCAGCGGCAGGTCTTGCGGATGGAACAGCGCGGCAGCAGGTCGACGACGGCCGGGGTCAGGCGCACGGTCTTCTCCGCGAGCCGGCACCTGTGTTCGCCGCGGTCGAAATGCCCGCATGCGGTGCCGACGCAGGGCGCGGCGAAACGGAAGACTTCGGCGGGCGCCACCGGCCCGGCCAGGTCCAGCAATTCCGGCGTCACCGCCTGGGCCTGGTCGAGATAGGCCGTCTCCGGCCTGTCGGGGGTGCCGCCGACCACGGCGAACAGCCGCGCCGTCGGCCAGTCGGGCTGGGCGCTCGGGCACAGTGTTTCGGGTACGGCGGACATGGCAGTCTCCTCAGAAACCGACGGGCATGCCCATGTCGACCGGCATCCGCGGCAGCCATGGACCGCCGTAGATGATCGGCCCCTTCAACACGAGCGACAGCGCGGCACCGCCGCTCACCGCGTCGATCTGTTCCGGGCTGAGCTCGGTGGCCGTCCCGCGGGCGGCGAGGGCGCGCTCGACGCCTGCGCGGGCGATGGATTCGATGGCGTCCGTGCCGATGCAGGCGGCTTTCGTTTTCGGGGTGGTACTCATGATCTCGTCCTCCGGACAGGTTTGCGGGAAGGGCAGCGCCCAACGCACTGCCCGCGCCGGACCGCCGCCACATGCCGCGCGCGTTTCCGGTACGCGAGGTCAGCTTGAAGCGCAGCGTGCCGCTGCGCGATGCAGGGCGCGGCAGCGCCGATGTGACGGATGTCACTGCATGTCGCGGGATTCCGTGCGTGGCGAGCGCGTGCGCAATGCGCACAGGATTCCTCGGCCACTGGGGCGACAACCATGGTCGCAAGCAGGTGCTGCTGGTGTGCATGTTCCTGATGGGCATCTCGACGGTGGGCGTCGGCCTGCTGCCGACGTACGAGCAGGCGGGTCTCCTCGCCGCGGCGCTGCTCGTCGTGCTGCGCCTCATGCAGGGTTTCGCCGTCGCCGGGGAGATCTCGGGTGCCAGTTCGATGATTCTCGAGCATGCGCCCTTCGGCAAGCGCGGCTATTACGCCAGCTTCACGCTGCAGGGCGTGCAGGCCGGCCAGGTGCTCGCCGCCGCGGTGTTCCTGCCGCTCGCGATCCTGTTCTCGCTGCTGATGTGGGGCCTGATCTATCAGGGCTACGACGTCGTGTATCCGAGCTTCTATCCGGAGCTGTTCCCGACCCGCACCCGCGTCTCGGCGATGGCCATCTCGCAGAACCTCGGGACCGCGATCACCGCGATGCTGCCGGCGCTGTTCGCTGCGCTGGCGCCCCCGGGATCGGCCGACATCCCGCTGATCGTCGGTTCCATCGCCTTCGTCATCACGATCGTCGCCGGGCGCACCGCTCGCTCGCGGCGTCGTCGGCAATCGATGACGAACGAGCCCGTCATGCCTCATAGTGCACCTGCCGCAGCTTCCCTCGACGGCGCACACTCGCGATGCGGAGGTCAGACGCCAGACGCGGGCCGGTCCAGGAAGCGGCGGGCGCCTGATCCAAACCGAGGAGATCATTCCATGAGCAGCAAGACGCTTTACGAACGACTGGGCGGGTATGACGCCGTTGCGGCGGTCTGCGAGAACCTGTTGCCGCGCTTGCAGGCGGATCCGCAACTGGCGCGCTTCTGGCAGCATCGAGGAGAGGATGGGATACGCCGGGAAAAGCAGCTCCTGATCGATTTCCTTTGTTCGAGTGCGGGTGGTCCGCTGTACTACACCGGCCGTGACATGAAGGTCACCCACAAGGGAATGAAGATCAGCGAAAGCGACTGGTCGGCATTCATCGGGCACTTGAATGCCACGCTGGACGCCTTTCAGGTGCCCGAGGCCGAACGCGGCGATGTGATCGCATTCGTGCAAAGTACCAAAGCGGACATGGTGGAAGCATAGACCGCGCCGGGTAGTCGTGTTCGCGTCGTTGCCGAGCGCCGGCTGCCCGGTGCGCGGCTGCCCGGCCCGGCGCCTGCTCGCACCGATGTACCTTTCGCTTCCGGACCGGAGCCCACCATGCTAGAGCGCCTGTTCCGGCTACGGGCTCACGGCACCACGGTGAAGACCGAGATCGTCGCCGGCCTGACGACCTTCCTGACGATGGCGTACATCGTCTTCGTCAATCCGGACATCCTGTCCGCGGCCGCCATGCCGCGCGATGCGGTGTTCGTTGCCACCTGCCTGGCGGCGGCGCTGGGTACCGTGATCATGGGGCTGAAGAATGCAGGCCTGGTCACGGCGCATCCGGCGATGCTGCCGACGCCGGGCGACATCCACGCGCCCTGGGCCGCTGCTCCCTGCCTCCCCTGCTTCTGCTGATCGCCGTCGGCCGCCACCGGTTCGCATGCCCAACGCCGGTGCAAGTCATGCCCGCTGGCTTCCCGATCCGGTGCGTCCGCCCGTCCCGCAGGCCCCCGCTTGTCGAAAATGCCGGGGAAAATGGGGAGCTTGGGAAACTGGCACGCGGCCTGCTTAGGATGTCTTGCACGGTTGCTCTGCTGAAGCCGGTGCCGCCGCGAGTCGCCACGGGTTCCTGACCGGAAGCCCGTGGCATGCCATTGCCCGTGCTCTGCGCCGCGGTAATAAACATGAAGATTCACATGAAAAATCGCTTGACTAAGCACTGAAGCGCTTCTAATCTTCACATCAACAGAGTGAATTCGGCCCCGGCGAACGGGGCGAAGCGGCAACGACAGACGAGGACGGACCGATGAGCGTGTTTGTGGCAAACCTGGACCTGGGCGGCAACGGCCCACGCGTGGCGATCAAGGACACGATCGACGTCGCCGGCGTGCCGACCCGCGCCGGCAGCCGGGCGCTGGACGATGCTGCGCCGGCCGCCGCCAACGCGGTCGTGGTCGAGCGCCTGCTGGCCGCGGGCTACCACCTTGTCGGCAAGGCCAACATGCACGAGCTGGCATTCGGCACCACCGGCATCAACGCCTGGACCGGCACCCCGCTCAACGTCCGCTTTCCGGCCTTCGTGCCCGGCGGGTCGTCGAGCGGTTCGGCGGTCGCCGTCGCCGCTGGCCTGGCCGATGTCGCGCTCGGCACCGACACCGGCGGTTCGGTGCGCATCCCGGCGGCATGCTGCGGCTTGTTCGGCCTGAAGCCGACCTTCGGCCGCGTCAGCCGCGACGGCGTGATGCCGGCGCAGACCAGCCTCGATTGCGTCGGCCCCTTCGCCACCGACATGGATGCGCTGATCGCCTGCATGCGGGCGATCGACCCCAGCTTCGGCGCGCTGCCCGACACCGCGGGCGTGGCGATCGGTGTGGTCGAGGTCGAGGCGAAGGCCGAGATCCGGGCCGCAGTCGAAGCGGCGGTCGCGGCCGGCGGCTTTGCCACCGGCCGCGTCGGCCTGAGCCAGTTCGTGCCCGCGTACGACGCCGGCCTGGTAGTGATCAACGCCGAAACCTGGGCGGCCTGCGGCGAACTCGTTGCCACCGGCCGGGTGGGCGAGGACGTCGCCCGGCGCCTGCTGGCGGCCTCGAAGACGACGGCGGCCGACGTGCACGCGGCCGAAGCGGTGCGCGCCGCCTTCACCGCGCAGGTCGATGCGGCGCTGCGCGAGTTCACTATCCTGGCGCTGCCGACGATGGCCGATGCGCCGCCGCTGCTCGCCGAAGCCGCGGACACCAGCAAGCTGGTCGGCATGACCTCACTCGTGCGGCCCTTCAATCTGTCCGGCCATCCGGCCATCGCCATCCCGCTGCCAGGGCCGGGCGACTTCCCGATGAGCCTGCAGCTCGTGGCGGCGAAAGGCCACGACGAACTGCTTTGTGCGGTGGCGCGGCAGATCGCCGGCCGCCTGAATCAACGCTAACTCAAAACCGGAGGCGTCAATGTTGGCAAGCCTGAAAGAACCGAGCAGCGCTGCGGCCGTCGTGCCGTCTGCGACCGAGATGGACGAACTGCTGCGCGACATCCGCAAGCGGCGCAAGGAATTCGAGGCCCAGCGCTTCATCTCGCACGACATCATCGACCGCTTCAAGAAGGTCGGCGTGTATCGCGCGCTGGTCGCGAAGCGCTTCGGCGGTGACGAGAAGTCTCCCGCCGAGTTCTGCGAGCTGGTCGAAACGATCTCGAAGGCCGACGGTTCCGCCGGCTGGGTCGCCAGCTTCGGCATCGGCGGCGTGTATCTGGCCGCACTGCCGGTCGACACGCTCAAGAAGCTCTACGCCAACGGCCCCGACGTGGTGTTTGCCGGCGGCATCTTCCCGCCGCAGCCGGCCGAACTGGTCGAGGGCGGCTTCAAGGTCAATGGCCGCTGGAGCTGGGGCAGCGGCAGCATGGGGGCCGAAGTGATCGGTGCCGGCATCCTGCCGAAGAATGCCGACGGCGCCGGCCTGCCGCGCATGGCGGTGATGCCGCGCGACAAGGCGCAGATCGTGCCCAACTGGGACGTCATGGGCCTGCTCGGCACCGGCAGCCACGACATCGTGGTGAAGGACGTGGTGGTGCCGGAGGAGTGGACCTTCGTGCGTGGCGGCGCCTCGTCGCTCGACTCGCCGCTGTACCGCTATCCGACGCTGTCCTTCGCCGCGCAGGTGCTCACCGTCGTCGGCCTGGGCATCGCCCGCGCCGCCATTGACGAGGTGATCGGCATGGCCGCCGGCCGTGCCTCGGTGACCGGTGCTCCCAACCTCGGCGAGCGCATCTACGTGCAGCTCGAGATGGCGAAGATCGAAGCCGAACTGCGCGCCGCGCGCGCCTGGTTCTACCAGGCCATCGACGACGTGTGGCAGGTGCTGCTCGCCGGTGGCACGCCCACCGACCAGCAGGTCAGCATGCTGCGGCTGTCCACCACGCACGCCTCGCGCGTCGCCGCCGACGTCACGCGCCGCGCGCAGATGGTGTCGGGCGGCACCGGCGTCTATGAATCCTGCCCGCTGGCGGCGCAGGTGCGCGACGCGCAGATGATCACCCAGCACGCCTTCATGGGCGACATCACCTATCAGAATGCCGGGGCCATGATGTTCGGCCTCAAGCCCCTGCCGGGCTACCTGTGACCCATTTCCAACCCGTTTCCAACCCGAATCCACCACTCAGACGGAGCGAGAGATGAGCGACAAGACCCCCCTGCGCGTGCTGTTCTGCATCGGCGTGAACCAGAACTTCATGGACGGCACCGCCGACGAGATGAAGGACGTGTGGGCCGCCTTCGTGGCCATGATGCAGGGCATCGCCCGCCTGCCCGGCGTGCGCGTGCTCGGCAACATGGACGACGACCGCATCATGGTCGGCCCTTCGGTGGCCTTCCCCTGGACCACCTACGTGCTGGCCGACGTGCCCGACTACGACACGGTGGTCGCCGCCTGCAACCTGTTCCGCGTCACCCCGGTCGGCGACGGCACCTGCAAGCTGTGGAAGTACATGCGCGTCGAAGCCCGCATCGGCCGCGAGCTGGTGATCCCCGACTGACCCGACACAAGCACAGGAAACGCCGGCCATGTCCGACCGCAAGAAGATCCGCCGCCTGGAGGCCCGTGTCGCCCGCTTCGAGGCCGAGCATGCCATCCGCGCCTGCATGAACCGCTACATGGTGCTGTGCGACGCGCTCGACGCGGCGACGCCGCTGGACGAACTGGCCGGGCTGTTCACGAAGGACGCGATCTGGGAAGGCGTGGGCGAGAAGTACCAGGGCACCTTCGGCCGCCTCGTCGGCCGCGCGGCGATCCGCGCCATGCTCGGCAAGTACATGACCGAGCCCGCGCACTTCGCGCTCAACGTGCATTTCCTGACGTCCGAGCTGATCGAGGTGCGGGGTGACGATACGGCGCGCGGCACCTGGGTGATGCTGCAGACCTCCACCTTCGCCAGCGGCGGCTCGCATCTCAACGCCGCACGGCTGACGGTCGATTTCGCCCGCAGCAAGGGCGTGTGGCGGATGGCGCACTTCCGCACCGAGAACCTGTTCAGCCGGCCGATCGACGCCTGGAACCAGGCCGAAGCGCTGCCGGTGCCGCGCTGAACCACCGATTTTCACGATCCGGGCAAGCCCCGGGCCAAGCAAGAGGAAAGATCATGACGAACAAGACCGACGCGCAACACGCGCTCACCCTCGGTGACCGGGTCCAGGCCGACCGCGTTCACACCTCGCTGTACACCGACCCCGCCATCTTCGAGCAGGAGATGGACAAGGTCTTCTCCAGCACCTGGGTGTGGGTGGCCCATGCCAGCGAGATCCCCGAGGCCGGCAGCTACAAGAACACCTACATCGGCCGCCAGCCGGTCATCGTGGTGCGCGACCGCAAGCAGAAGGTGCATGTGCTGCTCAACCGCTGCCGCCACCGCGCCGCCACCGTGTGCGAAGGCAAGAAGGGCAAGACCAACAGCTTCGTGTGCCCGTACCACGGCTGGAGCTATTCGCTCGACGGTGCGCTGCGCGGCGTGCCGCATCCCGAGAGCTATGCCGACCAGCTCGAGAAGGGCGAACTCGGCCTGGTGAGCCTGCGTGTCGAGGAATACGCGGGCATGATCTTCGCAACGTTCAAGAACGACATCGAGCCGCTGGTGGACTACCTCGGCCCGGCGAAGAAGTGGATGGACCTGTTCATGAAACAGGGCGGCGGCTACCCGATCAAGGTGGCCGGCGAGCACCGCTTCCGCTTCCCCGGCAACTGGAAGATCCAGCTCGAGAACACCACCGACGCCTACCACTTCCCGTTGGTGCATAAGTCCTTCCTGAGCTCGGTCGACAAGCAGACCGAGGAGATGCTCGACTTCGTCGGCGGCTCCGGCTACGTCGAGGACCTGGGCAACGGCCACAGCGTGATGGTGATGATCCCGCAACTGATCGACCTCGAGGAGAATCTCGACGCGCCCATTCCCGAGCGCTTCGCCGAACTCGCCGAGCAGTTGCGCGCCGAGCAGTACTCCGACGAGGAAGTGCGCCGCATCGTGCGTGCGGTCGGCGGTTCGGGCTTCAACCTCAACATCTTCCCCAACATCGCCTGCTCGATGGCCTTCTTCCGCGTGCTGCAGCCGATCGCGGTGAACGAGACCGAGATCCACCACGCGGTGATCACCATGGACGGCGGTCCGCAGGTCGCCAACCAGGCCCGCCTGCGCCTGCACGAGCACTTCCAGGGCCCGATGGGCTTCGGCACGCCGGACGATTCCGAGGCCTGGGAGCGGGTGCAGAAGGGCGCCAGCGCGGGCGAGGATCTGTGGATCATGCTGAACCGCGGCCTCGCCGGCGAGAAGCCGACGGCCGACGGGCGGGCGAGCGACGTGAGTGCCGAAACCGGCATGCGCGCCGCCTACCAGCAGTGGAAAAAACTGATGACCGCCTGACCCGGAGAACCGCACATGAACACCGAACTGATCACCCAGGTTGCCGCCTTCATCTGGCAGGAAGCCGACATGCTGGACCACGGCGAATACGCGCAGTGGCTCGAATCGTGGACCGCCGACGGCCTCTACATCGTGCCGATCGACCCGCAGCAGACCGACTTCGCCAACACGCTGAACTACGCCTACGACAACGCCGACATGCGCGAGAAGCGCGTCGCGCGGCTGGGCAGCGGCGAGTCGATCTCGACGTCGCCGGTGCCGCGCACGGTGCGCGACGTGTCGCGCTTCCGCGTGCTGGCCAACGACGGCAGCAACGTGACGGTACGCTGCGCGCAGAACCTGCGCGAGTTCCGCAAGGACGTGCTCAAGCACTACACCGCCGACGTGACTTTCGAACTGGTGCGCAGCGGCGGCAGCTTCCTCATCAAGCGCAAGATCGTCCGCCTGATCAATTCGACCGATACCCTGCAGGGTATCGGCTACATCCTGTAAGGAGGCGCACATGTCGCAGGTTGCCCTGATCACGGGAGCCGCGCAGGGCCTGGGGAGCATCATCGCCGGGCAACTGCACGCGGCCGGCTACAAGGTGGTCGTCACCGACCGCACCGAAGAGCTGGCGCGCGAGGCGGCCGACCGGCTCGACGCCAGCGGTGCCACCGCACTGGGCCTGAAGCTCGACGTCAAGCGCAAGGACGACTTCGAGGCGGCGCTGGCGGCCGTCGTGGCGCAGTGGGGCGGGCTGCAGGTCGCGGTCAACAACGCCGCGATGACGCCCACCACCCCGGTGATGAAGATTACCGCCGAGGAGTTCGACGAGGTCATCGCGGTCAACCTGCGCGGCACGCTGTTCGGCTGCCAGGTGTTCGGCGCCCACATGGCGGCGGCCGGCTACGGGCGCATCATCAACCTCGCCTCGCTCGCGGGGCAGAACGGCGGCACCGCGTCCGGGGCGCACTATGCTTCATCCAAGGGCGCGATCCTGACGCTGAACAAGATCTTCGCGCGCGAACTGGCGGCGTCCAACGTCACGGTGAATGCCATCGCGCCGGGGCCGATGGAGCTGCCCTCGGTGCGCGCCGCGGTGCCGCCGGAGCGGCTGGAGAAGCTGATCGAGGCGATTCCGGTGCGACGTCTGGGCAACCCGAAGTTCGTCGCCGATCTGGTCGTCAAGCTGGCATCGCCGGAAGCCGACTTCACCACCGGGGCGACCTGGGACGTGAACGGCGGCATCTTCATGCGCTGAGCGGATGGCGTGTGCAGGAAACACGTAGCACTCTTGAAACCCGGCAATCAGTCAGATGACGGCGAGTGGGCTTCTGTGAGGGCGGACCTGGCCGCGATCAGGTTGCGCCGCATCGCGGCCAGGTCCGCTCCCATACGGCACTGCGCATTTGCAGGTATCTGATGGCCGGGTTGATGAGAACCGATTCCCGCCGGAGCGGGAACAACAACGATCAGGAATGAGGTGCATCCGGCACCCGTCCCGACAGAGAGCAGGTGATGTGATGTCCGAGGAAACGATCAAGGTCGTCGTGCGGCGACGCGAGGAACAGGGGCACGGCGTGCTGGTGCTCGATCTGGCCAGTGTGGAAGGCGCGCCGCTGCCGCCGTTCGAGGCCGGCGCCCATGTCGATGTGCATCTGGGTGAAGGCCTGGTGCGCCAGTATTCGCTCGCCGGCAAGCCGGGTGACCGCAGCGTGTACCGGCTCGGCATCCTGAAGGATCCGAAGTCGCGCGGCGGCTCCGTCGCCGCCCACGAGCGCCTGCAGGAAGGCACCGAGATCCGCATCGGCGTGCCGCGCAACCACTTTCCGCTGGCGATGGACGCGCAGCGCACCGTGCTCGTCGGCGGCGGCATCGGCATCACGCCAATGATCGCGATGGCGCATGCGTTGTGCGAAGCGGGCAAGGCCTTCGAGCTGCACTACTGCGGCCGTACCCGGTCGTCCTGCGCCTTCCTCGACGAGCTGAGCAGCGGCGAGTTTGCCGACCGCGTGCATCCGCACTTCGACGACGAGGCCGCCGAGCAGCGCCTCGACCTCGACGCCGTGCTGGGCAAGGCCGTGCCGGGCACGCATGTGTATGTGTGCGGGCCGTCGGGCTTCATGGACTGGGTGATCGCCGAAGCGCGCCGCCTCGGCCTGCCCGAGGCGCAGATCCACAAGGAATACTTCCAGATCGAGACCGACTCCAGCGGCGGCGCGTTCGACGTCGTCGCGAAGAAGAGCGGCAAGACGGTGCGCGTCGAGGAAGGCCGGAGCATCGTCGAGGCGCTGGCGGGCGTCGGCATCAAGGTGCAGGTGTCTTGCGAGCAGGGCGTGTGCGGCACCTGCCTGTGCAACGTGCTCGACGGCGTGCCCGACCACCGCGACATCTTCCTCACCGACGAGGAAAAGGCGGACAACGACCAGATCCTGCTGTGCTGTTCACGCGCCAGGACCGACACCCTGGTGCTGGACATCTGAATCCGGCCACCCCAACAGAGAGAGGAGCACATCATGGTCGACATCAACGCCTTTCGCGACGGCATGGCGATGCTCGCCAGCGCCGTCACCGTCGTCACCACCGGCGGTCCGCACGGGCGGGCCGGCTTCACCGCCACCGCGGTGAGCAGCGTCACCGACCAGCCGCCCACGCTGCTGGTCTGCATGAACCGCGCTTCCTATGCGCATCCGATGTTCACCGGCAACGGCACCTTGTGCGTGAATGTGCTCGCCTCCGACCAGCAGTCGGTGTCGGGCCTGTTCGCCGACCGCAACGTCACGATGGACGAGCGCTTCGCCCGCGTCGGCTGGCAGACGCTCGAGACCGGCAGCCCGGCGCTGGACGATGCGCTGGTAAGCTTCGACTGCCGCATCGTGCATACCGCCGACTTCGGCTCGCACAGCGTCTTCTTCTGCGAGGTCGAGGCCATTTGCCAGGGCGAGGCGCACGATGGCCTGGTCTACTTCGACCGCGCCTACCACGGTGTCGGTGATGCCGACGTGGTCACCGCCTGAGACCGGGAGCCGCCCATGCCCAACCTGAACGTCTATCTCGTCGAAGGCTACAGCGCCGAGCAGAAGGCCGCGCTGCTGCAGCGCATGACCGATGCGGTGGTCGACAGCATCGCCGCGCCGCGGCCATCGGTACGCATCTT
>SHNC01000267.1 GCA_004295105.1 Betaproteobacteria bacterium | reverse complement strand
ATCGAGCATCGCGGCCTGCGCATTCCCTCCGTGATGCATGTGGAGGAGATCATTCGCAACATGCGCAGGATCCTGCGCCCGCTGTGGCATGTCGTGCGCGAGGAGATTGGGCGGGGGTTTGACAAGGTGGAGGCCATTCGCAGAGCCACCCGGTGCTGACTGATGCCCAAGCGAGCCCGGTTCGCTGCTCCTCCCCGAGATAGGCAACTGGCTATATGGATTGCAAAGGCAATACGCGAATGCGCGTACGGCTCGGATCAACCGTGACCAGCGCACCTCGCTCAAGTTCGTCAGTCATCTGCCGCAATGCATCAAGGACCGGTCTCCCGATTGCATCGGGACTGACGTCCCCCGCGCGGATCTGCACCACACTGGGTTTCTCTCCTTGCGTCGCCGCCAGGATTGCACTGAAGTCCAGATCATGGGTCAGCACCACATAGCCGTGAACCCTCGCGAAAGCCATGATGGCCGCGTCCGGAGCATTCATGGCGCCCAATGTTGACCAGTGCGCCGCCTCAACGCCGCCGTCAGCCAACAGTTCCACCCAGCGAGGCGACAAGTTCATGTCGACTAGCAGCTTCATGCGAGTGCGAGCACAACCTCCCGCTCGTCAGCCCGCCAAGCTGCGTAGCGCAGCGCCTGCATGATGTCCTCCCGTTCCAGGTAAGGATAATCGGCGAGAATCTCCTCGACACTGTGTCCGGCGCCGATCTGGCTCACGATCATGCCAACCGTCACGCGCATGCCTCGAATGCACGCCTTGCCGCCCATGACTTCCGGCTGTTGGGTAATGCGATCAAGCGGTCCCATGTACACCTCACTATTGAACGTTCTTCGCACGTTGACCATGTGAGTGGCACGCGGTTGCGTCGAGCGGACATGTAGGAGCGGGCTTGACCGCGACCGTCTGCGTCCAGGTCGCGGTCAAGCCCGCTCCTACAGCGGTATCAGCCCTTCAACGCGTCCCGGATCTGCTCCAGCGTGCTCGGATCGTCGATCGTGGTCAGATCGCCCGGATCGCGTCCTTCGGCCAGCGCCTGGATCGAACGGCGCAGCATCTTGCCCGAGCGCGTCTTGGGCAGGCCGCCGATGAAGTGTACGCGGGCCGGGCGGGCGATGGCGCCGAGGCTCTCGTCCACCTTCTTCATTACTTCCTTCTCGAGCGCGGCGCGCTTCTCGGGGGTGTCGACATCGGCGCCGTTCTTCACCACGGCGAAGGCCATCGGCATCTGGCCCTTGAGCTCGTCGGCGACGCCGACCACCGCCACTTCGGCGACCGCCGGGTGAGTCTGCACCGCTTCCTCGATCTCGCGCGTGCCGAGACGGTGACCGGCGACGTTGATGACGTCGTCCATGCGACCGAGGATGGTGTGGTAGCCCTTGTCGTCCTTGATGCCCCAGTCGGACGACGAATAGACCACCGGTTCCTTGAACAGACTGAAATAGGTCGAGACGAAGCGGTCGTCCTGGCCCCACACGGTGGACAGGCAGCCCGGCGGCAGCGGCGGCACGATGCCGACGATGCCCTTCTCGTTGGCGCCGCATTCGGTGCCATCCTCGCGGAAGATGCGCAGGTCGTAGCCATAGACCGGGAAGGCGGGCGAGCCGAGCTTGATCGGGCTGTCCTCGACGCCACGGCAGATGGCGAGCATCGGCCAGCCGGTCTCGGTCTGCCAGTAGTTGTCGATGACCGGAATGCCCAGCTCTTCCATGATCCACTGGTGGCTGGTCTCGTCGAGCGGCTCGCCGGCGAGGAACAGGTGCTTGAGCGAGGACAGGTCGTGTTTCTTGAGGAAGGCCGGGTCCTGCTTCTTGAGCACGCGCACCGCGGTGGGTGCGGAGAACATCACGCTGACCTTGTACTTCTCGACGATCTGCCACCAGATGCCGGCGTCCGGGCGCAGCGGCGTGCCCTCGTACATGATCGTGGCCATGCCGGCGATCAGCGGGCCGTAGATGATGTAGCTGTGACCGACCACCCAGCCGATGTCGGAAGTCGAGAACATGGTCTCGCCCGCCTCGCCGGTGAAGATGTGCTTCATCGACGCGGCCAGCGCCACGGTGTAGCCGCCGGTGTCGCGCTGCACGCCCTTCGGCTTGCCGGTGGTGCCGGAGGTGTAGAGGATGTAGCTCGGCTCGGAGGATTCCAGCCAGGCGACCGGCACCTTCGCATCCATGTGCCTGGCGCGCAGCTCGGCGTAATCGACGTCGCGCCCTTCGATCTTGGGGAAGCCCTTGTCCAGGCCGCGGTCCACGATCAGCACCTTGGCGGGCGGGAATTCGGCCAGCTTGCAGGCCTCGTCCACAAGATGCTTGTAAGGCACCGGCTTGCCGTTGCGCATGCCTGCATCCGAGCTGACCATCAGCACCGGCTTGGCATCGTCGATGCGGGTGGCGAGCGAACCGGCGGCGAAACCGCCGAACACCACCGAGTGGATGGCGCCGATACGGGCGCAGGCCAGCATGGCGAAGGCGGCCTCGGCGATCATCGGCATGTAGATCAGCACGCGGTCGCCGCGCTTGACGCCGAGCTCCTGGTACACCGCGGCCATGCGCTCGACTTCACGCTGCAGCTCGGCGAAGGAATAGACCTTTTCTTCGTTGGTCTCGGTCGAGATGTAGACCAGCGCGCGGTCGTTCGGGCGCGCCGCCGCGTGGCGGTCGACCGCGTTGTAGCACAGGTTGGTTTCGCCACCCTTGAACCACTTGACGAAGGGCGGTCGCGAGAAATCGCAGATCTGCTCAGCCGGCTTGTTCCAATGCACGAGTTGTGCCTGTTCGGCCCAGAACTCGTCGCGCTTGTCGATGGAACGGCGATGGAACTCCTTGTATGTCGTCATTTGCATCCTCTCCCTCATTGATTCCCTCAAAGCAATGAAGGCGGCCGGCGCGCTCCGCGCGCGCTGCCGCCGCGGAGATCTAGATGTGCGTCTGCGTCACATCGAGATCGTCACCGCCGCTTCCCGTCTTGTTTTCGATCTGCTTGAGCCGTGCGATCGGGAAGCCGCAGTGCAGGCGCGATTCTAGCAATTCCAGCAGCGGCATCAGGGTCGATATGAGTTCGGGAAGCTGTGTCGTGACTTCCTCGGCTTGACCGAAGCGCAGATGGCGCAGTGCCGCATCGACGCTCAGCAGGGGCGCGGCCTGGCGTTCCAGGATGGCCTGATTGACCTCGCCCCGGTCGCCGATGACGCGGTTGCCGCCCGCAGCCACACCCGCCTCGGCGCGGCGCGTCGCCATCGCCAGCAGGTCGCCGACCGAACTCAGGCCGTCGGCTGCCGCGCTGGCCACGCCGATCGAGACGCTGACCCGGATGCGCTCGTCGCGATAGGTCATCACCAGGTTCTCGAGACGCTGCTTGATGCGCAGCGCAAAGGCGCAGCCGGCCACCAGGTCGGTGCCCGGCGCCAGCAGCGCGAACTGGCTGGCCGAGCGCTGCGTCAGCGTATCCTCGGCGCGAATGCGGCTTCCGAGCATCTTCGACAGCTTGCGCCCGATGAGCTGAACCACGTGGTCGCCATAGCGGGCCAGCAGCGGCGCCAGGTCGTCGAGTTCCATGACCAGCGCGACGATGTCGGTCTGGGTGCGACGTGCGCGCGACATCTCCTGCCGGGCGCGATGCTGCAGGTACGATTCGGTGGCGAGTCCGGTCGACGGTTCCACCGGGCTCTGGCGTGCGAGCGCGGCGCGGCTTTCCTCGAGCTCGTTCTGCGTGCGCGCCAGCCGCACCATGGAATGCAGCGTGGCGAGCAGCTCCACCGCGCCGCTGCCCTTGGTGATGAATCCGTTGGCGCCGAGCCCGAGCGCGCGCTCGCGCGCCTGTTCGTCCTCGTCGCCCGAGATGATCACCACCGGCAGTGCGCGCACCCGACCGACGCGGGAGCCGCGGATGCGCTCGAGCAGACCGTAGCCGTCGAGCCGCGGCATGCCGATGTCGGTCAGCACGAGGTTGATGGCCGGATCGACCAGCAGCGCTTCCCAGCCGGCCTCGCCGTCGCTTTCCTCGCGCACGTCGAACTGGCCTCGGATGTGCTTGACGATGGTCGCGCGCACCATGCGCGAGTCGTCGACGACCAGCACCTTGGGCAGTTTCGCTTCGTCGCTCATCAGCAGCCCCGCGCCCGTACGTGTGCCCCGATCAGCCGCCGATGCGCACGACGGTGCGGCCCTTGACCTTGCCGGCGATGAAGTCGTCGAACGCGGCGGGCAGATCGTCGAAGCCGATGGTGCGCGTGACCGCGGCGAGATGTCGCGGCTTGAGGTCGGTGGCAAGGCGATCCCACACGCGCTGGCGTGTCGGGAAACCCATGTAGCCCGAATCGATGCCCAGCAGGCTGACCCCGCGCAGGATGAACGGGAACACCGTGGTGTCGAGCTTGAAGCTCGCCGCGTTGCCGATGCTCGCCACCGTGCCGGCCTGCTTCATGGTCGCCAGCACCCAGTGCAGGATCGGTCCGCCGACGTTGTCGACCGCGCCGGCCCACTGTGCCGCTTCCAGCGGACGCACCTTGTCGAGGTCGATCGACGCGCGCAGCTTGATCTCGGCCGCGCCCAGCATCTTCAGGTAGTCGGCCTCGGCTTCCTTGCCGGTCAGCGCCACCACGTGATAGCCGAGTTGCGCCAGCATCTCGATCGCCAGCCCGCCCACCCCGCCGGTGGCTCCGGTGACGATCACCGGGCCGTTGGCCGGGGCGAGGCCGTTGTCTTCCATGCGCACGACGCCGAGCGCTGCGGTGAAGCCTGCGGTACCCAGCGCCATCGCCTCGAAGAGATCGAGACCGGCTGGCAGCGGCACCACCCAGCCGGCGGGCACGCGCGCGTATTGCGCATAACCGCCGTGGTGCGCCACGCCGATGTCGAAGCTGGTGGCGATGACCTTGTCGCCCGGCTTGAAGCGCGCGTCGGCGCTTTCCACCACCTCGCCCGACAGGTCGATGCCGCCCACGCAGGGAAAGCGGCGGATGATCTTGCCGGCGCCGGTGGCCGCGAGCGCATCCTTGTAGTTGATGCTGGAATAGGCGACACGGATCAGGACTTCGCCGGCATCGAGCTGCTCGGGCTGCATCGTCGTCAAGCGGCTGACGACCTTCCTGTTCTCGTCCTGATCGATCACGAAGGCCTTGAATGCGCTCATGCAGCATGTCTCCTGATGGAAAGTTCATGTTCCGGATTCGTTCGATTATAGCCACAAGGGGGTCGAATCCTTCGCGTGGCCACACAGCGCACTTCAGTTCGGCCGGATGAAACCGATAACCCGATCAGACATGCGTCCGTACCGCCTTCGATGACACTGCTTACCACGCCGCTGCGCTCGGCGGACGATTACGTCCGCCACTTCTCCAGCCTGCAACTCCCCGTGCTGCGCCAGACGCGTCGCGAGCTCGAGTCCCTGCGCGAGTCCGCCGACACCGTGAATGGCAAGCGCATCGCGGCGGTGGTGCTGGGCGATCCGTTGATGACGATGCGCCTGCTCACGCATCTCGAGCGGCATCGCGGCAGGTCGCAGAACCACGACATCACCACCATCGACCGCGCGATCATGATGATGGGCGTGGTGCCCTTCTTCGACACCTTCGCCGAGCTGGACACGGTGGAGGACACGCTGCGAGCCCACCCCAGGGCCCTCATCGGCGTGCTCAAGGTGATCGCCAACGCGCGCCGCGCGGCCGACTATGCGCGCGACTGGGCGGTGGTTCGCCATGATGTCGATCCGAACGAGATCACCGTCGCCGCGCTGCTGCGCGAGGCGACCGAGATCGTGTGCTGGGTGTTCGCCCCGGAGCTGACGCAGCGCGTGTACGCAATGCAACACGCCGATCGCGGCCTGCGCAGTGCGGTTGCACAGCGGACGGTGTTCGGCGCCACGGCGAACGAGATCCAGCTCGGCCTGATCCGCGCCTGGCGCCTGCCGGAGCTGCTGGTGCATCTGCTGGACGAAACTCAGGACGGGAATCCGCGCGTGCGCACGGTGAAACTGGCGGCCGATTTCGCCCGCCACGTCGCGCACGGCTGGGACGACGCCGCCCTGCCCGACGACATCGGCGCCCTCGAGGGCCTGCTGCACCTGTCGCGCGAGCCCCTGCTCCAGCGCATCGGCATGCCCGAGGAACACCGCGCGCGCTTCCTGCCGCAACCGGCCGCCGACTGAGTCAGCCGCAGGACAGGACGTTGCCGAAGTCGAGCAGCAAGGCCGGGTGCTGGTAGGCGAGGAACGTCAGCACCAGCGCGCCGCACAGCGCGGCAAACAGCAGGGCGAGAATCAGGAAGCGCTTGAACGTCATGCCTGGCGGAAGGGGAAAGGCTTGCGGCGGCAACCGTGGCATTCGCTACGGCCGCCGTGGTGAAGCAAGTATAGGATGTGCGGCACGTTGGATTTCACATGCGGGAGGTTGGATCGATGAGCATTTCGGGCGCCGTACTATTGGGCATCGCAGTCCTCGCGCTGCTGTATGCGATCGTGGCCTACAACGGCTTCGTCCGCCTGAAGCACGACGTGGCCCGTGCCTGGGCCAACATCGACGTCCTGCTCAAGCAACGCCACGACGAACTGCCGAAGCTGGTGGAAGTGTGTCGCCAGTACAAGCAGTTCGAGGAGAGCACGCTGGTCCGCGTCACCGAGGCGCGCGCCCGCGTGGCCGCTGCGCGCGAGCAGCACGACCTGCCCGCGCTGGGTGCCGCCGAAGGCCTGCTGCGGGCCGGCCTCGGCCAGATCTTCGCGGTGGCCGAAGCCTACCCTGAGCTCAAGGCGAACGAACACTTCATGCAACTGCAGTCGCGCATCACCGCGCTAGAGAACAGCATTGCCGACCGTCGCGAACTCTACAACGCGGCGGTGAACGTCAACAACGTGCGCGTCGAGCAGTTCCCCGACCTGGTCGTCGCACGACTTTTCCAGTTCGGCACACAGCCGCTGCTGGAGTTTTCCACTGCCGAAAAAGCCGATGTCGACCTGAAGGCGCTGTTCAGCAACTGATCGCCTCCGTCGCCCGCAAGCCCGTCCGATGCTCGTCCGACTGCGCCGGGACGGCCTGAACACCGCTTTGCCGCTCGCGCAGTTCGGGCTCGCGGCGCTGGCCCTGCGCACCGGCGCCGGCTGGCCGGCCCTGCTCGCGCTCGCATTGCTGCTCGCCGCCGGTCTCTACGGCTGGCTGCGCTCGCTGCAGCACGCCCGGCTGATCCTCGATACACCGACTGCGCGCATCGCCTCGGCGGCGCAAGGCTATGGCGAGCTGCGCGGCCGCGGCCAGCCGCTGCAGGGCACGCCGCTGCTGTCGCCGCTCGACGGCCTGCCGGTGCTGTGGTACCGCCTGCTGACCGAACGGCGCGAGCGCGATGGCAAGTGGCGCCACGAACGTGTGCACGAAAGCGACGCGTCGTTTCTCGTCGTCGACGACAGCGGCGAGTGCGCGGTGGATCCCGACGGGGCCGAGATGCTGGTGCAGCGCCGCGACGTGGTGGTGCAGGGCGAGCTGCGGCACACGCAATGGTCGCTGCTGCGCCACGACCCGGTCTATGTGCTGGGCGAGTTCCACACGCTCGGCAGCGTCACGCCCGAGTTCGACGCCGCCGCCCAGGTGCGCGACCTGCTGGCGGCCTGGAAGCGCGATCGCCCGGCGCTGCTGGCGCGCTTCGACCTCGACGGCGACGGCCAGATCGACGTGCGCGAATGGGAGCTCGCGCGTGCCCAGGCCCGGCGCGAGGTGCGCCAGCAGCGCGACGCCGCCCTGAGCGCGGCCGAGGTGCACCTGATGCGCCGGCCTGCGGACGGCAGGCTGTACCTGATCTCCGATCTCGACCCTGCCCTCATCGCACGCCGCTACCGGTGGTGGTCCGCGTTTCACGTGGTCGTCGTGCTGGGCGCCGCCGCCGCGCTGGCGTGGTTCGGCCAGCAAGATTGACCCGCCGAACTTGCGTCCGCCGCCACGGTCTGCGCAACGGGCTTCGGCCGAATCCCTTCAGCCCTGCAGCAGGCAGCCGGTTCGCCGCTTGATCCGATCAGGAATCGGGGTGGCGCGGCCGAATCCCTCCCTCTGGACGAGCCGGCGATGCGCGAACGGACCCCGCCATCATCCGTCGGACGAGCCGGAGCCGACTCAACCGCCCGCGCGGCTCTCCAGCTCCTCCCAGCGCAGCATCGCCGCCTCGATCTCGCCGTCGACCGCTTCCAGCCGCGCCTTGATCTGCGCCACTTCCTGCGGGGCCTGCTGGTACAGCGACGGGTCGGAAAGGCGCGCCTGCAGCGCGGCCTGTTCGGTCTCCAGGGCGGTGATGCGATCGGGCAAGGCCTCGAGTTCGCGCTTCTCGTTGAACGACATCCGCGTCGGGCGGCTGGCAGGCTTGGCCTGCGCAGGCGGCCGGGCGGGTGGCGGTGCAGTGCGCTTCGCGGCTTCGCGTTGCGCCTCCAGTGTAGCTGCACGCGCCGCCTGCACGCGCTGCCAGTCGGCGTAACCGCCGGCATACTCGCCCCAGCGCCCGTCGCCCTCGGCCGCGATCACCTGGGTGACGACGTTGTCGAGAAAGGCGCGGTCGTGGCTGACGAGGAACAGTGTGCCGTCGTAAGCCGCGAGCAGTTCCTCGAGCAGGTCCAGCGTCTCGATGTCGAGGTCGTTGGTCGGCTCGTCCAGCACCAGCAGGTTGGCCGGCCGCGCGAACAGGCGCGCGAGCAGCAAGCGGTTGCGCTCGCCGCCCGACAGCGACTTCACGGGCGATCGCGCCCGCTGCGGCGCGAACAGGAAATCGCCGAGATAACCGATGACGTGCTTCTTCTCGCCGCCGATGTCGACGAAATCCGAGCCCGGGCTGATGACCTCGGTGAGCGGCAGCTCGGGGTCGAGCTGGGCACGCAACTGATCGAAATAGGCCACCGTCTGGCGCGTGCCGCGGCGCACCGTGCCTTCGTCGGGAGCGATCTCGCCGAGGATGAGCTTGAGCAGCGTGGTCTTGCCGGCGCCGTTAGGGCCGATGAAGCCGATACGGTCGCCGCGCATGATGCGGGTGGAGAAGTCGCGCACCACCGTGCGATCGCCGTAGCGTTTGGTGACGTGGCTCAGCTCGGCCACCATCTGACCGCTTTGCTCACCGCGGTCGACCGCCAGGTTGACGTTGCCGAGGCGGTCACGCCGCGCCGCACGGGCCACGCGCAAGGCCTCGAGACGGCGCACACGCCCCTCGTTGCGAGTGCGGCGGGCCTCGACGCCCTTGCGGATCCACACTTCTTCCTGCGCCAGGAACTTGTCGAAGCGCGCTGCAGCCTTGGCCTCGGCTTCGAGCTCCTCGGCCTTGCGCCGCTGGTAGTCGGTGAAGCGGCCGGGGTAGCTCGCGAGCTTGCCGCGGTCGAGTTCGATGATGCGGGTGGCGACGTTGTCGAGGAACACGCGGTCGTGGGTGATGAGCACCACCGCGCCGCGAAAATCGCGGATCAGTTCCTCGAGCCACAGGATGCCGTCGAGGTCGAGGTGGTTGGTGGGCTCGTCGAGCAGCAGCAGGTCGGGCTCGGCCACCAGCGCGCGCGCCAGCGCCACCCGCTTGACACCGCCGCCCGACAGGCTGGAAACCATTGCCTCCGCCGACAGTCCGAGGCGTGCCAGCATGTGTTCGACGCGCTGGTTGAGGCGCCAGCCTTGTGCCGCCTCGACCGCATGTTGCAGGCCATCGAGCCTGGCGAGCGCCTCGGGCGTGGCGTGCTCGGCGACCGCCACCATGGCGGCGTGGTATTCCACCAGCAGCCGCGCGGCGTCGCCGAGACCGTCGGCGACGGTGGCGAAGACATCGCGCTCGAGGTCGAAATCCGCCTCCTGCGGCACGTAGGCCGTCACCAGGCCCGCCTGCCGCCACACGCTGCCATCGTCCAGTGCCGCCTGGCCTGCCACCGCGCGCAACAGACTGGACTTGCCCGAGCCGTTGCGCCCGATGAGCGCGACGCGTTCGCCCGGATCGAGCTGGAAGCTCACGCGGTCGAGCAGGTCGACGTGACCGAAGGCGAGGCAGGCATTTTCAACCGAGAGCAGGGGCATGGCGAGGGCGGCGACGAGGCCGGGCGGAAAAGGAATCGAGACGGGATTCTAGCTCTGCGATCGTGATCGGGTCGGCATCCCGCATAATGCAGTGCACCAATCCTTGCCGCGCGAGCAAGCAACACTCAGGAGCCACGGCGAATGGAAGAAACCCTCGAACGCTTTACCCAACCCGGTCAGGACCACGTCGCCCTGTGGGCGGTACTGGTCAATCACCTGCGCCCGCCCCGCGCCTCACAGCCCCGGCGGGCCGAAGAGGCGCTGCGCGTGCTCACACACACGCTGGCGCGGCGGCCCGAGCTGCGCGATGCGTTGCGCACCTCCTTCCTCGATCTTTTCCGCGAACGCAAGCAGGTCTCACTGTACGTTTCGTCGGGCCTGCTGCCTTCGACCGGCTTCTTCTCGGAGACCTCGCGCCGCGTCTCCGGACGCCTGCTGCCGGAGGTCATCGATACGGCCTACATGAAGGATGTGCTATCCGTCGTGTTCCACCGCCGCGACGACGACGTGTGGGTGCACGCGGTCGCCGACGAGCTGTGGCTGGACTTCCTGACCGCGCTGCTCGACGAGGCCGAGCCGCGTGCCGAAGACGACGCGGGCGATCTGCCGGCCGCCGTCATCGAGATCCTCGAGGCATTGCGCGTGCTCTCCTACCACGTGTCGGCGATCGGTCTGGACCCGGAACTGGTGCGCGTCGACCCGAACCTCGAGGAGTACGAGTCACCCTTCCTCGCGCAGAATGCGGAGCTGCTGTCCTACATCGAGCACTACGTCGCCTGGTGGAGTTCGCCCGGCTCGCTGGCCGACGACGAGAAACACCTGACGGTGATGCTGGGCCAGTGCGACGAAGTGCTGCAGCGGGTACGCAAGCGCGCCACCCGCATCGGCACCAGCCTGACGCTGACCTTCAAGCTCGAGCGGCTGCGCCAGCACCTCGAGCGTATCGGCGAACTGCTCGCCGTGCTGGATGGCCTGCGCGAACGGCGCGTGGTGCATGACGTCGCGCCGCGTCTGATCCGTCTGTTCAAGACTCTGGTGCGCGCCGAGTGCCGCAAGAACCACCTGTTCGACTACTGGGGCAAGAACGTCGAACTGCTGTCGCTGCGCATGACGGAAAGCGCCAGCCGCACCGGCGAGCACTACATCACCAGCACGCGCAGCGAATACTTCCACATGCTGCGCTCGGCGGCGTTGGGCGGCTTCATCATCGCCCTGATGTCGGCGCTGAAGATCGTGCTGGGCGAACAGGGCATGGCGCCCCTGAATGAAGCGCTCGCCTTCTGCCTGAACTACGGGCTCGGCTTCGTGCTGATCCACATCCTCGGCGGCACGGTGGCGACCAAGCAGCCGGCGATGACGGCGAACGCCATCGCCGCCTCCATCGGCGAGGCCAGCGGCAAGACGCGCGACCTCGAATCCCTCGCCGACCTGATCGCGCGCACGATACGCAGCCAGCTCGCCGCCATCCTCGGCAATCTCGGCGTCGCCATTCCGGTCGCGATCACGGTCGGGCTGGCGATCCAGACGGTAGGCGGATCGCACTTCGTCAGCCCCGAAAAGGCCCACAAGCTGCTCGGCGAGATCGATCCACGCAACGGGGCGCCGTTCTTCGCCGCAATCGCGGGCGTGTGCCTGTTCCTTTCCGGCCTCATCGCCGCCTATTACGACAATCTGTCGGCCTACAACCGCATCCCGCAGCGCCTGCTGCAGTTGCACGGGCCGCGGCGCCTGCTGGGCGAGGCGCGCATGGAGCGGGTGGCCGCCTACGTCGAGAACAATCTGGGCGCCCTCGCGGGCAACTTCTTCTTCGGCTTCCTGCTCGGCGGCACGACCGCACTCGGCATGCTGTTCGGCCTGCCGCTGGACATCCGGCACATTGCGTTCTCGTCCGCCTATGTCGGGTATTCCGTCACCGCGCTGGATTTCGCCCTGCCGTGGCCGGCGGTGACATTCGCGCTGGGTGGAGTGCTGCTGATCGGCCTGGTGAACCTGGCGGTGAGCTTTTCGCTGACGCTGACGGTGGCCATGCGCGCGCGCCGCATCAGCTTCGCCCAAGGCCGCAGCCTCGGCCGCCTGCTGCTGCAACGCTTCCTGAAACGCCCGCAGGACTTCCTCCTGCCGCCCCTGCGCGGAACCAGGGCGGAGGCCAAACCGGACGCCGCCAATGGCAACGCCTCGCTCACCGCACGCCCTCCCGCCGCCAGCACATCCCAACCGCTTGGTCCGGACGCGCCGAACGGCTAGAATGCGCGCCTCATCTCGCCATAGTTCAATGGATAGAACGGGCGCCTCCTAAGCGCCAGATCTGGGTTCGATTCCCGGTGGCGGGACCAGCCAACAACAACAAGCGGCACCCGCAAGGCCCTGAAACCCGCGCAGCCAGTCGCTGCGCGGGTTTTTTATTGCACGCTCGCTTTTCACTGCACGCTGGCCAGCAGCTTGCGCAGGTGCTCGACCGGAATCGCGTAGCTGATGCCCGACGGATCGGTCAGCACGCTCTCCTTGGTGGATTTGACGAAGACCATGTTCATGACGCCGATCACGTCGCCGGTCTCGGGGTCGTACAGCGGGCTGCCGCTATTGCCGGGATAGGCGGTGGCGTCGAGCTGATAGACGCGGAAGACCTCGCCCGACAAGCGGCGCACGAGCGCCGGATTGAGGTCCCGCGAGTTGGCCTGGGGAATGCCGATCGGCGTGATGGCGGCGACGATGCCGCGGTGGGTCACCGGGGTCATGCCCAGCACGTTGCCGATGGGAAAGCCGGTGAATGCGACGGCCTGCCCTTCGTGCACCCGCTCGGCGCCTGCCAGCGACAGCGGCGGAAGCGGCGGACCGCCCTGCAGGCGCAGCAGCGCCAGATCGTGACCGCGATCGTTCGCCACCCGCAGCACTTGCCGCACCATGCCCGTCTGCTCTTCGCCGGGAGACACCACCACCAGCATCTCCATCTGATCGCTCGCGACGGACTCGGGCACGACGTGCGCGTTGGTCGCCACCAGGCGGCCGTCCGCGACGGCGAAACCGGTACCTAGAAAGCGAAAGGCGGGGCTCCGCGTGCGCTGGTAGGTTCCCACCGCCACGATCGAGGGCTTGATCTGTGGCAGCAGACGCACCAGGTCGGCAGCGGCCTGGCCCGGCAGCGACAATGCAGCGGCGACGGCACATCCGGCCCGCAGGATACGCCGACGAGACCACAGGGACTTGGCTCCGGGCGCCGTCATGACTCGCCGGCGCCTTGCGCGATCCT
>SHNC01000072.1 GCA_004295105.1 Betaproteobacteria bacterium | reverse complement strand
GCCGCACGCACGGGGCATTCCTTCCGAAGGCTGCGGAACTCGCCCTTCGGGCTCAGACAGTCCTCGCCTTCTCCAGGAATACCCCGCACGCACGGCTCGACGTGATTGCCAACTCCGAAACGGAAGAGTCGATTGCCTGCGCTCCACACTGACCGTCTCCACCGAAGCCAAGCGGGACATGCGGTGTGTTTGCGGAGAGGGCGAGGACTGTCTGAGCCGAGCGCAGCGAAGGCGAGTTCCGCAGCCCTCGGAGCGAACACACCGCGTGGCCCGCGGTTAGCGGCACAAACGCCAGATCACCGCCCCAGATAAACCTCGATCACCCGCGCATCCGCCTGAACGGAGGCGAGGTCCCCCTCCGCCAGCACCGACCCTTCGCACAGCACCGTGACCTTGCCACCCAGGGCCTCGACGAAAGCCATGTCATGCTCCACCACCATCAACGAATGCTTGCCCGCCAGGCTCACGAACAGCTCGGCGGTGCGCTCGGTCTCGTCGTCGGTCATGCCCGCCACCGGCTCGTCGAGCAGCAGCAACCGCGGCTCCTGCATCAGCAGCATGCCGATCTCCAGCCACTGTTTCTGGCCGTGCGACAGCAGACCGGCCGGGCGGTCCGCCTCGTGGGTGAGGCGGATCTGCTTCAGCACCTCGGCGATGCGGTCGCGCTCGTCGTCGAACAGGCTGGCGAACAGCGTGCGGCGCACACGCTTGTCGGCCTTCATCGCCAGTTCGAGGTTCTCGAACGCGGTGTGCTGCTCGAAGATGGTCGGCTTCTGAAACTTGCGGCCGATGCCGGCGTGGGCGATTTGCGGTTCGGTCAGGCGGGTGAGGTCGATCGTCTGGCCGAAGAAGGCCTTGCCGGCATCGGGGCGCGTCTTGCCGGTGATGACGTCCATCATGGTCGTCTTGCCGGCGCCGTTGGGGCCGATCACGCAGCGCAACTCGCCGGCGTCGATGGTCAGCGACAGCCTGTTCAGCGCGCGGAAGCCGTCGAAGCTCACCGTGATGTCGTCCAGGTACAGGATGACGTTGTGCGACAGGTCGAGCTCACCCGGCCTCACCACGTGGCCGGTGGTGGCCTCGCCTTCCCACTGCTCGCGGCTGGCGTTGACACGCTCGGCCGCCTTCGCCGCCGCCAGCGCCTCGGCGCGATCGAGTTCGGTGATCTGCATCATGCGGTCGCTCCCTTGGCGGCGCTGTCGTGGGCGGAGTCGGCTTGCTCGCGCAGACGCTGGGGCACAGCGACCACATCCGATGCGGCGGCCAGCGCCCGGCGGGCGTGCAGCCTGCGCCACAGACCGACCACGCCATCCGGCAGGTAGAGCGTCACCGCGATGAACAGGAAACCGAGGAAGAAGGGCCAGTACTCCGGCACGGTGACGGTGAAGAAGCTCTTCGCCAGATTGACGATGCCGGCACCGAGCACTGCGCCGACCAGCGTGCCGCGACCGCCGACGGCGACCCACACGGCGATCTCGATCGAGTTCGCCGGGCTCATCTCCGACGGATTGATGATGCCCACCTGCGGCACGTACAGCGCGCCGGCCAGGCCGCACAGCACGGCCGACAGCGTCCACATGAAGAGCTTGTAGTGAAGCGGGTTGTAGCCGATGAACATGACGCGGCTCTCGGCGTCGCGGATCGCCGCCAGCACGCGGCCGAAGCGCGAGGTGACCAGATAGCGGCCGAGCACCAGGCAGACGATCAGCAGCGCCGCCGACAGCGCGAACAGCGTCACCCGCATCTCGGGCGAAGTGATGCCGTAGCCGAGGATGCGCTTGAAGTCGGTGAAGCCGTTGTTGCCGCCGAAGCCGGTCTCGTTGCGGAAGAACAGCAGCATCGCGGCGTAGGTCAGCGCCTGGGTGATGATCGAGAAGTACACGCCCTTGATGCGCGAGCGGAACGCGAACCAGCCGAACACGAAGGCGACCACGCCGGGCAGCGCGACGACGAGGAACAGCGCCCACAGGAAGGAGTCCGACCCCGCCCAGTACCAGGGCAGCTCCTTCCAGTCGAGGAACACCATGAAGTCGGGGATGTCGGCGCCGTAGCTGCCGTCGCGCCCGATCTGGCGCATCAGGTACATTCCGAAGGCGTAGCCGCCGAGGGCGAAGAACAGGCAGTTGCCGAGGCTGAGGATGCCGGCGTAGCCCCAGATCAGGTCCATCGCCACGGCCACGACCATGTAGCACAGGATCTTGCCGAGCAGGCTGACGGTGTAGGCCGACAGGTGCAGCGGGTTGGACTCCGGCAGCGCGAGATGGGCGAGCGGCACGCCGATGAGCGTGATCGCGGCAAACACTGCGATCGCCAGCCAGCCGGATTTCGGCGTGCTGCGGATCAGTCTGACGGTGAAGGGGGTGCGCATGGCGACCTCAACTGTCGGCGAAGCGGCCCTTGAGGGCGAAGATGCCCTGCGGACGCTTCTGGATGAAGACGATGATGAACACCAGCACCAGGATCTTGGCGATCACCGCCCCGGCCCAGCCTTCGAGGAACTTCGAGACGATGCCCAGGCCCAGCGCCGCCCATACCGCGCCGGCCAACTGGCCCACGCCGCCGAGCACGACGACCATGAAGGCATCGACGATGTAGCCGGTGCCCATCGCCGGGCCGACGTTGGCGATCTGCGACAGCGCCAGCCCGCCCAGCCCGGCCACGCCGGAGCCGATGGCGAAGGCCAGCGTATCGACCCGCGCCGTGGGCACGCCGACGCAGCCCGCCATCGGCCGGTTCTGCGTCACCGCACGCACGAACATGCCGAGCCGCGTCTTCTGCATCATCAGCCAGATCAGCACCAGCACGAACACTGCAAAACCGATGATGACGATGCGGTTGTACGGCAGCACCACGCCGGCGGCGAGTTCGACGCCGCCCGACATCCACGACGGATTGGCGAGTTCCAGGTTCTGCGGGCCGAAGATCACGCGCGCGGCCTGGATCAGCACCAGCGACAGGCCCCAGGTGGCGAGCAGGCTCTCCAGCGGACGGCCGTAGAGGTGGCGCAGCACCAGGCGCTCCATCGCCACGCCGACGAGCGCGGCCGAAAGGAAGGCGACCGGGATCGCGGCCGCGACGTACCAGTCCAGCCAGGCCGGCAGATGACTGCGGAACAACCCCTGCACCAGGAAGGTGGCGTAGGCCCCCACCATCAGCAGCTCGCCGTGCGCCATGTTGATGACGCCCATCACGCCATAGGTGATCGCCAGGCCGAGCGCGGCGAGCAGCAGGATGGAGCCCAGCGACAGGCCGGAGAACACGGTGCCGACGCTCTCGGCGATGGCGATGCGGCGGTCGATGTCGTCGATCGCCATTTTCGCCGCCGTACGCACCTCGGGATGCGGCTCCACCCAGTTGCCGTCACGCTTCTGCAGCAGGCCCTCGAGCAGGTTCTTCACCGCAGGATCGGACGACTCGCCCAGTGCGCGCACCGCGCGCAGGCGGACCAGGGGGTCGGGCGAGGCCAGGTTGATGCGCGCCGCAGCGCGCGCCAGGATGCCGCGAATTTCCTCATCGGTTTCGGCAGCGAGCGCACGCTCGAACACCGGCAGCAAGGTCTCGTTGGGATTGTCGCCGAGCGTGATCGCGGCACGCAGACGTTCGGCACGGTCGCTCGAAGTCAGCGCCAGCGCGGCGCGCGCGTTCGCCAGGGTGCGGCGCACACGGTTATTGACGGTGATGAGCTCGACCGCATCGACGGCCTGCGTCAGCACCTCGCCGCTCGCGGCGTCGCGTACCGTATCGCCGTCGACGATGACCGCCTTGTCCTCCAACACGCCCAGACTGCCGGCCTCGAGGGCGTCGAGCACGCGGCGCGCATCGTCGCCACCGGCCACGCCGATCGCCTCGATGGCGTTCATGCGGCTCTGGAAGTCGCCTGCGAATCCGGCAAGCAGGGACGGGTCGAGAGCGGCCCGCGCGGGGCCGCCGATCAGGGCCAGCAGCAATGCGACCCCGAGCATGCGTCTGAGTAATTTCATCGCAAACATCGGCATCTCCATCCGGAGAGAAAGACGGGCCGGCTCCGGCCGGCCCGAAGGTGCTGCGCGGGAGGAGAGAAACGGCCTGCATGCTGCACGGCGGACTCGCCCTCCGCCGCGGGGCCGGGCAGGCCGACCGACCCCGAGGAGCAACATTGCGGATCGCCGCGACCGCTCAGATCCCCTGCTTGGACTCGTTGCCGGGGATGAACGGACTCCACGGCTGGGCGCGGATCGGCTCCTTGGTCTTCCACACCACGTCGAACTGACCATCGCCGCGCACCTCGCCGATGTACACCGGCTTGTGCAGGTGGTGATTGGTCTTGTCCATGGTCAGCGTGAAGCCCGAGGGGGCCTTGAAGGTCTGGCCGCCGAGCGCGGCGATGACCTTGTCGGTGTCGGTGGACTTGGCCTTCTCCACCGCCTGCTTCCACATGTAGATGCCGACATAGGTGGCCTCCATCGGGTCGTTGGTGACCACGGTGTCGGCGTTGGGCACGCCGTTCTTCTTCGCCCAGTCGCGATACTTGGCGACGAACGCGGTGTTCTCCGCGTTCTTCACCGACATGAAGTAGTTCCACGCCGCCAGATGGCCGACCAGGGGCTTCGTATCGACGCCGCGCAGTTCCTCTTCGCCCACCGAGAACGCCACCACCGGCACGTCGGTGGCCTTGAGGCCGGCGTTGCCGAGCTCCTTGTAGAAGGGCACATTGGAGTCTCCGTTGATGGTCGAGATCACCGCCGTCTTCTTGCCCGCCGCGGCGAACTTCTTGATGTTGGCGATGATGGTCTGGTAGTCCGAATGGCCGAAGGGGGTGTAGTCCTCCATGATGTCCGCATCGGCCACACCCTTGCTCTTGAGGAAGGCGCGCAGGATCTTGTTGGTGGTGCGCGGATACACGTAGTCGGTGCCGAGCAGCACGAAGCGCTTGGCGCCGCCGCCCTCCGCGCTCATCAGGTACTCGACCGCCGGGATCGCCTGCTGGTTGGGCGCGGCACCGGTGTAGAAGACGTTCTTCTCCAGTTCCTCGCCTTCGTACTGCACCGGGTAGAACAGCAGGCCGTTGAGCTCCTTGAACACCGGATTCACCGACTTGCGCGACACCGAGGTCCAGCAGCCGAACACCGCCGCGACCTTGTCCTGCGCCACCAACTGGCGCGCCTTCTCGGCGAACAGCGGCCAGTTGGACGCGGGATCGACCACCACCGGTTCGAGCTTCTTGCCCATCACGCCGCCCTTGGCGTTGATCTCCTCGATCGTCATCAGCGCCACGTTCTTCAGCGCGGTCTCGGAGATCGCCATCGTCCCTGACAAGGAATGCAGGATGCCGACCTTGATCGTGTCGGCCGCGTGCGCCCCGACAGGCAGGCCGATGGCAGCGATGGAGGCGGACAGCGTGAGCGCTTTGACGAAATTGCGACGGTTCATCGACGGACCCCTTGTTGTTTGCTGAGAGATGGCGCAACGCAATGCGCGTTGTCGATCAGCTAACAGCAAGGGGTGTGCCAATCGTTTCCACGGCCGTGCCGATGTCATCGTGCGAGCTGCAAAGCCCGCGCAGTCACTGCATCGGGCTACGGCCGCAGGCGTGCGGCGCGCCCCACCAGCCGGACTGCACGGGGCGCCACGCTGCACCACGCCGCACGCTGCGTGCCCGCGCTTGATGCGCTGCAGCGCCCCGCATGCACCAATGGAGTGCTGGGCGCACCAAAAGCAATCGGCACCCGCAGGTGCCGATCATCGCGTCTCGAAGGAAGGGGGGCGCCTCAGCGCGTCCGCCGTCGCCGCCGCAGCATCGCTGCCGCCACACCGACGAGGCCGATCAAGGAAAGCACGCCTGGCTCGGGCACGCTCACCGCCGCTGGCGGCACGGCCGCGCTGCCGCCCTGCGGCAGACGGTCGAAAAGGCGGTCTGCCTCGATGCTGCGCCAGCCGTCCGTGCCCGGCTGCCACCAGGCGAGGTCGATCACCCCCGCCTCCAGGCGGTTGTAGTAGTCGAGCGACAAGCCGTAGTAGCCCTTGTCGAGTTCGATCGCGGCATTGCCGTTGGCACCGCTCAGCGTGTAATAGTCGCGCCCGCTCGCGCTGCCAGCGTGGGTGGTGTGCGCGACCGCGTACGCGCCATCGTTGCCGCTCAAGGAGAACACGAAGCCGTCGTCCGAAAACAGGCCGAAGTCGTACAGCCCTGCTTCGGCCACGTACAGGTAGCCGCTGAAGCGGGCCGCGTAGTTGGTCTGCTGGCCGGTCTGCGCCACGATGGGCGCAAGCGGCCGCGCGTAGTCGTAACCCCAGGAGCCGTAGCTGCCGCTGCCGGCAAGGCCGTTGTACACGGTGTTGGCGAAGCTGATCGCGGACAGGCCGCCGACACGGCCAACCAGCATGGGGTCGCCTGCAGGAAGCCCCATGAGCACGTTCACGTCGCCGGTGCCCCAGATGCCATCGCCCCACGCATAGCTGCCTATCGGCAGCGCCGGGCCGCCAGCCTCCGCCCACGGCTGGGTGCTGAAATGGGCGTCGTCACGCACCTGAACCCAGGTGGCGGACACGCCACCACCCGAGGACTGCGGCGCGGCGCTGAGCGGGTCGAGCGACAATGCGGCGCTGGACGCCGGGGCGGACGCGAGGGCGAGCACGGCGACAGCGATACGGATCGAGGAGGCTTGCAGGAACATGGTCATCCCTCAGACAGATGTTGCAAGCATCGCGCGCGCCGCGCCATCGGTCGAGGACGCTTTTAACACCGCGATAAACGATCGATTCCACGGCAAGGCCTGGAGGCGGCATTCCTTCCTACATTTCCGGGCAGTTACGCCGATATAGCTGCTGGCCCCATCGCCCGGTATGCCCCATGATCATCCTTGCCCGTCCGATTTCACTCGCGTCCGCAGCGCTGACGGCCCTGCTCTGCCACCCGGCCATGGGGAACGATGCCGGCGCGCCGTCGGCGGCGGCGCTGTGGAAACGGCAGGCCGAGAACGCCGATCAGATCCGCGCCGGACGCCGGCAGTTGGAGCAGGACTGGACGGCCGCTCGCTACCGCCTGATCGACGAGGCGCTCGCGCACAACGCGGCGCTGCTCGAGCAGGCATCGGTCAGCCCGGAGCTCATGCCGGTGGCGCACAGCCTGCGCCAGGATCGGCTCGTCGCACTCGTCGCACGGCGTGCGGGCAGCGAGGCATGGGCGCTGGTGAACCTGCTCGAGGCCGACGGCCAGCCCGTGTCGCCCTATGCCTTGCAGGCGGCCGCCGATGCGGCGATGCTGGTGCGCCGGCCGCGTGACGCGATCCGCTACTACGAGCGGGCGCTGCAGGCACAGCCGGACGAGCGCACCCTGCGGATTGCGCTCGCCTATGCGCAGCTCGAAGCGGAAGATTTCGATGCCCTGAGCGACAATCTCGCGGCGATCGAACGTGCCTCGGCCGATGACGCCAGCACCCGGCGGCTGCTGGCGCAGTTCGCCCGCTTCAGCGACCAGCCGGCGCTGGCCGAAGCCCAGCTCGCCGCCGCGCTTCGCCTTGCACCCGGTGACGCCGGCAACGATCTCGAAGCCGCCGCGCTCGACGCGATGCGCGGCCAGCCGCGCGCGGCAGCGGCGCGCTACGCGCACGTGCTGGCGCTGGCGCCGGACAACCTGCGCGCGCGCATCGGGCTGGTCGAGTCGGCGCGCGCGACCGGCGATCTGGCGAAGGCGGCCGAACGTAGCGCCGAGTTGCTCGCCGACGCGCCGGAACACCCTGCCGTGCGCCGACTCGCCGACGAGCAGGCCGCGTCGCGGCGCGCCCAGTTCATTGCCGACATCGCCATCGGCAAGGGCAGCGGCGCGATCACCGGCAACGACGAGATCACGCACGACGCCTGGCTGTACAGCCCGCGGCTGGGCGATGGCATGCGCCTCTTCGCTCATCATCACCGCGCCGCGGCGGAATTCGACAATGAAAGGGCGAGCCACGCCCGCAGCGCGGTGGGCGTCGAACTGACGCAACCAGACTGGCAGGCGACGCTGGAGGCCAGCCGGGAGACGTCGAATGCGCGTGGCACCGGCATCGCCGCGGCGCTCGGCTGGCAGCCGGACGATCACTGGTCGTACCGGCTGGGGCACGACACGCGGACCGACGACGTGCCCTTGAAGGGGCGCCGCTACGACCCCTCGCTCAACGCCAGCCGCAGCCTCGCCGGTGTCGCCTATCGCTGGGATGAATCCCGACGCGTCGCCGCCGACTGGTCGCACTACCGCTTCAACGACGGCAACGTGCGCAATGCGCTGTCGGCCACGTGGTCCGAGCGCCTGGCGAGCCGTACCCGCCACACGCTGGACATGCAGGCCGCCTTGTATGCCAGCCGCAATACGCTGGAAAACGCCGACTACTTCAATCCGCAGCAGGATCTGGCGCTCTCGGCCACGGTGACCGCCGACTGGATGCTGTGGCGCGAATACGACCGCCGCTTCAACCACCGCCTCGCCGCCACGCTGGGTGGCTACCGGCAACGGGGCTTCGAGCGCGATTACGGCTGGAACGACTTCCACGAATTGCGCTACGAGCACGAATGGGGACTGGGCCGCGACCTGCTCGCACGCTATGGCGTGGGCACCCGCCAGTTCCCCTACGACGGCGTGAAGGAGCGCAAGAACTACTTCTATGCCCACATCGACTGGCGCTTCTGAGCGCCCCGTACTCGCAGGGGAACCGTCATGACGGCAACGCTCGGCAACATCATCGAGGCGCTGTTCGCTTTCGCCTTCTACTATCCGCTGTTCATGTCCTACCTGTGGATGACCGGCGGCCTCTATTACTACTGGCACTACGAGCGCCACGACCCGCCGTTCGACGAGCCGCCGCCGCTGCCGCATTACCCGCCGGTCAGCGTGCTGGTGCCGTGCCACAACGAAGGCGCCAATGTCATGGAGACCGTGGCGGCGCTGCAGGCGATGGACTATCCGGAATTCGAGATCCTGCTGATCAACGACGGCAGCACCGACGACACCGGCAGCCGCATCGAGATGCTCGCCACGCTGGACGACCGCATCCGCGTCGTGCATCAGGCACGCAACCAGGGCAAGGCGGTGGGTCTGATCACCGCGGCCATGGTGGCGAAGCATGACTACTTCCTGTGCATCGACGGCGACTCGCTGGTCGATCCGCACTGCCTGAAATGGATGATGCGTCACCTGCTACGCTCGCCGCGCGTCGGCGCAGTCACCGGGAACCCGCGCATCCGCACCCGTTCCACGCTGCTGGGTCGCATCCAGGTGGGCGAGTTCTCGTCCATCATCGGCCTGATCAAGCGCGCCCAGCGCACCTACGGCAAGGTATTCACCGTGTCGGGCGTGATGGTGTGCTTCCGCCGCAGCGCGCTGCACGACGTTGGCTACTGGAATCCGCAGGCCCTGACCGAGGACATCGACGTGAGCTGGCGGCTCGAGGTCCGTCACTGGGACGTGCGCTTCGAACCGAACGCGCTGTGCTGGATCCTGATGCCTGAGACCTTGCGTGGCCTGTGGCGGCAGCGGCTGCGCTGGGCCATGGGCGGCACCCAGGTGCTGTTCGCCCAGTATCGCGTGCTCACGCGCTGGCGCCATCGCCGCCTGTGGCCGATCTACCTCGAATACTTCTGCAGCGTCGCCTGGGCCTACGCGATGGCCGCCATCGCCGGTCTGTTCGTCGCCGGCCTGTTCGTCGAGCTGCCGCGCATGCTGCATGTCGCCACGCTGGCACCCGGCTGGAGCGGCCTGATCATCGGCACGACCTGCCTCCTTCAGTTCGCCGTGAGCATGTTCCTCGATTCGCGCTACGAGCGCGGTTATGGTCGCTACTACTACTGGATGATCTGGTATCCCCTTGTTTACTGGATCCTTAATGTCACGACCTCGGTGGTCGCACTACCGAGCGTCATTTTGAGAGGCAAGCGGCGCGCAACATGGAAAAGTCCCGATCGCGGCATACGGCCCGACGCCACCCCCTGATCATCGACCGCCCCGATCTGCAGACCTGGCCGCAGCGTGCCGTCTCGGGGACGCTCACCACCCTGTTCTGGCTGATGTGGCTGGCATTGTGGATGCCGCTGGTGACGCTTGCCGGCTGGGTCGCATTCGGCTGGCGGTTCAAGATCCAGATGTTCGACCTCGGCGGCCTGGAAGGCTTCCGCGACCTCATCGTGGTCTATGCCACGGTGATCGCGGCGATGAGCGGCGCGCTGATGGGCTGGGCGCGCTACAACTATCTGCGCTTCCGCGGCGTGGAGCGTCGCCGTCAGATCGACTCGGTGTCCTTGCAGGCGCTCGCCGCCTTCGCCGGCCAGCACGTGGACACGATGCAAGCCTGGCGCAGGATGCGGGTCATGGTCGCGCACCATGACGTGGAGGGGCGCGTCGCAGCGGTGATCGACAGGCTGGCCGGCGCCCACGAGCCGCCGTCGCGTCCACGCACGTCCGCCTTCGGCGCCGCCGCGCTGCCTGCCTGAGGACACCGCCGCAGGCGACCTCCGCATCAGACGAACACTGGCTCGGGCTCGAGTTCCACGCCGAAGCGCGCACGCACATCGGCCTGGATCGCCTGCGCGATGCGTCGCACGTCCGCCCCGGTGGCGCCGCCGCGATTGACCAGCACCAGCGCCTGGCGCTCGAAGCAGCCCACCGGGCCGAGGTCGCGCCCTTTCCAGCCCGCCTGTTCGATCAGCCAGCCGGCCGCGAGCTTGACGCCGCCATCGGCCTGCGGATAGGCCGGCAACATCGGATGCGCCGCCGCCAGCCGCGCATGGGTGGCGGCATCGACCACCGGATTCTTGAAGAAGCTGCCGGCGTTGCCGATCTCCGCCGGGTCGGGCAGCTTGCGGCGACGGATCGCGATCACCGCGTCGGACACGTCCTGTGCCGTCGGCTGCGCAATGCCCTGCGCTTCCAGCTCGCGGGCGACGTCGGCGTAACGCGTCACCGGCGCCCAGCGCTTCGGCAGGCGGAAGCGCACCGCCGTGACCAGCCAGCGCGCGGGATGACGCTTGAACACGCTGTCGCGATAGCCGAAGGCGCAGTCGGCCGCGCGGAACACGCGCGCTTCGCCGCCTTCCAGTTCCACCGCATCGAGCGATTCGAAGCGCTCGGCCATCTCCAGACCATAGGCGCCGATGTTCTGGATCGGCGCCGCGCCCACCGTCCCCGGAATCAGCGACAGGTTCTCCAGCCCGGGCCAGCCCTGGGCCAGCGTCCAGCGCACGAAATCGTGCCAGTTCTCGCCCGCACCCGCCTCCACCACCCAGGCTACGTCGTCCTCCGCCACCAGGCGGCGGCCGGCGATCTCGACCTTCAGTACCGTGCCGGCAAAATCGCCGGTGAAGATCAGGTTGCTGCCGCCGCCCAGCACCAGCCGCGACGTGCGCGCCCAGCCGGGGGTCATGGCGAGGCGGCGAACGTCCGCCGCCGTCCGCAGCACGACGAGGCGCGCGGCGCGCGCTGCAAGACCGAAGGTATTGAAAGGGCCGAGTTCGGCATCGGCAAGCACGGCAGTGGAGGCGAAAGACTCTGACATCGGAAACTCCCCCGCGGTCGGCAGCCCGACGGGTCGGAAATGGGCGGGACAAGCGAACGGCATCACCGGCGCACCTGCCTGCGCCTGCCTTGCGCGACGTGCGGAAACGAGGCGCCCCTTGTAGCAAATCCGCCGCGCGCTTGGCAAGCCGTCGCTCCGCGTCGAAGACGGCAGCCCGGGCATGTCGGCGCCGCGTTCGAATGCTTGCCGGACGCATAAGAAAAATCCCATGCCGCATCGCACAAATTCTTCATGCATCCTTCAAGCGGCGGGTGTAGGCTGTTCTGCGACGACCCTTTCGTCATTCCCCATCCCTCTTCCTTATGGGAGCCTCACCATGGACCAGATGGAAAACTATCGCCAGATCGCCATGACCTACGCTGCCGACATCGGCCTCAAGATCCTCGGCGCGATCGTGTTCTGGATCATCGGCCGCTGGCTGATCGGCCTCGCCGGCCGCCTGCTGCAGCAGGCGATGAGCCGGCAGAAGGTCGATCCGACACTGATGCGCTACGTCGGCAGCTTCCTCACCGTCACCTTGAACATCGTGCTGGTGGTGGCCATCCTCGGCTACTTCGGGGTGCAGACGACCACCTTCGCCGCCCTGGTGGCCGGCGTCGGCATCGCCATCGGCGCCGCCTGGGGCGGCCTGCTTGGCAACCTGGCCGCGGGCATCTTCCTCGTCGTGCTGCGTCCGTTCAAGGTGGGCGACTTCATCAGCGCCGCCGGCGTGGTCGGCACGGTGAAGGAAATCGGCCTGTTCGCGACGACGATCGACACGCCAGACAACGTGATGACGCTGGTCGGCAACGGCAAGGTGTTCGGCGACACGATCCAGAACTTCACCGCCAACCCGTTCCGTCGCGTCGAGCTGAAGTGCCAGCTCGCCGGCAGCGCCGACCACGTCGCCGCCATGCAATTGCTGCGCACGAAGCTGCTCGAAGTGCCCAACGTGCTCGCCGATCCGGCGCCCGAGGTCGAGATCCTCGACTTCAATCTCGTCGGCCCGGTGCTGGCGGTGCGCCCCTTCTGCCACAACGACCACTACTGGCAGGTGTATTTCGACGGCAACCGCGTGATCCGCGAGGCGCTCGCCGCCGCCGGCTTCCCGGCGCCGATGCCGGCGCAGGCGGTGATCGTGCAGCAACCCGCCGCCTGAGCGGGGCGGGCCGGGTTCAGCGCGGCGGGCCGGCGGACGGCGCCGGCGCTTCCGCGTCGGGCGCGATCGGGAACACCCGGTCGTAGCCCAGGTTGAACAGCAGGGCATACACGGTGTAGGCGACGGCAAGGCCGATGTCGGCAAGCAGCGCCTCCACCCAGCCCATGCCGGTCCACCACATGATCAGCGGCAGGGTCAGCAGCAGCAGGCCGGCCTCGAACCCGGCCGCATGCACGCAGCGCAGCCGGAACGGCCGGCGGTCGGCAGTGCGGCCGGTCAGCCGGCCCTCGATCCAGTCGAAGCCGCTGTTGTAGACGCCGTTCCACAGCGCGGCGATCAGCGCGGCCAGCGCGAGCAGGCCGAGCGAGTCGCCGACCGCCACCCCGCTCAGCCACGCGAATGGCGGCGTAATCAGCAGCAGGCCGCCGATCTCGAACAGCACGACCTGGCGTATGCGGTCGGGCAGCGAGCGGAGCTTGGGCTTGATCGACAACGTGGGCTGAACCGGGCGGCGACGCGGCTCAGCGCCGCAGCACCGCCACCGCCTTGATCTCGATGAGGTAGCCGGGCGCGCCGCCGAGCGAGGCCGCGCCGATGGCGGTCCACGCCGGGAAGTCCTTCGTCA
>SHNC01000003.1 GCA_004295105.1 Betaproteobacteria bacterium | reverse complement strand
CCGGCGGTGATCGAACAAAATAGGGGACAGACCACGGTTTTCGGCGACCGGAACTGAAGTAGGGAAACTGCGAACGCGGCATCTGTTCGGCTGAAACCGTGGTCTGTCCCCCATTTTTTTCACGTTAGCCTTTTGGTCGATGAGTTGACAATTTGTATCCCATGGGATACAAATGAACATGCGCATCCGAACGACAGAGGTGTACCGTGATTGGATCAACGATCTCAGGGACAGAGGGGCTCGAGCGCGCATTCAGGTGAGGGTTGATCGCCTTGCCCACGGCAACCCTGGCCAGCACCGGAACCTCACGAACGGAATCTCCGAGCTGAAAGTTGATGTTGGTTCGGGCTACCGGGTCTACTACACGCAGCGTGGCGACGAGCTTATCGTTCTCCTAGTCGGGGGCGACAAATCGAGTCAGCAGAATGACATTGCACTTGCGCAGGAACTCGCGCGCAATCTTCAGGAGTGACAGCCATGACCAAGTCCAGCAAGAGCGCACAAGCCGCAACCAAGACGGTGGCCTACGACGTTGCAGAGCAACTCCGCTCCCCCGAGGAAATGGCGGCTTATCTCGATGCTTGGCTGACCGAAGCGCCCGACGACATCGCAGGCATTGCTCGTGCGTTGGGCGACATCGCGCGTGCCAAAGGCATGGCGCAAGTGGCGAAAGAAGCGGGGCTCAGCCGCGAAAGCCTCTACAAGGCACTCAGCGAGAACGGCAACCCCAGTTTCGCAACCATCCTCAAAGTCACCAAGGCGCTAGGTGTGCAGTTGCACGCTGAAGCTGCATGACAGCAGCGCCCTGGTGCACGGCTATCGAGTGGGGACAATAGGGGCGAGACCACGGTTTTCGGCTTCAACGATGCTCTGCAGCCGACTCGCTACGGCAGGCTTTGTCCCGCTTCCGCGCTCGCCCGAGTTTCGACGTCAGGCCACAAGCGAAACCGCGCACTTCGGAAAGGCTTTGAGCACCTTCCTGTCCATCGTCACGAGCTTGATGTCGCATCGTTCGGCGAGGGCAACGAATTCGCAGTCATACGCGCAGCAGTCGCTGTCGCGAACGAGTTCAAGGACCTCGTGCGAAAGGACGTCGAACTCGAACCCGTCCATCAATGCCTCGGCTTCGGCCTGAAGGCTGCAGGCTTGTTCGAAGCTCAACATGTCTCGCCGCACGTAGCCAGCAAGGATGTTGTGGAACGCGCTGCGCCACAGTGGCGGTGCAGCCCATTCGGGTTCCCGCTCCAACAGGGCTTCAGCCGCTACGGTGAACTCTCCGGGCAAGTACAGATACGCCAGGATGTTGCTGTCAACAACGATCACTCGCGCCCCGCTCGTTTTGCGGCGTCGATGTCCTTGGCGGTGAATGGTCCTTGCGGCAGGCTGGCCCTGAGCTCGCGCGCTCGTGCCAGACGGTCACTCGGCGCTACCCGGTTGGGAAGCAACACAGACTCCAGACATACGATGGCTTCGCTGTTCAGGCTGCGGCGGTGCAGCGCAGCCATTGCCTTCAGGCGCTCGTACACGGCGTCCGGGATGTTCTTCAGCGTCAGGGAGGTTGGCATGTCCGCATTTATCATTGAAACCAAAACGGTTTCAGTTTGGCACCCCACGGCACCCCAGGCAAGCGCCGGTAGCCTACGGCATTGAGGCTTGGCGGTTCCCATGAGAACGCCCGGACAGCGGCTGATCCATCTGCCCGGCGCGAGGACTCACGGGCAGCCCTTGCACCCCTGCGTCTGCGCATTCAGGAAGATTGCCTGGTCGATGTCGGCGCCGGTGAGGTCGGCGTCGATCAGCGAGGCGCGGGTGAAGTTGGCGCCGTGCAGCTTGGCGCCGGCCAGCGATGCCCCTTTCAGCTTGGCGGCGCGCAGGTTGGCGCGTTGCAGGTCGGCGCCCTGCAGGTTGGCGCCTTCGAGGCGGGCGTTGCTGAAATCCGCGTTGGCGAGCGTTGAGCCGGACAGGTCGGCCTTGCTCAGGTCGGCGTTCTGGAAGACTGCATTGGTGAGGTTGGCGCCGGCCAGCTTGGCCTCGTTCAGCCGCGCGCCGCGCAGGTTGATGCGCACCATCGACGCCTTGCGGAAGTCGGTGCCGCGCAGCTCGGTGCTGGCGAAGTTCGCCTCGTTGAGGTTGGCGCCGGAAAGGTCGGCGTCCGACAGGTCGGACTGGGTGAATTGCGAGTTGGCCAGATTGGCGCCGGCGAGCTGGGCGCCGTTCAGGTTCAGATTGGTGCACAAGGTGCCGCGGCGGATGTCGCAGCCGCCGACCATGCCCGCGCGCTGCGCGACCGTCGCAGCCGGCAGGTTCAGCATCAGGGCGAGGGCGGCCAGCACGGCAATTCGTGCCCGCGGGCGCGCTGCGGGACGATCGGCGCGCCGTGGCACGCCAGGGTTGCGAAGAGACATGCTCAGGCCGCTTCTGCCAGCAACTGTTCGATCAGCGCGTGCAGGCGGACGAAATCGGGTTCGCCGAGGATCTTCTGCACGATCTCCCCGCGCTTGTTGAGGATGAAGCTGGTCGGCGTCAGCCGCACGCCTTCGAAGTTGCGCGCGATGATGCCGTCGCGGTCGAGCACGATGGTGAAGGGCAGGGCGCTGCGCTCGACGTAGGCCTGAACCTGGCCGGGCGGGTCGTAATCCATCGCCACCGCCACCGTCTCGAAGCCGCGGGCGTGGAAACGGTCATGGGTGTCCTTCAGGCCCGGCATTTCCTTGATGCAGGTGGTGCAGGTGGTGGCCCAGAAGTTCACCAGCACCACCTTGCCGCGCAGGTCGGCGGTGCGGAAGCTCTGGCCCTGCAGCGTGGAGAAGGCGACGTCGGGCGCGACCGGCTTCTTTGAGTAGACAAACAAACCGGCAATGCCGAGCATGACCACTGCAACAACCACAACAATCTTCGCTTTCATGCCCTGTGTTCCACTCTTCCTGGAGACTGCAATGCGTTCGATTCTGCGAGCTTTCGCCATCCTTGTCATCTGCGCGCCCGCCTGGGCAGCGGATCTGTCCGGTCTGAGCAATGCCGACGCCGCGGGTGGCCTGAAGGAAGCGCTCACCCAGGGCGCGGGCCGCGCGGTCGAACTGCTCGGGCGTGACGGGGGTTTCCTGAAGAATCCTAAGGTGAAGATCCCGCTGCCCGGCGTGCTCGAGCAGGCCGAGCCCCTGCTGCGCATGGCCGGCCGCGGCAAGGATCTGGACCAGTTGGTGACGACGATGAACCGCGCCGCCGAAGCCGCAGTGCCCGAGGCGAAGACGCTGCTGATGGCGGCGGTGAAGGACATGTCGGTGCAGGACGCGAAGAACATCCTGACCGGTGGCGACGACTCGGTGACCCAGTACTTCCGCAGCAAGACGCAGGCCCAGCTCACCCAGCGCTTCATGCCGGTGGTGAAGCAGCAGACCGATCGACTTTCCGTCTCCACCCAATACAACTCGCTCGCCAGCAAGGCAGCCGGCGTGGGCCTGGTGAAGGGCGAAGACGCGCAGATCGAGGGTTACGTCACGCGCAAGGCGCTCGACGGCCTGTACCTGATGATTGCCGAGGAAGAGAAGGCGATCCGCCGCAACCCGCTGGAGGCCGCCGGCGGCCTGGCGAAGAAGGTGTTCGGCGCGCTGTAGGAGCGCGCTTGAGCGCGACCGGAAACGGGCACCGAGGCGCGGGAGGTCTGGTCGCGTCAAGCCCGCTCCTGCACGGCACGGCAGCCATGTGAGTTGCCGGATCGTTCCCGGAAGGGGCGCGGCGCCTTCCCGCCTCGGGTACACTTGGCCCCCGCCTTCCCCGGAAGGCTGCAGCCTGTGCCCGAACCGATGTCCGCCCTCCTCAACGCGCCCCAGCGCGAAGCCATCCGTTACCTCGACGGCCCCTGCCTGGTGCTGGCCGGCGCCGGCAGCGGCAAGACGCGGGTCATCACGCACAAGATCGCGCACCTGATCAACGAGTGCGGCATCAGCCCCGGCAACGTCGCCGCCATCACCTTCACCAACAAGGCGGCGAAGGAGATGCAGGAGCGCGTGGCCCACATCATGGGCGGCCGCGCGCCCGGCGGGCTCACGGTGTGCACCTTCCACGCGCTGGGGGTGCGCATCATCCGCCAGGAGGCGGTGCATTGCGGGCTCAAGCCGCAGTTCTCCATCCTCGATGCTTCCGACACGGTGCAGATCGTGTCCGACGTCGCCGGCGACAGCGACAAGGGCATCGCCAAGCAGATGCAGTGGCAGATCTCGTCGTGGAAGAACGCGATGATCACGCCCGAGGAGGCCGCGCAACTGGCCGACAACGAAATCGCCTCGGTCGCCGCGAAGCTGTACAAAGAGTACGAGCGCACGTTGCGCGCCTACCAGGCGGTGGATTTCGACGACCTGATCGCGCTGCCGGTGCGTCTGTTCGAGGAGCATCCCGAGGTGCGCGAGCGCTGGCAGAACAAGCTGCGCTACCTGCTCGTCGATGAATACCAGGATACCAACCGCGCCCAGTACCGGCTGCTGAAGCAGCTCTCCGGCGTGCGCGGCGCCTTCACCGCGGTGGGCGACGACGACCAGGCGATCTACGCCTGGCGCGGCGCGGATGTGGAAAACCTGAAGCTGCTGCAGCAGGACTATCCGAAGCTGAAGGTGATCAAGCTCGAGCAGAACTACCGCTCGTCGCGCCGCATCCTGGAGGCGGCCAACACCGTCATCGCCAACAACGAGAAGCTGTTCGACAAGCGCCTGTGGTCGGAGCACGGCGTGGGCGACCAGATCGTCGTCACCAACTGTCGCGATGCCGAGCACGAGGCCGAGTGGGTGGCGACCAGGATCAGCGCGCACAAGTTCGAGCACCGCACCCGCTTCAAGGACTACGCCGTGCTGTACCGCGGCAACCACCAGGCGCGCATCATCGAGCAGCAACTGCGCAACAACCGTATTCCCTACGTGATGTCGGGCGGGCAGAGCTTCTTCGACAAGGCCGAGATCCGCGACCTCATCGCCTGGTTGCGCATGGTGGTCAATGAGGACGACGACCTCGCCTTCATCCGCGCCATCACCACGCCGCGCCGCGGCATCGGGCCGACCACGCTGGAGGCGCTCGGCGCCTACGCCGGTCGGCGCCACATCAGCCTGTTCGCCGCAGTGTTCGAGGAAGGCCTCACCCAGCATCTCAACGCGAAGCAACTGAATGGCGTGCAGGAGTTCGCCGGCTTCATCAACCGCCTGCAGTACCGCGCGCCGCGCGAGCCGGCGGCGCAAGTGCTGGAGGACCTGCTTTCCGCCATCGGCTACGAGACCTGGCTGTTCGAGCATTGCGACACGCGCGAGGCCGAGTCGAAGTGGAGCAACGTGCGCGACTTCGTCGGCTGGCTGGGCCGCAAGGGCGAGGAGGACGGCAAGAACCTCGTCGAGCTGACGCAGACCATCGCGCTGATGTCCATGCTCGACAAGGAAGACCCCGATTTCGACGGCGTGCAGCTCGCCACGCTGCATGCCTCCAAGGGCCTGGAGTTCCCGCACGTGTTCCTGATCGGCGTCGAGGAAGGCCTGCTGCCGCACCAGAGCAGCATCGACGAGGACAAGATCGAGGAAGAGCGCCGGCTGATGTACGTCGGCATCACCCGCGCCCAGCGCAGCCTCAACATCACCTGGTGCGAGCGGCGCAAGTCGGGCCGCGAGTTCCGCCCGTGCGAACCGAGCCGCTTCATCGCCGAGATGGGCGAGGACGTGAAGATGAACGACCGCCGCACCGCCGCGCCGGTGTCGAAGGAAGAAGGCAGGGCGCGCATCGCCAACCTGATGGCGATGTTCGAGAGCCGCGACAAGCAGGCGGATTGAGCGCAGGCGCCCATCGCGCCGTGGCGGCTCGCTGATGCATGAATGAAACGGCAGCCCGCAGGCTGCCGCTCTCAGCGCGGTGCCGCGCGCCGCGTCACCATACCCGACGCTTACTGCTGGACCGGCGGCTCGGTGAACTTGGCGCCCGCCTTGTTGGCCAGGTAGGCGACGGCGCGCGCCACTTCGGTGTCGGTCAGGTCGCTCAAGCCACCGCGCGGCGGCATCTGGTTCTTGCCGGCGATCGCCGATTTGGTCAGGCCATCGTGGCCCAGCGCCAGGCGCGGTGCCCAGGCCGCCGCGTCGCCGGTCTTCGGCGCCCCCAGGCTGCCGGCATCGTGACAGCCGGCGCACACGGACTTGACGATCTGCTCGCCGGTGCGGCTGCCCGGGGCGACCTTCACCACCTTGAGTTCGATGCGGGCCACCGGCTGGATGAGTTCGGCGGATTTTTCCGGATCGATGGCGGCACCCTGCTTGCCACAGCCCGCCAGCAGGGCGGCTGCGACCATGGCGACGACAGGCATTGCGAAGCGGGTGGGCTGCAGGGCGGCGCGCGGAGCGCGATGGTTCGACATGCTCGAATCCTTTGACTTGTGTTATGGCGCGAGACGAAAGCCGCGATTATAGCGGGCGATAAACCATTGTGGCAGTGCGGCATGGACTTTGGCCGCGAAGCGTTATATCCTCACGCGCCTTGCGTCGGTGTGCATTCCCGCCCCAAGTCCCCGCGCCCGTAGCTCAGCTGGATAGAGTACTGCCCTCCGAAGGCAGGGGTCGGACGTTCGAATCGTCTCGGGCGCGCCAGATACTGAAAGGTGCTGATTTCATGAAGAAATCAGCACCTTTTCCATTTTGATCAGCCCGACGAGTCCGGGCACGGGGCATTCGAAGCTGCTCCGCCCCACGGCATGAGTCAGGGCTGTCAAGAGTCCGGCATCGGAGAAACGCGGGATAGATGCCACGCTGGCAGTCGAACTCTTCGCCTGGACCTGCCGGCGGTCGATCCGCAAATGCAAGGTGATCCTGGAGGCGATGGGATCGCCTGATCCTTTCAGGGTCTTTCACCGCGAGTCTCGTCGCTTGCCCGAAGCGCTCCGTGGATGACGGCCGGGTGGTGCCGATAGCATAGCCTGATGAACGCCGGTGTGCGTATGCCGGCCTACATCGAAGCGCTGACCGCCATCTCCAGCACCATGATCCGCAGCGCCCCTGCCGCCTCGCCTCAGCGGTCACGCGTGAGGTGTCGGACTTCGTCGGCTACATCCCCAGCGTCGCCCACAACGCGTCGTTCGGCGCGAAGTTCTGGGACGCGTAACTCGTCCGCATCCAGCGCTCGCGCAAGCAGGATTTCGTTTCCTCGCTGCTCCTGCCGGAGAGGGGGCCTGAAGGGCTCGGATGACGAATGGAGCCGACGAGCCGTCCGCTGCCCTCTCGACACGAGATGGCTCCGCGCTAGCTTTCCTCAGCCCACACGCGCGTCAGCCAGGCCCCGATGTCGGCGATCTCTTCCATGCTCACCGAATGCGGCATGTCATAGGTTCGCCACTCCGGGGTCAGGCCCAACTGCCTGAGCACCGCGACAGCCTGCTGGCCGAGGTCGAGCGAGACGACATCGTCGTCGGTGCCGTGCGCTGCGAAGATCGGGACGTGCCGATTCGCCTGCGCGAACTCACGGATCAGCAGCCCGGGACTCGGGATGTAGGTCGACAGGGCGATGATGCCGGCCAGCGGCGATGGGTGGGTGAGGGCGCTCAGGCAGGTCACGGCGCCGCCCTGGGAGAAGCCGGCGAGCACGATGCGCTCGCTTGGAACGCCTCGATCCGCCTCGCGCTGGATCAGTCGGCGAACGATCTCACGCGATTCGAGCAAGCCGGCCTCATCGATCTCCCGGCTGCCCGGTTCGAGCGAGACGATGTCGTACCAGGCGCGCATGACGTAGCCGCCGTTGCAGGTCACCGGGCGGTAAGGGGCGTGCGGGAAGACGAAGCGCACTGCAGGCGAGTCGGGTAGCGCCAGTTCCGGGACGACGGGCTCGAAGTCGCTGCCATCGGCGCCGAGGCCGTGCAGCCAGATGACGGAGAAGCGTGGGTTCGGTCCGGTTTCGACCTCGAGGGGCGGCGTGTCGGGCATGGGGTTCAGGGCGGATCTGGACATCGAATGGAGCACCTTGTTCGTTGGGCTGCTTGCTGGCGTGGGCGACCGCGACAGCGCGGGCGCCTGATGGCGCACTGGGCGACGCCTTGGTCGCACGAATGCGTCGTCCGTGTGCCAGAACAGGTTACATTCGCCCTGTCCTGAACCAAAAGCATTTCCTTATGAAGAAGAACCTCTGGCTGCTGGCCATCGCCCAGGGCCTGTTTCTGACCAACAACGTGGTCTTCATCGCCATCAACGGCCTGGTGGGGCTGAGCCTGGCGCCGGTGGCGTGGATGGCGACCTTGCCGGTGATGGGCTATGTGGTGGGCGGTGCGCTGTCGACCGGGCTGGTGGCGCGCAGCCAGCGGCGCTGGGGGCGCAAGGCCTCGTTCCAGCTCGGGCTGCTGGTGGCCCTGCTGACGGCGCTGCTGTGCGCGCTGGCGCTCTACCTGCGCAGCTTCTGGCTGCTGGTGGCGGGGACGCTGATCGCCGGCTACTACAGCGCCAATGGCCAGCTCTACCGCTTTGCCGCCGGCGAGATGGCGCCGCCGGATTTCCGCGAGAAGGCGGTGTCGCTGGTGTTGGCCGGCGGGCTGATCGGCGCGGTGGTCGGACCCAATCTCGCCAACCACACGCGCGCGACGATGGCGCTGCCCTTCCTCGGTTCCTACCTTGCGCTGGTGGTCGTGGCGTTGATCTCGATGGCGGTGATGGCGGCGATCCGCTTTCCGGCCGAGGCGGTGAAGGCGGGCGGCGGCGGGGGCGGTCGTCCGCTGGGTGAGATCATGCGCCAGCCGGCGTTCATCGTGGCCACGGTGAGTGGCGCGCTCGGCTATGGCGTCATGAACCTGCTGATGGCGGCAACGCCGCTCGCCATGGACGTATGCGGGATGCCGTTTTCCGATGCGGCGCTGGTGCTCGAGTGGCATGTGATCGGCATGTTCGCGCCGGGCTTCTTCACCGGGCATCTGATCAAGCGCTTCGGGGTGCTGCAGGTCATGGGCGCCGGCGTGGCGCTCAACTTCGCCTGCATCGCGGTCGCGCTGTCGGGCCAGGATCTGCACCAGTTCCTCATCGGCCTGTTCCTGCTCGGCGTGGGCTGGAACTTCCTGTTCACCGGCAGTACGACCTTGGCGATGCAGGCCTATCGCCCGGAGGAGAAGGACAAGGCGCAGGCGGCGATCAACTTCGCGGTGTTCGCCACCATGGCGCTGACGTCCTTTGCCTCCGGTGCGCTGGTGACGACGCAGGGCTGGTCCCTGCTCAACGTCGGCTCGCTGGTGCCGGTGCTGCTGACCGGCGCGGCGCTGGTCTGGCTGGCGCTGCGCCGGCGCAGGGAGGCGTCCGCGGCGGCCTGAGCGGCGATGCATGGCCGATGCCGCGATCGGCGTCTATCGTTGAGGATGCCCGGGCGGCCCCCAGGGTGTCTCTGGCGCAGGAGGGCGGTATGGGCCTGAAAATCAAGCGCGTCTATGAAACGCCTGCCGAAGACGACGGATTCCGCGTGCTGGTCGACCGGCTGTGGCCGCGCGGACTCGCGAAGGACAAGGCGGCGGTCGACCTGTGGCTGCGTGACGTCGCGCCGTCGAACGAACTGCGCAAGTGGTTCGGACACGACCCGGCGCGCTGGGATGCATTCCGCACGCGCTATGCCGCCGAACTGCGACTCGGCGATGCCGCTGTCGCGCTGCAGGCGCTGCGCGAGGCGGCCGCGGCGCATCCGGTGCTGACGCTGCTTTACGCTGCGCACGACGAGGTGCACAACAACGCCGTGGTGCTGCGCGACCTGCTGCGCTCGTGAGGCGGCCGGACTGGCGTCGTCTGTTCGCCCGGATCAGCCCCAGGTCGGCAACAGCCTCACGCCCAGCACGCTGCCGACCACGGCCAGCCACACCACCGCGGCCGCATAGGCCTGCAGGCAGTAGCGCACGTTGCCGCGCGCAAGGGCGGCGGGAGACAGGCCGTAGCGGCCCTGCAGCGCGAGATGGATGCCCGACATCGGCCCCGCCGCGAGGCCGATCGCCCACGACTGCACGAACACCAGCGCGAGCAGGGTCGGCTCCGGATGCAGTGGCGCCAGCCAGGCCGAGGCCATGGCGATGGTGATCACCGCGTGAATGCCCAGCGCGGCGAGCAGGATCATCACCGCCAGCACCAGTGCCGCCTCGGTCGCGCCGAAGCCGGAAAAGGGCAGCCACAGGCCGCCGCTGTCGATCACCGCGCGCAGCCCGCTGGCGAACACCGCCGCCGACAGGAACAGCACCAGCTCGCCCGACATGCCGGGCAGGCGATCGCGCACGTGGCAGTACAGGGCGCGGCCGGCGGCCCGCGGACCGCGCTGGGCCAGAACTGCGACGCACACCACCGCCAGCGACGCCAGGCTGATCACCGCGAGCGCGGCCCAATCGGGCACCAGCCAGTGACCCGCTGCCACCAGTCCCGCCAGCACCGCGGGTACCTTCAGCGCGGCTGCGTGCATCGGATAGCCGACGAAATCCGCGGCTCCGTTGCCGCTGGCGCGCTCGATGTCGCGGCCGGCCAGCATCAGCAGCACCACCGCCAGCGCCATGCCGGATGCGGCGAGTCCGAGCGGGCTGGCGCCCGGGGCGTAGGTCAGCGCCACCGCGGTCGCGGCGAAGAAGGGCGACCACAGGGCCGCGGCGAGGAAGGCCCGCACCAGCGCCGCCGCCTGGTCCTTTCGCGGCTTGCCGTCCGGGCCGATGCGGTCGGCCATGATGAAGACCGCCGACAGGTTGATCACCGCGCCCAGCACATGCACCGCGCCCAGCGTGCGCCACAGCGCGCCGCGGCCCCGGGGCAGGCCGTCACTGCCGGCTTCGGGCGTGCGCAGCAGGCGCAGGAAGCTCACCGCCGCCAGCATGCCCAACAAGGCCGTGTTCTGCGTCAGCAAGCCCATCAGGCTCGGCCGCCCGCCGCGCGCCAGGGCGACGCCGAACGCCACCAGGCCGGCGCCGGCCAGCACCAGCGCCTGGCGCTTCTGCGCCCGCGCCAACTGAGGCCACAGCAGCGCGCCCGCGCCCCAGGCCGCGAGGCCGGCCGTCCACACCGGCGGCCCGTGGCCGGTGCCCGCCAGCGCGGCGAGCAGGGTCATCGCGAACAGCAGCGCGGCCGCCAGCGTGCGGCGGCGGGGGGATAGGACGGGCAGTTCAAGGCTCAAGGGCGCTCCGAAATCTGATTGTCAGGCTCGTCGTCTCGAAGCAGAGTAGGTGGCGGCGGATCAGTCGATGACGATGCCGTAGCGGTCTTCAAGGTCCTCGAGCCATTCCTCGTCCAGATCCAGCGTTTCCGGAGGCGTGTCGTGCCGGTCGAAAAGGGTATGGCTGCGGTCGAAGAACGCCCACGCGACCTGTTCGTTATCGTGTCGGCAACGATAGGCGATTCCGGACACGCGATCGATGTGTTGATGAAGGGCACGCGAGAAGATCTGACTGATGATGTACGGCTCGATCGAGGAAGTCTCGCTGTTGGTGTGATTGGCGGCAAGACCGTTGTCGCGCAGCTTTGCCATCGTGGCGGGCCGGCCTAGGACGAGCGTCGACAGCTTGCGGGTGGCGAGGCAGGTCCGGCTGATGATGCGGATCGAGCGGCCTGTCTTCTGTCGCAGAACCGCCTCCACGAAGGCGCCCTCGCGCGTGCTGGCTGCATACAGAACGCCGAAACTCTGGTCCGGTGCGTCGAAGCGATAGTTTCCTGTCCTGCCGAAGAAAAGAGGGCTGTAGTCCTTGTCGTGAATGCGGTACAGAACGAGGGGACTGTGTTCGGTCATCAGGTGGTCGGGCAGGTCGATTCCCTCGACGATCATGCTGCCCCCGCATCGCCCAGGGATCGAGCGCATGTCAGGGCGTCGTCGATACGGCCCTGCTGCAGCAGCGTCAACGGCGAGGCAGCATACTTTGGATCGACGCCAAGCAATGTCTCGAGCGCCATCCAGCCAGTGATGCCGATGCGGGCGAGTGTCTGCAGGAAACGGTCGAGTCCGGGCAGCAACTGTCCATGCGCATCGAACTGGCAGAGCGGGTAGGTGCGCGTGCCGTTGTTGTCGACCCACAGGATCTTGTGGGCGTCGCCCCAGTCCTTGAGGGTTTGCCGAGACTTGCCCAGCTTCTGCGCCAGTTGTGATGGCGTGATCATCCCGCCTGCTTCGCGGGTGAGCGCCTCTCGCGCCTCGAAGGCACGCAGGTTACGGGCGAGGCGGGGCTGGTCGCCCGCCTTGGCGGCGCGCTGCAGCAGGGCCATGCACGCCTCGAGCGGATCGGCTTTCCTGAGCAGGCGGTATTCCTGCACAGGCAACTGTTCGAATGCAGCTCGCAAGGGTTCGATCATCTGCTCGAATGCGACGCGCAGGTCATCCTCCGAGCGAGGTTGCAGCGTCTCCTCGGCCAGGTTCCTTCTTAACTGGCCTATCGAGATCAAACGAATCCCGAGAGGGCCGCGGGAGGCGTTGAAGGGGGTGCGGGGCGTCCAGTATCCAGGATGTCCCCGCATGACGATCCGCGTCGTCGTAGGCCGGTCCTTGCGCGAAGTGGACGATGAGGCCTTGTATCTATATCCGGTCAGTGGTGTGCTCATGGCGGAAGACTCCTTTGCCTGGGTTCAGTATAGAGTCTTGAGAGGTGGTGTCCAATATGTCCAGTTCGTCCATTGAGCAAGCTTTGCTGCCGGGATACGTTTGGATCTGAGCTCCGCGATTGCTTGCCGGGCCAACTTCTGCTCGGCTACCGATGCGGCCGCAGACCTGCGCTGCGGCATCAGCAGATCCGTGGCAGCGCGTCGCCCGCCAGCCAGTCGACCATGCGGCGGCCGCCGAAGCGGGTCTTCATCTGCACGAAGCGGCGGTCGTCGGCGATGACGTCGCCGATGCGCGCCGCCTGCTGGCCGAGCGGGTGGGCGCGCAGGGCGGCCAGGGCGCGCTCGGCGCTGGTGGCCGGGCAGACGACGATCAGCCGGCCTTCGTTGGCGATGTCGAGCGGATCGAGGCCGAGCAGCTCGCAGGCGGCGGCCACCGCCGGGCGCACCGGGATGGCGGCCTCGTCGAGCACGATACCGACGTTCGACTGATGGGCGATCTCGTTCAGCGTGGCGGCGAGGCCGCCGCGGGTGGGGTCGCGCAGCACGCGGGTGTCGGGCACGGCGGCCAGCAGGCCTGCGACGAGGCCGTGCAGCGCCGCAGTGTCGGACACGATGGGCGAGTCGAAGGCGAGGTTCTCGCGCACCGACATGATCGCCATGCCGTGGTCGCCGAGCGGGCCGGAGATCAGCACCGCATCGCCCGGCCGTGCGTTGGCACCCGACACGTCGATGCCGTCGATGCGCACGCCCACGCCGGTTGTGGTG
>SHNC01000091.1 GCA_004295105.1 Betaproteobacteria bacterium | reverse complement strand
AAACACCAGCACCAGCGCCAGCGCCAAGAGCGCGTAGATCGCGCCGTTGGTCAGGCCGTCCTGGGCCAGCATCATTGCTATTGTTGTATCCATTTGTCTCCTTGCCGCCTCTTCAAGGTCATGATCGGGCAGGCACGGCGATGCCGATGCCCCTGCCCGCTCTTTTTGCAGCAGATCCGCACGGCCCATGATGCAGACCACGCCGTCGCACGCTCATCCCGCCCGTTGCCGACGTCGGCTCGCGAGAGCCGGTTCCTGAGCAAGGGCGCCGACGGCGTCAGAAGGCCGCTTCGTCGAAACGGGTCAGCGCGCCACCCGCTTCGCATACGGTCGCGGCATGCGCGGCGGCCTGCGGGCCGATGGTGGCGAGGTAGAAGCGCGCGAGCTCGACGAGGCCGGCGAGATAGGGTCCATCGCCCTCGCCGACCTCAAGCCTTGCGCGTGCGGCCAACGCCGCACGTCCGAGCTGCCAGCCGCCGCACACCGTCCCGAGCAGGTGCAGGAAGGGCACCGCGCCGGCCAGCACGTCGGCCAGTTGTTCGCGGCCGTTGGCAAGCATCCAGTCGGCTGCCGACTCCAGCGCATCGATGCTGTCGGCGAGGCCGTCGCCGATCTCGGCCAGCCCGGCGGTGTTCAGCGCCGCCGCGGTGTCGCGCAGATCCAGGATCAGCTCGCGCAGCGTGGCACCGCCCTCGCGCAGGATCTTGCGCCCCACCAGGTCGTTCGCCTGGATACCGGTCGTGCCCTCGTAGATGGTGATGATGCGGGCATCACGATAATACTGGGCGATGCCGGTCTCCTCGACGAAACCCATGCCGCCGAAGACCTGGATGGCATCGTCGCAGACGTCGTTGCCGATTTCGGTGCACCAGCCCTTGGCCACCGGCATCAGCAGGTCGACGTAGCGGCGGTACTTGTCCGCCATCGCGTGGTCGGGATGGTGGTGCGCGATGTCGAACCAGCCCGCCGCACTGTATAGCAGCGCGCGCATCGCCATCACGCGCGCGCGCATGGAAAGCAGCATGCGCTTGACGTCGGGGTGATGGATGATGGGCTTGCCCGATTCGCCGGTCACCGCGTCGCGGCCCTGCACGCGGTCACGCGCATAGGCCAGCGCCATCTGGTAGGCGCGATCGGCCAGGCCGAGTCCCTGCACGCCGACGCCGAAGCGCGCCTCGTTCATCATCACGAACATGGTTTCAAGGCCGCGGTTGGGCGCGCCCACCAGCCAGCCGGTCGCGCCGCCGCCGTCGCCGAAGCTCAGCGTGCAGGTGGGGCTGCCATGGATGCCCATCTTGTGCTCGATGGAGATGCAGCGCACATCGTTCTTCGCGCCCAGGCTGTCGTCGGCCCCGACCAGGTACTTGGGCACGATGAACAGCGACAGCCCCTTCACGCCGGCCGGAGCGTCGGGCAGGCGGGCGAGCACCAGATGCACGATGTTGGGCGTCAGCTCGTGCTCGCCGTAGGAGATGAAGATCTTCTGGCCGAACAGCTTGTAGCTGCCGTCGGCCTGCGGTTCGGCGCGGCTGCGCGTGGCGGCGAGGTCGGAACCCGCCTGCGGCTCGGTGAGGTTCATCGTGCTGCCCCACTCGCCGCTCACCACCTTGTGCAGCCAGGTCTGCTTCTGCTCCTCGCTGGCGGCGATCAGCAGTGCCTCGGCCTGGCCCTGGTTCAGGATCGGCAGCATCGTGAACGCCATGTTGGCCGCGCACCACATTTCCATTACTGGCGTCGACACCAGCTTGGGCATGCCCTGGCCGCCGAACTCCACCGGCAGCGACAGCCCGAGCCAGCCGGCCTCGCGGAACTGGTCGTAGGCCTGCTGCCAGCCGTCCGGCGTCAACACGCGGCCGTCGTCCTGCAGGCGGCAGCCTTGCAGGTCGCCGTCGCGGTTGATCGGCGCCAGCACGCCGGCGGCGAACTTGCCCGCCTCCTCGAGGATGGCCGCCACCAGATCCGGGCTCGCCTCCTCGCAGCCGGGCAGCGCAGCGACCTGGTCCAGCCCGGCCAACTCGGCGAGGATGAACTGCATGTCCCTCAGCGGGGGGATGTAATCTTGCATCGGGCTGTCTCCTCCGTTCCTTGTTCTGTTGTCGGTTCGCGCTCAGTCGCAGGCCGCGCGGATGTCGTCGGGAATGGGCACCGCCTTGATGCGCAGCGGATTCTCTGGATCCTGCATCGCGAATACGCGGACCTCGCGCCCTTCGCACAGCACCGTGTCGCCACGGCGCGCGACATGGCGCATGACGAAGCTCTTGCCGCGCCACTCCTCGATCCACGACTCGATCTCGATGTCCTCGCCGTAGGTGGCCGAGTTGCGAAAGCTGGCCTGCGCATCGACCAGCGGTGTGCCGATGATGCCGCGCTCGGCGGTGGTCTCGCGCCAGCTCGGCACGCCGCAGGCGGTAAAGAACTCGCGGCTGGACGTATCGAACCACTTGAAGTAGTTGGCGAAGAAGACGATCTGCGCCGGGTCGCAGTCGCTGAAGGCGATGCGCATGCGGTAGACGTTGCTGCGTGCCATGTCGTCTCCCGCTTCAGCGCGCCGCCAGGCGCACCGCGCCGTCGAGGCGGATGGTCTCGCCGTTGAGCATCACGTTGTCGACGATGCTCAACGCCAGCTTGGCGAACTCCTCGGGCTCGCCGAGGCGCTGCGGGAAGGGCGTGTTCTCGCCGAGCGATTTCTGCACTTCGGGCGGCAGGCCGCGCATCATCGGCGTGATGAACAGGCCCGGCGCAATCGTCATCACGCGGATGCCGAAGCGCGCCAGCTCGCGCGCGATCGGCAGCGTCATCGACACGATGCCGCCCTTGGAGGCCGCATAGGCCGCCTGGCCGATCTGGCCCTCGTAAGCCGCCACCGACGCGGTGTTGATGATGACGCCGCGCTCGCCGTCGGCCTGCGCCTCGCCCTTGCTCATCGCATCCGCGGCGAGGCGGATCATGTTGAAGGTGCCGACCAGATTGATCTGCACCGAGCGCGCGAAGTCGGCCAGCGGCTGCGGCCCCTCCTTGCCCAGCACCTTGCCGGCGTTGCCGATGCCGGCACAATTGACCAGGCCCTGCAGGCCGCCGAAACGGCTCACGGCGAGATCGACCGCCGCCTTGGCGTCGGCCTCTTCGGCGACGTTGGTGCGAGCGAACGCGGCACGCGCGCCCAGCTCGGCGGCGAGCTTCTCGCCCTGCTCGACGTTGAGGTCCGCGATCACGACATTGGCGCCGCCGCCATGCAGCGCGCGCACCGTCGCCTCGCCCAGCCCCGACGCGCCGCCTGTGACGATAAAAGTATTGCCTTCGAATTTCATTGCCTTCTCCTGTCTTTCCTGTGCGTTCAAGCCACGTTCTCGACGATCACCGCCACACCCTGGCCACCGCCGGCGCAGGCCGAGGACACGCCGTACTGCAGGCCAGCCGCGCGTGCCGCACGCGCCACCGTGTGGGTCAGGCGCACGCCGGAGGCCCCCAGCGGATGGCCGATGGCGATGGCGCCACCATGCACGTTGACGCGGTCGCGATCGAGGTCCAGCTCGCGCTCGCAGGCGAGGTACTGGGCGCCGAAGGCTTCGTTGATCTCGACGCGGCCGATGTCGCCGACGCCGATGCCGGCGAGCTTCGCCGCGGCGCGGATCGCAGGCGCCGGGCCGATGCCCATGATCTCGGGCGGCACCGCCGCGGCGGCACCGGCGACGATGCGGGCGATCGGCGTGAGGCCGTGCGCACGCACCCAGTCACCGCGAGCGACGATCACCGCCGCCGCGCCATCGACGATGGCCGAGCTGTTGCCGCCGGTCTGCACGCCGCCGAAGGCGGGCTTGAGCTTCTGCAGCGTCTCGAGGGAAGTCGGCCGCACGTGGCCGTCGCGCTCGCACGACGTGGCGCGGTCGGCCAGCTTGATCCCCCGCGGCTTGTAGCCCTCCAGCTCCCAGGTGGCGTTCGTCACCGCGCTGACCTCGTCGGCGAACCATCCGGCCTCCCACGCCGCCACGCCACGGGCGAAGCTCTGCGCAGCGAACCGGTCCACCTCGTCGCGGCCGATGCCGTAGCGCGTCGCAAGGTTCTCCGCGGTGCCGCCCATGCTGACCTTGGGCGCGGTGTCCAGCGTCGCTTCCCACAGGAAGTCCTTGAACTCGACCTGGCCCATCCGGAAACCGGCACGATGCGTGTAGGCCGCCACCGGGTTGCGCGACATCGACTCGGTGCCGACGCACAGCACCACGTTCGCCTTGCCCAGCATGATGTGGTCGGCCGCGGTCAGGATGGTCTCGAACCCGGTGCAGCACAGCCGCTGCACCAGCAGCGCCGGCACGTTGGGGTTGACGCCCGAATACAGGCCGATGTGGCGCGGCAGGAAGTAGGCGTCGAAGCTCGCCTGCGCCATGTTGCCGGCGACGATCGCATCCACCTCGGTCGCCGGGATGCCGCTGCTGGCAAACAGCGCGCGCGCCGCGGCGATGCCCAGATCGGTCGGCGACACGTCGCGCAGCACGCCGTTGTAGTCGGCGAACGGCGTGCGCTGGCCGGCCACCAGCCAGATGTCGTCGTAGGCGGTGCCGCGCGCGGCGGCTTCGGATGCGGCGAAATTGCCCATGCCCTGGATGCTCATTGACGCGCTCCTTGTCCCTTGCGCTTGAGGAATTCGCCGATGCGCTCGGCGATCTCGGGGTTGGTCTGCACCACCGCCGCGGTCAGCGACTCGACGAAGAAGCCGTCGTCGCTGGCCATGTTGTCGATGCGGGCGATCGCGGTGACCATCGCCCAGTTGGCCATCGGCGCGTTCTCGGCGACGCGGCGCGCCAGTTCCCTGGCCTTGGCCAGGCTCTCGCCGGCGCCGACCAGGTAGTGCGACAGGCCCAGGCGCTGGCCTTCGTCGGCATCGAGGATGCGGCCGGTCAGCATCATTTCGCACATGCGCCCGGCGCCGACGATCTTGGCCACCCGCACCGAGGCGCCGCCACCGACGTAGATGCCATGCCGCCCTTCGGGCAACTGGTAGATCGTGCTGGGCTCGGCGATGCGGATGTGGGTGGCGGTCGCCAGCTCCAGCCCGCCGCCGATCACCGCCCCCTGCATGGCGGCGATCACCGGGATGCCGCCGTTCTGGATGCGGGCGAAGATGCGATGCCACGACTGCGAGTGCAGCATCACGCCGAACGGCTCGCGATGCTGGTGCTCGGACAGGTCGAGGCCGGCGCAGAAATGGTCGCCTTCACCGGCGAGGATGATGGCGCGCGTGCCCTCGGGCGTCGCCACCAGCGCCGCCTCGAGCGCCGCCAGCAGGCGGTCGCTGATCGCGTTGCGCTTGGCCGGACGCGCCAGCGTGATGGTGTAGATGCCGTCTTCCGACGACGTCCTGACGATCTGTTCAGTCATTTTCGTTTTCCTTTCAGTTCCCTCACACCGCGGCGTGCACGCTGATCACGGTCTTGTCGAGCACGTCCTGATGCAGGAATTCGACGAGATCCGCGCGGCGCGTCAGCACGATGCGCTGGTTGATGTAGCCCTTGTCGGTGATCTCCCCGGCTTCCACCGACGGCGGCTCGGCCATGATCAGCGCGCGCTCCGGATACGTCGAGGAGCCGCCGCCCACCTGCTTCAGCATCGCCAGGCCGCGCTGCACGCGGCCGCGCACCGCCGGGTTCAGGAATACGTCGGCGAGGTCGGCGTCGGGCGGCAGACCGGGGCACAGCGCGCGGCATTCGGAGATGTTGGGGAAGATCAGGAAGCCGATCTCGTCGCGGTTGTGGCCGGTGACGACGATGTCCTGGGCAACCGGCGACATCGCGTCGATGCCCTTCACCCGCAGCGAACCGACATGCACCCAGGTGCCGGTCAGCAGCTTGAAGTCCTCGCCGACGCGGCCGTCGAACAGCAGACCGAGTTCCGGCCGATCCGGATCGACGAACTCGACGGCGTCGCCGATCATGTAGTAGCCCTCATCGTCGAACGACGCCGCCGACAGCTCGGGCTGCTTCCAGTACCCCGGAAACACGTTCGGCCCCTTGATCCGCACCTCGAGCTTGTCCTGCGAGCGCACCAGCTTGAGTTCGGTACCGGGCACCGGCACGCCGATCACGCCGGAGCGCACCGCCTGGAAGTGGCAGTCGGTCGACAGCGGGGCCGTCTCGGTCGAACCCCAGGACGACACCATCGGCACGCGGCAGCCGACGGCCAGTTCCGCCAGCTCCTCCAGCTCGCTCCACAGATGCTGTGGCAGCGCGGCGCCGGCATAGGAGATCAGGTTCAGACGGCGGAAGAAGCTCTCGCGCAGCCCGGCGTCCTTGCGCAGCTCCGGAACCAGCATGTCGTAGGCACGCGGCACGCTGAAGTAGATCGTCGGCGACACCTCGCGCAGGTTGCGCAGGGTCTTGGCGAGGCCGGCGGGGGTCGGCTTGCCATCGTCGATGTACAGCGTGCCGCCCGAGCGCAGCACCAGGTTGAAGTTCTGGTTGCCGCCGAAGGTGTGGCTCCACGGCAGCCATTCCATCAGGATGGGACGATTGTCGGCGAGGAAGGTCCAGATCAGCTCCTTGGCGAGCTGGTTGGAGCACATCATGCGGTGGGTGTTGATCACCGCCTTGGGCGTGCCGACCGAGCCCGAGGTGAACAGAAACTTGCCGATGGTGTCGGGCGTGATGGCGGCATAGGCCTTCATCACCGCCGCTTCGTCGCTGTGCGCTTCGATCTCGGCCATCGGCAGCGTACCGGGCTGAATCTGGCTGCGGCCGCCGGCGACGACGACGCCGTCGTGCAGATCCGCGATCGCGTTGATCGCCGGCATGAAGCGCTCGACCGGATCGGCGTAGATGACGCCGGGGCGCATCAGCTCGATGTTGCCCTTGAGCTTGAGATGATCCTTCGACATCAGCGAGGTGCCGGCGGAGATCGCGCACGAGGGCACGCCGATGTGCATCGCCGCGAGCATGAGCAGCGCATGCTCGATCGAGTTGTCGGACAGGATCACCACCGGCCGCTCGGCCGACAGATTCTGGCCCAGCATCCAGGTGGCGATCGCGACCACCCGGCGGCGTGCCTCGCCGTAGCTCAGCCTGTCCCACTCGCCGGCGGCGTTGCGCTCGGCGAGGAACAGCTCGTCGGGCTGCACCCGCGCCCAGTGCTCGAGCCAGTCACCGACGCAGCGCGCATAGGTGTCGGGCAGGGGGATTCCCGAGCGCAGGATGCGCGAACCGTCCGGCCGGTGGATTTCGATCAGATCCGGCTCGGCAAACATGCGGGCCGGATCGCGGATGACGTCACTCATGGAATGCCCTCCTGCTCTCTGTTGTGGTCGGCGGATCACTGCGACACGCGCTTGTAGCCGCCGTTTTCGATGCGCACCAGAACGTAGGAACGCTTGTCCAGCCCGAAATGGTCGGTCGGACTCATGTTGAACACGCCATGCACACCGACGACATCCTTGTTCGACTCGATCGCATTGCGCAGCGCGGCACGGAACTCGGGCGTGCCCGGCCTGCCCTTCGCCAGCGCAACGGGAATCGCTGCCTCGACGAGGCGAAACGCATCGTAGGCGTGGCCCGCGAACGCCGACAGGCTGCCGGCGCCGAACTGCGCCTCATACTTGCGCGCGAATTCGCGGGCGGGCTTCTTCGACGGGTGATCGTCGCCCAACTGCTCGGCGACGACGACCGGCCCGACCGGCAGGATCGCCCCCTCCGCCGCCTTCCCCGCGACGCTCAGGAAGGCCTGGTTGGCCACCGCGTGCGTCTGGTAGATCTGGCCCTTGTAGCCGCGCTCGACCAGCGCCGTCTGCGGCAGCGCGGCCGGGCTGCCGGAACCGACCACCAGGATCGCGTCGGGCTTGGCGGCGACCAGCTTCAGCACCTGGCCGGTCACGGAAGTGTCGGTGCGGTTGTAGCGCTCGACGGTGACCAGCTTGATGCCGGCATCGGCGGCCAGCTTCGTCACCGCATTCAGCCAGTCTTCGCCGTAGGCGTCGGAGAAGCCGATGAAGCCCAGCGACTTCACGCCCTTGGCCTTCATGTGTTCGACGACGGCGCCCGCCATCACACTGTTCTGCTGCGGCGCACGGAACACCCATTCGTTGCGCTCGGCCGGCAGCGATACCGGGCTCATCGTCACCAGCGGGGTCTTCGCTTCGTGCGCGACTTCGGCGATCGCCGCACTGGCGGGCGTGCTCGACGAGCCGATGATGGCATCGACCTTGTCCTCGGACACCAGGCGCCGCGCGTTCTTGGTCGCCACCGTGGGGTCGGTCGCGTCGTCCAGCACCACGAGCCGGATCTTCTCGCCGCCCGCTTCGGTGGGCATCAGCGTGAAGGCGTTCTTTTCCGGAATGCCGAGGGAGGCGGCCGGCCCGGTGGCCGACAGCGAAACGCCGATGGTGACGTCGGCGAGCGCCGAACCGGCGGCGACGGTGACGGACAGGGCGACGGCGAGCTTGGTGATTTTCATGTTTCCTCCAGTGGTCATGGTGTTGCCGAGTCGCCCTGTGCTGGCGATCGACCCGGGCTGTTTCGGTAGGGCCGCACAACTCTTGTGGCCTGAAAGATAGCGGCGACTAACTACCTTGTCAAACACTTGTTTGATTAATTTATTCTATGTACTTTCGTGACCCACACCCTTACCATCTGCCCCGATGAGGCGCGCTTGCCGCCTCCCCTGCCGGACGCGCCGGTCGCTGTCGGGCCGGACCCGGCGCAAGCCCGCGCCGCATCCATCACGCAAGTCTCAGCACAAGCCGCATGTCATGGACGATTCGAACGCAGTCGACGCGCAGCCCGCGTCACCCGTCAATGCAGAAGACGAAATCCTGCGCCTCGCGCGCGAGGCCCCCGAACTGGGCCAGGTCGCAGTGGCTGAGCGCCTGCGCCAGGCAGGGCTGCGCATTTCACCCTCGGGCGTGCGCTATCTGTGGCAGAAGCACGGCCTCGAAACGGCGGTGAAGCGGCTGCAGGCCCTGGTGCAGCAGGAAGGAGATGGCGCGCAAGTGCTGACCGAGAACCAGCGCCGCCACCTCGAACGGGGCAGGCTGAGCGAACGCCTGGCGCGCGGGGAATCGGCCGGAGGGTTCGGCGACGGCGAGCATGAGCCGCTGGAGCGCCGGCGGCTGATCCTCGACGCCGCGGCCCAGTTGTTCTCGGCCGAAGGCTACGACCGCACGTCGATCCGGGACATCGCGCGCAATGTCGGCCTGTTGCCGGGATCGGTGTATCACTACTTCCCGTCCAAGCGCGAACTGTTCCTCGCGGTGCACCGGGAGGGCTTCGAGCGCACCCTGGAACGGGTCAGGACTGCGGCAACCAGTTGCGACGATCCTTGGGAATGCCTGCAACGCGCCTGCGAGGCGCACATCGAGGGCATCGTCGGCGGATCGTCGGTCGATCGCCTGGCGGGCAGCAACCTCGCCATGGCGCGCAACGACGAGCTGCTGCAGGAAATCCGGCCCCACCGCGCCGCCTACGAGCAGGTGTTCAAGACACTCGTCGACGCCCTGCCCCTGCGCGCGGGCACCGACCGCTCGCTGCTGCGCCTGTTCCTGCTCGGTGGCATGAACTGGGTCTACCTCTGGTATCGCGAAGGCAAGCGCACACCGCGCGACATCGCCGCGGCCATGGTGGCGATGCTGCGCAACGGTGTGCAGCCCTGAACCGGGAACGCTGGCGGGCACCCTGAACGCAAGAAGCCCGCCTTGCGGCGGGCTTCTTCGATCAACGCTGGCGCATCCTGGTGCTTACTTCGCCAGCACCCATTTGCCGTTCTGGATCTGCACCATCACCCGGGCGCGCTGGTCGAGGCCGAGGTGGTCGGTCGGACTCATGGTGAAGATGCCGTGGGCGGCCGGGATTTCCTTCAACCCCTCCAGCGCATCGCGCAGCGCCGCACGGAACTGCTCGGTGCCAGGCTGGGCCTTCTTCAGCGCGACCGGGACCGCGTTCGCCATCAGCACGCCGGCGTCCCAGCCGTGGGCGCCGAAGGTGGACACGCTGCCTTTGCCATGCGCGGCCTCGTACTTGCCGATGTATTCGAGCGCCGGCTTCTTCACCGGGTTCGAATCGGGCAATTGCTCGGCAACCAGCACCGGGCCTGCGGGCAGCAGCGTGCCTTCGCAGTCCTTGCCGCAGACGCGCAGGAAATCGTTGTTGGCCACGCCGTGCGTCTGGTAGATCTTGCCGGTGTAGCCGCGCTCCTTGAGCGCCTTCTGCGGCAGCGCCGCTGGCGTGCCCGAACCGGCGATCAGCACGGCGTCGGGCTTGGCAGCGATGATCTTCAACACCTGACCGGTGACCGAGGTGTCGGTGCGGCTGAAGCGTTCGTTGGCCACCATCTGCAGCTTGCGCACCTCGACGACGGGCTTGAACTGCTCGTACCAGCCCTCGCCGTAGGCGTCGGAAAAGCCGATGAAGGCGACCGTCTTCACATTGTTGTTGGTCATGTGCTCGACGATGGCGGTCGACATCTGGGCATCGTTCTGCGGCGTCTTGAACACCCAGCGTCGCTTGTCGTCCATCGGCTCGACGATGCGCGCGGAAGCGGCCATCGAGATCATCGGCGTCCTCGACTCCGCAGCGACGTCGATCATCGCCAGCGAATTCGGCGTGATCGTGGAGCCGAGCACGACATCAACCTTGTCCTCCGACACCAGCTTGCGGATGTTCTTGACCGCAGTGGTGGTATCCGACGCATCGTCCAGCACGATGTAGTTGATCTTCTGGCCGGCAATCGTGGTCGGCATCAGCGCGACGGTGTTCTTCTCGGGAATGCCGAGCGAGGCGGCCGGACCGGTCGCCGACACGATCACACCGACGTTGATGTCGGCCTGGGCGGCAGCGGCAAAGGCGAGGCCGATGGCGGCCATCAGGGTGCTACGCAGCTTCATGGTGTCTCCTCCAATGATGGACTGGAACGGGTTGCCCGGCGTCTTGTGGATTGCGCCTGTCAGGCTTGCTGTCCTGCGAAAATTAACATGAATCAAAAGCCTTTGACCATGCCAAATTCGCATTGCACGACGACCTTGTTCCCGGCGCAGGTGGTTCCATTGCATGAGCAGCGCCGATCCGGTCCGGCGGCAGTGCATGCGCCACAAGGTTCGCATGATGAAGCCGGATCATCCCGCCGCCACCCCGCGGGACGCTGAGCACATCATCACGAACGGGGCTCGACACACTTCACGCCCGCCGATCGCGCACACCAGCGGCGCTCAATCGGCCTTGTACGGCCCGCCCCCGAGCCCGATCGGGGCGGGTGCCGCCTCCACCAGCTTCGAGAAGATCCGCGTGAAGTCCTCCTCGCCCGCCTTGGCGCGCGTGCCGCGCAGCGGGTCGTCGGCCAGGAACCCGGCCTCGGCCCGCGCCCAGTCCTCCGCGGTGAAGTGCTGCAGGATCAGCGGCAGCACCTCGCGCTCCTCGAGCAGCATGTGCTCGCGGTAGAAGTCCGCGTACGCTTCGAAGGCCGCCTTGAAGCCGTCGAAGCCGCCCGCCTCGCCGCGCACGTAGGTCTCCAACGCCGCTTCGAGCGCCTTGATGCGCGCATCGGATTCATGGTGTTCGCGCTCTAGGCGCGCCAGCGCTTGGGCGCCTTCGCTCGTCTTCAGCTTGAGCGGCCCGAACAGGTAGGCGTCCTCCTTCGGGTGGTGGCGCTTTTCCGGGTAGGCGTCCAGGTAATGCACCATCGCCTGCAAGAGCTTGTAGTCGGGCGCGAGCCGCCCCGCCCCGATCTCCCCGATCAGGTGCCGGATCGCGTGGATGATCGCCGCCAGCGACTGGTGTTCGTCCATCAGGATGCGCATCGCTTCCATCGGGTCTATCTCCTTCGTTTCGGTGTGTCAGGTCGACAGCATCGCCTGATGCTTGCCGCCCAGCCCCAGGTAGGCTTCGATCACCCGCGGATCGTCGGCCAACTGGTGCGCCGGGCCCTGCATCGCGATCTGCCCGGTCTCGAGCACATACGCGTAGTCGGCCACCTGCAGCGCCGCGCGCGCGTTCTGTTCCACCAGCAGGATCGACACGCCACGGCGTCTCAACTCGGCGATGATGCGGAAGATCTCGCGCACGATCAGCGGCGCCAGCCCCAGGCTCGGTTCGTCGAGCATCAAGAGCTTGGGCTTGGCCATCAGCGCCCGGCCCACCGCCAGCATCTGGCGCTCGCCCCCGGACAGCGTGCCGGCCAGTTGCGTGCGGCGCTCCTTCAGGCGCGGGAAGAGGGTATAGACCTCCTCCATCGTCTGCGCGTGGTCGCGTTTTCCCATCCGATAGCGCTGAAAGGCGCCCAGCACCAGGTTGTCCTCGACGCTCATCTCGCCGAACAGTTCGCGCTTCTCGGGCACCAGGTTCATGCCGCGCGCCACCATGCGTTCGACTTCGGGCACCGCTTCGATCGTGCCGTCGAACTGTACGCGGCCCTTCGAGCCGAGCACGCCCATGATGGCCGACAGCATCGTCGTCTTGCCCGCGCCGTTGGGGCCGATCACGGTGACGATCTGGCCTTCGCCCACGGTGAGGTTGGCGCTCGTGAGCGCTTCGACCTTGCCGTAGGACACACACAGGTCCTTCACTTCGAGGACGGGGTTGTTCGCGTTGGCGTTCGAGGCGGGCGCTTGGGTCTGCTTCTGTGTCATGGTCTCGTCTCCTCGCTCAGTCCACGCCGCCCAGGTAGGCTTCGAGCACCGCCGGGTTCTTCTGGATCTCGTCCGGGAGCCCTTCGGCGATCTTCTGCCCGAACTCCATCACCACGATGCGATCCACGAGGCCCATGACGAAGTCCATGTCGTGTTCGACGATGAGGGTGGCCATGCCTTCGGCCCTGAGCTTTTTCAGGAGCTCACCGAGTGCGGCCTTCTCCTTGAAGCGCAGGCCCGCGGCCGGCTCATCGAGCAGCAGCAGGCACGGGTCCGAGCACAGCGCGCGGGCGATTTCCAGAATCCGCTGCTGGCCGAGCGCGAGGCTGCCCGCTTCGTCGTACATGTGCTCGGCCAGGCCCACGCGCTCGATCTGGTACGCGGCTTCCTTCAGCAGGCGCGCTTCTTCCTGTCGATCGAGGCGCCAGGCCGAGCTGAGCACGCCCTTGTGGCTTCTGAGGTGCGCGCCGATGGCGACGTTCTCGAGCACGCTCATCGTGGGCAGGAGCTTCACATGCTGGAAGGTGCGGCTCATGCCCATTCTTGCGATCTCTCTCGAGTCGTGACCCGCCACCGGCTTGCCCAGAAACAACACCTCGCCCGAGGTGGGGGTGTCCACGCCCGAGAGCTGGTTGAACATGGTGCTCTTGCCCGCGCCATTGGGGCCGATCAAGGCCAGGATCTCGCCCGCCTTGACCGTGAGGCTCATGTTGTTGTTGGCC
>SHNC01000171.1 GCA_004295105.1 Betaproteobacteria bacterium | reverse complement strand
ATCCTGCGCCGCTATCGCCACCATCCGCCACGGCCGCGGCGTCTCCCGCCGCCACCGCGCGCGCGATGGCGGCGGCCGGCGTGTCACACAGCGCGGCCAGCCGCCCGATCGTGTCCGCGGTCAGCGCCCGTGCCGCCGACAGCTCGGCGAACACCGCGCCCGCTTCCACCGCCGCCAGTTGATCCTTGTCGCCGAGCAGCACCAGGCGCGCGTCGGCCGGCAGCGCATCGAGCAGCCGCGTGGCCAGGGCGAGGTCCAGCATCGACGCCTCGTCCACCACCAGCACGTCCACCGCGAGCGGGTTGTCCGCCGTGTGGCGGAATCGCCCCGGCTCGGAGGTCACGCCCAGCAGGCGATGCACCGTGTGAGCCTCGGCCGGCAGACGCGCCCGCAGCGCCGCCGGCAGCATCGCGGCGCGGCCGCGCAAAGCCTCGAGCATGCGCGCCGCGGCCTTGCCGGTCGGCGCCGCCAGGGCGACGCGCAGCGCCGGGTCGCCCTGCAGCAGGCAGGCCAGCAGCGCGGCGACCGTCGTCGTCTTGCCGGTGCCCGGCCCGCCGCTGATCACCGTCAGGCGCCGATTCAGCGCCAGCGCGACGGCCAGCTTCTGCCAGTCGGGCCCGGCCGCAGCATCCCGCGGCGGAAACAGGCTGCCCAGCAGTGGCGCCACGCCGTCGCCGACCGGCTGGCCCGTGCTCGCCTGCGCACGCGCGGCGAGGGCCGCCGCGAGGCGGCATTCCAGATCGAAGTAGCGACGCAGATACAGACGGTCGCCCGCATCGAGCACCATCGGGTGCGCCGACGAGCGGCCGGCCGCCTGCCCCTCGCCGGCGACCAGCCCGCTCCGCAGCAGCCGCGCGCGCAATACGCCGACGTCGCCCCCTGCGCCGTCGCCCCCTGCACCGTCGCCGCCGCCCTGCCCGCTGTCCGCCGCGCCTTCGCCCTGCGCCCACACGCTGCCCTGCAATTCGGTCAGCGGCAGGCACACATGGCCCGCACTTGCCGCCAGGCTGAGGGCGCGCGCGACGGCTGGCAGCACGGCGAGACTCTCTGCCGGCGCCCCCAGGCTGCGCGCCCAGGCAGACGCATGCGCGGCAAAGCCGTCGGCAAGGTCGAACTGGGCCGGAAGCACCGCGCTCACGGGACGCCCCCCGCTTCGTCGAGGGCAGCCGCCACGCCGGCCAGCATGCCATCGAGCGCCTCGATCGTCGCGCGCTGCGCCCGGTGATGAAACACGCCCAACGGCCGCCCCTCCATCCGCCAGTCCGGCCGCACGCCGCGCACGAAGAGGTACAGCACGCCGCCGAAGTGACGCTCGTAGTCGTAGCCCGGCAGGCTGCGGCCGAGATGGCGGTGCAGCGCGACCGTATAGAGCAGGTGCTGCAGATGGTAGCCATGCGCCTGCATCGCCATCTCCAGACGCGCCGGCAGGTAATCCTGCGGCTGTTCGCCGAGATGGTTCGACTTCCAGTCGAGCACCCAGAAGCGTCCGTCGTGCTCGAACACCAGATCGACGAAGCCCTTCAGGTAACCGCTCAGCCCGGCGAAGCCCAGCCGCGGCACGCGATAGCCGCGCGCCGCCAGCCAGACATTCAGTTCGTCGGCAGACACCTGCGGGGCCGGCAGGTGGAAACCGAGCTCGACCAGCCGGCGCGCGCTCGGCAACGTCGCCAGTTGCAGCAACGGGGCGCCGTCGGGCAGCAGCGGCGTCGCCAGCACGTCTTCCACCATGCGCAGCAACATGCGCGGCAGGCGCGCGGCCTCGGTCACCGCCTGGCGTGCTGCGTCGCCCCCCGCCGCCGCCGCGGCCGGCAGGCGCTGGGGATGATCGGCCAGCGCCGCGGCGATGGCGGCGTCCCAGCCGGACGGATCGGTGAAATCGATGCGCTCGAACACCGCATGCAGGCAGTCCCCCGCCACCGGGCCGCGCGGGAAGCGCAGGATGTCGTCGGCTGCGGGCGGCGCGATCTCGCCGCGTCCGACGGGCTCCCCGAGCGCCAGCGCGGCGCCTTCCGCCCCCGCCACGCCGAGCTCGCCAGCGGCCAGCGCGCGCGCATCATGGTCGCGCGCCGCCTGATCGTGCGCCGCCCCCGATACCAGCGCGCTGAAGCTGCCGACCTGCCAGCCGGGCGCGATCGACGGCGGGCGCAGCGCATGCGGCCGCACGGCGGCGACACTGGCAGGTGCGAGCGGCGCGCCGCTGCCATCGGGCAGATCGCCCAGCTCCATCGTCGGGCTGCCATCCAGCAGGCTCGCGCTCACCAGCCCGCGCCAGCGCGCATCGATCTCGGCCGGCGTCATCTTGTGCTTGCGCCAGCTCGCCACGTCCAGGCCTGCCCCGGCCACCATCCAGTTCAGCAGGCTGCGCCCGGCCTCGCCGTAGCTCGCCTTGCCGCGACCCGGCCTCGCGTAGCAGCCCACCACCAGGTAACAGCGATGCACTGCGCGCGTCAGCGCCACGTAGGCCAGGCGCAGGCTCTCGGCATCGCGCTCGAGGCGCATGCGGGCCTTGATGTCGTCGTCGTCCGCCGCGGCGCGGCGGTAATCGAGCACCAGGCGACCGTCGTCCTCGTGCCAGGCGCGCATGTCGCCGCCTTCGGCGCGGCCGGCGTGGCCGTCGAACAGGAAGGGGCAGAACACCACGCCATACTCCAGGCCTTTGGAGCGATGGATGGTGACGATCTGCACCAGGTTGCGGTCGGATTCGAGCCGCAACTGCGTCGCGTCGCCACCGCCGCCTTCCCGCCGGCGGCTCGCCAGCGTACGCAGCAGGACTTCCGGCGAGGCGCTGCCGGCGGCCTGCTGCAGCAGTTCGGCCAAGTGCATCAGGTTGGTGAGGCGACGCTCGCCGTCGGCGCGTGCCAGCAGCCGCGCGGCGACGCCCTCCTCCGTCATCCATTGCCGCAGCATCACGCCGAAACCGCGCGCGAGCCAGGTGTCGCGCCAGCGTGCGAAGGCGTCGAGCACCGCGAGCAGCGCCGTGTCGTCGGCGGCGAGCGCGGTCAGCGCGGCGGCGTCGCGGCCCATCGCCACGGTGGCGAGCGCGGCCTTGACACGCCGTTCGCGCGCCGGCTCGGCAATCGCCAGCAGCACGACTTCGAGCTCCTCCGCGTCGCTGGTCGCGAACACGCTGGCCTGCGACAGCTCGACACTGCCCACCCCGAACGCGGCCAGCGCACGGCGCATGCGCGCGCCCTGGGCGTGGCTGCGCACCAGCACCGCGACATCGGCCGGCGCCAGGCCGCGCTCACCGATGCGGATCTCGCCCGCCGCCCCGGCGGCGATCAGGCGCGCGATCTCGGCCGCGCTCGCCATCGCCGCACGCTGCATGGCCTGCGCGCGCGGCAGGCGGTCGCCGCCCTCCTCGCCGCCATGCTCACCGGTCGGCGCCTCGTCGCGCGGGATGCGCCACAGGCGCAGGGCCGCCTGGCCAGCACCGCCGGCAGTGTCGTCGGCGAACCGCTGCCGCGGCCGCGTGCCTGCATCGACGCGTTCGTAGACCAGCCCCGGCAGCATGAACACCGCGGGGTTGGCACCGAACAGGCGGTTGCAGGCCTCGATCAGCGCCGGCGCCGAGCGCTGGTTGTGGCGCAGCGTGTGGCGCGTGTCGCTGCGGTCGCGGGCGGCGAGGTAGGTGTGCAGGTCGGCACTGCGGAAACTGTAGATCGCCTGCTTGGGATCGCCGACCAGGAACAGGCTGCCGTGCCGGCCCTCGGCGTTGTAGACGCGGTCGAAGATGGCGAACTGCAGCGGATCGGTGTCCTGGAACTCGTCGATCAGCGCCACCGGGAAGCGCGCATGCAGCGCCGCCGCCAGCCAGGGCTGGCGACCGGCGGTCAGCGCGTCGTAGGCGTTCCACAGGATGTCGTCGAACGCCACCTGGCGACGCTCGCGCTTGCGGCTGCGCAAGTCCGCCGTGACCTGCCCGACGAAGCGGCGCAGCAGCGCCAGGCGCGCTGCCTCGACCAGGTCCTCGGCCGCCGTGCGCGCTGCGAGCAGCTCGCCGGCGGCGTCGAAGAAGGGGTGTCGCGGCGGCGCGATGCCCTGCGCGCGACCCGTTTTCGTCGTCCGCAGCTCGAGCGTGGCCGCGGTCAGCAGCGCGAGCTTGCTGTCCTGCGGCAGCGGTGCATGCGCATCGTCGGCGGCGAACCACGCCGCCCACTGCTGGCTGGCGCGCGCCACCGGACCGGCGCCGTAGCTGTTGCCATTGAGGCCTTCCATGGCATCGGCGAGGGCCCGGGCGATGGCGGCCTCCTCGCCCTGCCAGCAGCGCCGCGCGGCGGCGTAGGCGGTCTCGATGCGCGCCCGCGCCGAGTCGAAATCGGCAGATGCGCTCGCCGGCTCGTCCCAGCGGCGTTCGGCAAGCGGCCGACCCATGTCGCGGCCCAGCAGTTCGGCCCAACGCTCGGGACTGTCGCCACGCTGGAGCAAGCGGTCGGCGAGCGCCTGGGGCAGGTCGGCACCGGCGATCTCGCGCCGCCAGAAGTCCTGCGTCGCCTCCAGCCGCAACGCACCGTCGTCCTCGACCAGTTCGAGCGCATAGGGCAGGCCGGCGGCGAAGGGGGTGTCGGCCAGTGCGCGCTGGCAGAAGCCGTGGATGGTGAAGATTGCCGCTTCGTCGAAGCACTGCAGCGCGCGGCGCAGGCGTGTCGCCATGTCGTCACGACCGAGGCCGCTGGCGAGCACGGTGTCGATCAGGGCGGGAATGAAGGGGTCGCCGCCGGCCGCGCCGCCCTCGAGCACGCGCAGGGTGCCGGCCATGCGGTCACGGATGCGGGACGACAGCTCGGCGGTGGCGGCGCGCGTGAAGGTGACGACCAGCAGCGCTTCGACCGGCACCGCCTGCTCGAGCAGCAGGCGCAGATAGAGGCCGCAGATGTTCCAGGTCTTGCCGGTGCCGGCCGAGGCCTCGACGAGACGGATGCCGTCGAGCGGGCAGGCGAAGACGTCGAGATCGGTGGCGGTGGCAGACATCGCCGGGATGGTAGCGAGGCTCACTGGCCGCGGCAAACCCGTGCCATCACCTGACATGCCGCCGCGGCCGGCGGGCCTCCGCAATGCGGCTGGTCCGGGGCGGGATGCGCGCAGCGCACCCGGTGCCCGGACGAGGGGCCGAACAGCGAAAGGGCCCCGCAGGGCCCTTTCTCACTTGCACGCGTGCGACCACGGCCGCACGCGTCGGGTCGTCAGGCTCAGGCGGCCTTCAGCACCGAGGCGGCGGCCTGGGTCGTCTTGGCGACGGTTTCCACGGCGGCGGCGGTGGCGCTCTCGACGTTCGCCTGGGCCACTTCCGCAACCTGCTTGGCGGCCTTGGTCGCGCCTTCGTAGGCGGCGGTGGCGTTGGCGATCGCGCTCTTCAGCGCGCCGATGGCGGTTTCCGAACCGGCGGGCGCGTTCTTGACGAATTCGTCCACCGCGCTGTTCAGGTTCTGCACCAGTTGCGAAGCTTCGGCTTCATACAGCTTGCTCAGTTCGCCCTGGGCTTCGGCGGCGATGCTGGCGACATTGCCCAGGTAGGCGACGTTCTTTTCCAGCACCGGGGTGATCAGGCCGAGCTGCAGCGAGGCCAGGGTCTTCGGATCCTTGGCTTCGGCAACCGACTTGCTCAGCGCGATGCTGTCGTCGAACAGCGCACGGGCGGCGGCCAGGTTGAGGCTGGACAGACGCTCGACGGCGGCGAACAGGCTGGCGCTGGCGGCGGAAGCGGCCTGCAGGCCGGTTTCGATGTTGGCCTTGCCGGCGGCGACGAACTTTTCGGTGGACAGGTTCATGGCGAAACTCCTCTGATTGATTTCTGCGCTGCAGAACTGGATGCAGCTCAATGTTGCACTGCAACAAAACCAAATGCAAGCGCTTGCCGAAAATTCTCCGCGTCTTCCATTACCGCCAGGTGTTCCTTGCCCCCCTTCGCCCAGGTGCGCGGCCGGGCGGTTCAGGTCGCCTTCTTGCCTGTGCCCGGTTGCGGCACGCTCTGCATGGCCTGACCTTCGGCCCAGTTCGACCAGTCCGGATCGGGCAGCTCACCGAACACCCGGCGCAGACTGGCGCCCCACTGCTTGTGGACCATGTCGAAGTAGTGATTGTCCCAGTCGATGCTGACGTGGCGTGCGACTTTGAGCTCATTGCGGCGGTAGAGCAGCAGATCGAGCGGCAGGCCGACCGACAGGTTGGAGCGGATGGTGGAATCCATCGAGATCAGCGCGCACTTGGCCGCCTCGTCGAGCGAGGTGGCGCTGGTGATCACGCGGTCGATGATGGGCTTGCCGTATTTCGACTCGCCGATCTGGAAGTAAGGCGTGTCGACCGAGGCCTCGATGAAGTTGCCGGCGGCGTAGATCTGGAACAGCCGCGGCGGCTCGTTGTCGATCTGGCCGCAGAGGATGAAGGAGGCGTTGAAATCGACGCCGAACTCCTTCAGCGGCCCGGCGTCGCGCTGGTACACCTTGCGCACCGTGTCACCCACCATGCGCGCGCATTCGAACATGGTGGCCGCGCTCCACACGCTCTCGTGGTCCTGCACGCTGGCATGCTCGCGCAGCAGGTTGACCACCGCCTGCGTGATCGCCAGGTTGCCCGCGCTCATCAGCACCACGACGCGGTCGCCGGGGCGCTCGAAGAGGGTCATCTTGCGGAAGGTGTTGATGTGGTCCACCCCGGCGTTGGTGCGGGAGTCGGACAGGCAGACCAGGCCCTCGTTGAGGCACATGGCGACGCAGTAGGTCATGGGTCAGTCACCGTGAATGGATCGGCGCATGGCCAGACTTGCCGCGTGCCATGCTTGACTGCGAATTGTGGCACGGCTGGCGGTGCGGCACGGCGGTGCCGCGCCCGTTTCAGGCAACCGCCATCGGCATCAGGAAATCGTTGCTGATGCGGTCGCCGAGCTTGTTGATGCAGGCGAGGAACTTCTCCAGCGACTGATGCAGGCCGACGGCGAAGATGTCGTCCATGCTGCCGTAGTGCAGGCTGGCGTGCAGCGCGCCGGCCTTGCGGATGGTCTCGCACGAGCGCGAATTGGCCACCTGGCCGAGGATGTCGACGATTTCGTCGAGGCAGGCGTGCAGCGAGCGCGGCATCGCATGGTTGAGCATCAGCAGTTCGGCCACCTTGTGCGGCGTGATGACGTCGCGATAGACCTGACGGTAGGTCTCGAACGCCGACACCGAACGCAGCAGCGAACCCCACTGGTAGTAGTCGGTGGCGCCGTGGGTGTCCTCGCCGGCCGGCATCAGCGCGTGGAACTTCACGTCGAGCAGGCGCGCGGTGTTGTCGGCGCGCTCGAGGAAGGTGCCCAGGCGCGCGAACTGGAAGGCGTCGTCATGGAACATGGTGCCCACGGTGACGCCGCGCAGCAGATGCGAACGGAACTTCACCCATTCGAAGAAGGCGCCCAGATCCATGTCCTGCAGGCCCTCGGGCGTCAGGTCGCGGATCTCCAGCCAGGTGGCGTTGGTGGTTTCCCACATCTCGCCGGTGAGCTTGCCGCGCACCGCGTGCGCGTTCTCGCGCGCGGCACGCAGGCAGTTCCACACGCTCGACAGGTTGTCGCGATCGAGCAGCACGAACTCGATCACGTCGCGCGGGCTCAGCGGGCGGCCGGTACGCACATAGGCATCCGACAGCTCGCTGATGTCGAGGATCGCGCGCCAGTTGGCGTGGTCGTCGCCGTTGGCGCGCGGCAGCATCGACATCCGGTAGGACACGTCGAGCATACGCACGGTGTTCTCGGCGCGTTCGGTGTAGCGGGCCATCCAGTACAGGTGGTCGGCGGTGCGGCTCAGCATGATGCAATCCTCCGTATCGTTGTCGTCGGTGGTCGGGCGCGCGCGCTCAGTCGACCACCCAGGTGTCCTTGGTGCCGCCGCCCTGCGACGAATTCACCACCAGCGAGCCTTCCTTCAACGCCACCCGCGTCAGGCCACCCGGCACCATGCGGACCTGCTTGCCGCCCGACAGCACGAAGGGGCGCAGGTCGATGTGGCGCGGCGCGATGCCGGCTTCGACGAAGGTCGGGCAGGACGACAGCGACAGCGTGGGCTGGGCGATGTACTTCTCGGGCGCGGCGAGGATGCGCTGGCGGAAGTCCTCGATCTCGGCCCGGGTCGATGCCGGCCCCACCAGCATCCCGTAGCCGCCCGCGCCGTGCACTTCCTTGACCACCAGCTCGGGCAGATGTTCGAGCACGTAGGCGAGGTCGTCCTTCTCGCGCAGCATCCAGGTCGGCACGTTGTTGAGCACCGGCTCCTCGCCGAGGTAGAAGCGCACCATCTCCGGCACGTAGGGGTAGATGGACTTGTCGTCCGCCACGCCGGTGCCCACCGCATTGGCCAGCGTCACATGGCCCGCCTGGTAGGCGCGCATCAGCCCGGGCACACCCAGCATGGAATCCGCGCGGAAGGCGAGCGGGTCGAGAAAGTCGTCGTCGATGCGGCGGTAGATCACGTCCACCCGCCGCGGTCCCTGTGTGGTGCGCATGTACAGCACGTCGTCCTGCACGAACATGTCCTGGCCTTCGACCAGTTCGACCCCCATCTGCTGGGCCAGGAAGCTGTGCTCGAAGTAGGCGCTGTTGTAGGCGCCCGGCGTCAGCACGACGACCGTCGGGTCGACCACGCCGGCCGGCGCCACCGCGCGCAGCGTCTCCAGCAGCAGATCGGGGTAATGCTCCACCGGCTGCACGTGGTAGCGCGAGAACAGGTCCGGAAACAGCCGCATCATCATCTTGCGGTTCTCCAGCATGTAGGACACGCCCGAGGGTACGCGCAGGTTGTCCTCCAGCACGAAGAACTCGCCCGAGCCGTCGGCCCCGGCGGCCCGCACCAGGTCGATGCCGGCGATCATCGAATACAGCCCGCCCGGCACTTTGACGCCCTTCATCTCGGGCCGGAACTGCGCGTTGCTGAGGATCTGGTCGGCCGGAATGCGGCCGGCGCGCAGGATCTCCTGGTCGTGGTAGATGTCGGCGAGGAAGGCATTCAGCGCGCGCACACGCTGGGCCAGGCCGCGCTCGAGCTCGCTCCACTCGTGGCCCGGAATGATGCGTGGCAGCAGGTCGAACGGGATCAGCCGCTCCTTGCCACCCTCGGCGCCATACACGTTGAAGGTGATGCCGACACGGTGGAAGGCGATGTCGGCCTCGCTGCGCTTGCGCTCGATCAGTGCGCGCGGCACCTCTTCCAGCCACTGCGCATAGGGCCGGTAATGCGGACGCACTGCCCCGTCGGCGGTGTACATCTCGTCGTAGGGCGTGGCCCCGGTCTTGGTCACTTCGGACATGTTCAGACTCCCCTTTCCCTACCGGAAAAAGCAGAAACCATGCCAACACCGATGGAGCGAGAAATCAGGGTTCCAGGGCTCCGCACCGGGCTGGTGCGCACCATCTCGGCCATCCATGCATCATTCCGGTGCATGCCCGTCGGCGCCGGCCGCCTGGTCGTCGTGCGCCGCCATCTCGTCCACCGGGATCACCGTGACCGCCACCTCCGCGCTGTGCCCGCCGCCGCCCAGGATCACGCCGCGCAGCGGACAGACGTCGCCGTAATCGCGCCCCCATGCCAGCGTGATGTGCCCGGTATCGGGCTGCACGTCGTTGGTGGGGTCCACGTCAACCCAGCCCAGCCCGGGGCACCAGGCCGCCACCCAGGCATGCGAGGCATCGGCGCCGATCAGCCGCGGCTGACCCGGCGGCGGCTCGGTGAGCAGATAGCCCGACACGTAACGCGCCGCCAGGCCGAGCGCCCGCAGGCAGGCGATCATCAGGTGCGAGAAATCCTGGCACACGCCGCGGCGCCGGTCGAAGACCTCGGCCACCGGCGTGGCCACGCTGGTGGCCGCCGGGTCGAACTGGAAATCCGCATGGATGCGGGCCGACAGGGCCAGCAGCGCCTCGACCATCGGCCGTTCGGGCGTGAAGCTCTGCAGCGCATAGTCGGCATAGCGCAGCGATTCGTCGCCCAGTGGCACGAAGGGCGATGCGAAGCGGTACTGCCCGGCGTCGCGCGCGTCGGCCTGCAGCGGCGCGTGCCCGGACAGGCCGTCGCGCAGGTGGTCGCGCGCCGCCTCCCACGCCGGACTGTCCGCGGCCGCAGGCCACAGCGCCGGTTCGACGTGCACGCGCGTACGCGCATGCACTGCGAGCGTGTCGTGCGGCGCATACAGGCTGAAGCCGGTCACCGGGTTGCCGAAGAAGTCGGTGCGCTCGACGCGTCGTGCCGCCTCTGGCGCGATCGTCAGGCTGTGCGACAGGCAGTGCTGCCCGGCAGCGTCGCGCGGGCGCAGGTGGGCGATCTGCTGCGACAGCATCACGGCGCTGTCGTAACGGTAGACGGTGTCGTGCAGGATGTCGTAGAGCGGCATTGCGTGGCCCTCTGCTCGCTCACAGCGACGCGGTCGCCTGGCTGCGGGCGTCGAGGTGGGTGAAATAGCGTTGAGACACGGCATCGGCCAGCCGGTTGCCGCAGGCCCAGATATCCGCCAGCACCGCCTGCAGCGGCTCGCAATGCCTTTGACTCGGCGCCCTCGCTGCCGTGCCGGCGAGCTCGTGCGCCAGACAGTCGCACAGGGACAGCGACATCAGCGCGTCGAGCTGGCGCTGCAGGGGCCCGGCCAGCCCGGCGCCGCCGGGCAGCGCGGCGACGTGCTCGATCAGCGACTCGAGCTGATAGCGCAAGGCACGCGGGTTGTCACCGTCGAGCATCACCAGTTCGGCCACCGGCTGCGGCATCAGCCCGCGCGCGTGCCGGCTGCGATAGCGCAGTTCCGCATCGGTGACGGCGAGCAGCGCCTGCAGCGCACCGGTACTGGGCGTCAGCAGCAGGGCCGACAGCGCCGCGGCGAGAAACTGCAGGCGCTCGATGCGCCGGCCGATGGACAGGAAACGCCACCCGGCATCGCGCGGCATGCTCTCCATGACGAAGCCCGACAGCGTGACGAGCGACAGCAGCGCTTCATCCAGGCGGTGCAGCGCGTCGCCGACACCGGGCGGCCCGTCGGACGCGCTGGTGAACTCGGACAGGCGGTTGTAGATGCGCCAACTGTCGGGCGACAGCCGATCGCGCACCAGAGCCGCCAGGCGCAGCACCTGACGCAGGTTGGCCGCCACTCCGCCGCCGCTGGAGGGATCGAACAAGGCCTCGGCAAATGACGCCGGGGTCGCTGCCGCGCGCGCGGCAGCACCGGCCCCCGTCGCTGCCACGGCCGCCGACTCGTTCGCCTCGCCGCCGCCCGGCCTGAGCACGATGCCGGTGCGTCGGCACAGGCTCAGCAGCGCCGCCAGTGTCGGGTCGCCGCCGCCGACGGCAAGATCGGCGGACGCCGGCGCGCGGCCGGCCCCCGGCACGGCGGCGGCGTCGACCGCGCTCAGGCCCGCGGCATCCGGCGCATCGGGGATGCCCAGACCACTCAGACGCGCCAGCGTCTCGCCGCCGAGGCGCGCAGCGACGTCGGCTCGCTCGCTGTAGCGCCCGAGCCAGAAGAAGTTCTCCGCCACCCGGCTCGACAGGCTGAGACGGCGCGGCCCCCGTTCCGGGGGTGCGATCTGGCCGGGCACGATGCGCGCCACCGGCTGCGGCCGCGCCGGCGAGCTGAGCACCCAGGCGTCCTTGCTGCCGCCGCCGTACTGCATCGACACCACGCGGCGGTCGGCCTCCGAGGCGAAGCGGATGAGACCGCCCGGCATCGCGCGAAAGCCGTCCGGCGCGGCGGCGACGAATACGCGCAGGCCGATGTTGCGCGCCACCAGGCCGCAACCGGCCTCCACTTCGGGCGCCAGCACCGGCGCCTGCGACAGGTTCACCATCTCCTGCGCGACGAAGTCGAACGGCCGCGCCTCGATCCGCCTTGCCAGCGCTTCGAGTTCGCCCGACGCCAGATCGCGGCAGAACACCGGCGTGTCGCCCACCGCCGGATAGGACGGCTTCACCACCAGTTCGCGCAGATGCTCGAGGGCGTATTCGCAGGCAGCCGGCTCGCCGCACCACCAGGTGGCGACCGACGGCATCTTCAGCTTCTGCCCCAGCAGGTGCTCGGCCAGCCGCGGCAGATAGCCCAGCAGCGCGCCGGTCTCGAGGATGCCGCTGCCCAGCGCGTTGGCCACCGTCACCTCGCCGGCGCGCACCGCCGCCACCAGCCCGGCCACGCCCAGCGCCGAGTCGTCGCGCAGCTCCAGCGGGTCGCACCAGAGGTCGTCCACCCGGCGCAGGATCACATGCACCCGGCGCAGGCCGTCCAGCGTGCGCAGGAAGACCTTTTCGTCGCGCACCGTGAGGTCCTGCCCCTCGACCAGCGGGAAGCCCATCTCGCGCGCGAGGAAGGCGTGCTCGAAATAGGTCTCGTTGTAGGGGCCGGGCGTGAGCACGACGATCAGCGCCTCGCCCTCGTCGTCCGCGGCGTCGGCCGGGGCCAGCGCCGCCAGGCTGTCGCGGAAGCCTTCGAAGAAGGGCACCAGCGGCTGCACGCCGGTGGCGCGATACAGCTCGGGCAGCGCGCGCGCCACCACGCCGCGGTTCTCCAGCGCGTAGCCGGCTCCGGACGGCGCCTGGGTGCGGTCGGCCACCACCCACCAGCGGCCGTCCGGCGAGCGCGCCAGGTCGACCGCATAAAGATGCAGGAACAGGTCGCCCGGCGGCTTCGCGCCCACCAGCGGCCGCAGGAAGCCGCTGTGGCCATAGATCAGCGCCGGCGGGATGAGGCCGTGCTGCAGCAGCGTCTGCTCGCCGTAGAGATCGGCGAGGATGCGATTGAACAGCGTCGCGCGCTGGACCACCGCCGCCTCGATCTGCAACCATTCCGCCGCCGGCAGGACGTAGGGCAGCAGGTCGAGCTCCCAAGGCCGCTCGAAACCGCGCGGATCGGCATACACGTTGTAGGTGATGCCGTTCTCGTGGATCTGGCGACCCAGCGCGAAACGCCGCGCCGCCATCTCGGCCGGCGACATCGCCGCCAGGCCGTGGAAGAAGTCGCGCCAGTGCGGCCGCACCACCACCACCCTGCCGATGCGCTGGCACAACTCGTCGTAGCGGTCGGGCCGCGCCGCATAGGTCGCGAGCAGCTCGGGCGGGCTCTGCAACTGAACCTGCATCGTGCTCAGCCGCCCTGTCGGCGCAGGTCGAGGGTGAAGGGGAAGTCGGCATTGCGCTCGGCCGCCGCCGGCGCGATGCGACCCGGTGTGTGGCCGGTGGTGGTGAAGCGCGCCAGGCGCCGTCCTTCCGCTTCATACGGGTTGACCGGGTAGGTCTCGTAATTGCGCCCGCCCGGGTGCGCCACGTGATACACGCAGCCACCCATCGAGCGCTGCATCCAGCCGTCCACCAGGTCGAACACCAGCGGCGCATGCACGCCTATGGTCGGATGCAGGCAGGACGGCGGCTGCCACGCGCGATAACGCACGCCGGCGACGAACTCACCGACCACGCCGGTCGGCTGCAGCGGCACC
>SHNC01000066.1 GCA_004295105.1 Betaproteobacteria bacterium | reverse complement strand
GCGCGCGAGACCGCCCCGCCACCGGCCCGCCGCCAGACCGCCCCCACACCCGCCCCCACACCCGCGCGGCCGGCATCCCGCGCCGCCGCAGAGTCACCGCCGCCGACGCCTGCCACCGGCAATGACCGCGTCGTCGTCGCCACCGGGCGACAGGAAGCGGGAACCGAAGCCCCCATGCAGGCCGCAGCCGGCCTGGCGCCGACACCACGGGGGGCGATGATCGACCCGACGATGCGCGAGCGCCAACTGGTCGCTGCGATCGATCGCAGCATCGTCGCCGAAATGGAACTGCTCGCACGGATCAAGGAACTGGAACAGATCCAGGCCAAGCTCGAGGAGCAGGCGCGCGCGCTCGCCGCCACCGCTCCCGCGACTCCGATCGCCATCCCCAGCGCAGCCCAGGCGGCCGCCGCAGTGCCGGCGACTGCAACAGGCAAGGGCTGGCACGATTGGAGCGTCGCGGGCGGATTGCTGTTCGCGACCCTGGTCGTCCTTGCCGGCCTGTCGCGCCGTCGCCGGGCGGCGGCGTCTGGGCCCGCACCGCGGCCCGCACCGGCCGCCAAGACGGCGCTCTCCGCACCGCAAGCATCGGCCGAGCCCCGCCTTGCCGCGGCCGGATCCGCCTCTGCCGGAGCGACACCGGGCGCTGTCACAGTGCGGACCAGCTCGCCTGCGCCGCATGAACCTCACTCCCGGATTGGCTGGCAGTCGCCCGGCCCGCACCCGCACACGGAGAAGCCCACCATCATCGGCGAGGAGCACGATGCGATGGAGGATCACAAGTCCGCCGTCGAACTCGCCGACATCATGATGAGTTTCGGCCGCCTGCAGGGCGCCGCCGACACGCTGGCAGAGTTCATCCAGGGTAATCCTCGCCAAGCCATCACCCCCTGGCTGAAACTGCTGGACGTGTATCGGGCGGCAGGACTGCGCGGCGAGTTCGAAGAGCTGTCACGCCAACTGAACAAGACCTTCAATGTCCGCCGGGTGAACTGGGACAACTACGACGGCCTGCGCAACACCCCGCTTTCGCTCGAGAACATGCCGCACATCGCCGAGCGCCTGGCGAGGTCATGGGGCTCGCACGAATGTCAGGCCTATATCCAGCAACTGCTGCGTGACAACCGCGACGGCTCGCGACAGGGTCTGCCCTTCGTCGTGATCGACGAGCTGCTGCTCCTGGAAGGGATCCTGGAGCAGCAGCTTGGCCCCTACCGCACCTACGCAATGAAAGTCGCCGACACCGCGCAATAGCGCCGCTTTCCAGACGCGCCGAGGGCAACGCGGTCAGACCGGGTTGGGAAGGTCGACAAAATCGGCAGTGAGGCCGCAGGCCTCGCACAAGTGCTGCGCAACGGCCCGGATGCCATATCGTTCGGTCGCGTGGTGCCCGGCGGCGACATACGGCACGCCCGACTCCCGGGCCAGATGCACGGTCTGTTCGGAGATCTCGCCCGACACGTACAGGTCGGCGCCCGCGGCGATCGCCTGCTCGAAATAATCCTGCGCCGCGCCGGTGCACCAGGCGACCCTATGCACCGCACGCTCGGCATCGCCGACGAGCATGGGTTCGCGCCCGAGCCGGGCGGCAAGCGAACGTGCGATGGCGCCTGCCGTCTCCGTCCCCGGAGCAGCGGCCGGCCGACCGAACCAGCCGAGATCCTGATCGGCAAAGCGCCCCTCGCCGGCCCAGCCCATGACCCGTGCGAACTGCGCGTTGTTGCCCAGTTCCGCATGCACGTCGAGCGGCAGGTGATAGGCGATCAGGCTGACGTCGTTCGCCAGCAAGGCTTGCAGGCGGCGCTTGCGCATGCCGGTGATGCGGCCATCCTCACCCCGCCAGAAGTAGCCGTGATGCACGATCACCGCGTCGTAGCCGTCCCGTACCGCCAGGTCGACGAGCGCCTGGCTCGCGGTGACGCCGCACAGCACGTGGCGCACCTCGGGGCGTCCTTCCACTTGCAGACCGTTTGGGCAATAATCCTTGAGCCTAGACGCCTCCAGCAGTGCATCCAGATACTCGTGCAGCTCCCTGAGTTGCATCGTTCCTTCACTCCCATCCCGCAACCTGCGTGGGCGCGCGTGATCGCGCTGCCCCGGTTTTCTTGCGTTCGAACGCCATTATGCGCCGTCTGTGGCTTACCTTCGCTCAGGCCGTGACCATCAGCGTCGCGGTACTGTTCGTGCTCAACACACTGAAACCGGAATGGCTGCGGGACACCGCACCCGGCGCGGTGGTGGCCGTGCGCCAGGCACCCCCGAGCGAGGGCGCGGCGGCATCGGCAGCAGGCTCCTATGCGACGGCAGCACAACGCTCGCTGCCCGCGGTGGTACACATCTTCACCAGCAAGGCGGTCGGCGGATCGCGTCATCCCCTGATGGACGACCCGGTATTCCGCCATTTCTTCGGTGACCGCTTCAATGGCGATCCGGGCCAGCGCTCGTCGGGACTCGGCTCGGGAGTCATCGTCAGCGCTGACGGCTTCATCCTGACCAACAACCACGTCGTCGAGGCCGCGGACGCGATGGAGGTGGCGCTCAACGACGGACGCAAGTTCGAGGCCCGCCTGATCGGCCGCGACCCCGAAACCGATCTGGCAGTACTCAAGATCACCGCGGATGCCGGTCTGCCGTCGATCACCTTCGCCGAGGGTTCCGCGCTTCAGGTGGGCGATGTCGTGCTCGCGATCGGCAATCCGTTCGGCGTCGGGCAGACGGTGACGATGGGCATCGTCTCGGCACTCGGACGCAGCCAGCTCGGCATCAACACCTTCGAGAACTACATCCAGACCGATGCGGCGATCAACCCCGGCAACTCCGGCGGCGCGCTGGTCGACAGCGACGGGCATCTGGTGGGCATCAACACCGCGATCTATTCACGCTCGGGGGGCTCGCTCGGCATCGGTTTCGCGATTCCGGTGTCGATTGCGCGCAACGTGCGCGGGCAGATCGTCGCCCGCGGCGAAGTGACGCGCGGCTGGGTCGGCGTCGAAATCCAGGACATCACGCCCGAGCTGGCGGAGTCCTTCGGGCTGCGGGACGCCAGGGGCGCATTGATCGCCGGGGTGCTTCGCAACAGCCCGGCGGACCGCGCCGGCATCCGGCCCGGTGACGTGCTGGTGGCCATCGGTGAGCAGTCCATCGCCGACCCCCGCGCCATGCTGGATCTCGTTGCCGGCCTCGCGCCCGGCCAGAAGGCGCGTTTCCGCGTGCGCCGTGGGGCGGAGGCGGTCGATCTGGATGTCGAGGTCGGGCGCCGCCCGACGCCGGCAGCACCGCAACGCTGAAGGGAGCGGGCCGCCGGCGGTCCGGTCCGTCCCTTCCCGCGCTCTCTTCAGCGGCCGTCCGACGGGCCGGCTTCCGGGTCGGCCGGGGCCGTCAGCGCCGTACCCTCGCTCGCGCCAGCAGGGCGCGACACCATACCGGCGAGCAGAATGCCCAGTTCGTACAGCAGGCACATCGGCACTGCAAGCATGAACTGCGAAACGACGTCGGGCGGCGTGATGATCGCTGCGACAACGAAGGCGCCGACGATCACGTAGGGCCGGATTTCCTTCAGCTTGGCGACATCGACCACCCCGCCCTTGACCAGCAGGATCACCACCACCGGCACCTCGAAGGTGATGCCGAAGGCAATGAACATCGACATCACGAAGGAGAGATACTGTTCGATGTCCGGTGCCGGCACGATGCTCTTGGGCGCGAATTCCGCGATGAATTTGAACACGGTGCCGAACACGAAGAAATAGCAGAACGCCATGCCCAGCAGGAACAGCACGCAACTGCCCACCACCAGCGGCACCGCGAGGCGGCGCTCGTGCGCGTAGAGGCCCGGCGCGATGAAGGACCACGCCTGGTAAAGCACCACCGGAAGCGCGAGAACGAAGGCGACCATCATGGTGACCTTCACCGGCACGAAGAAAGGCGTCACAACGCCAGTGGCAATCATGTGCGTGCCTTCGGGCAGCGTCGCCATCATCGGTTTGGCGAGAATGTCGTAGATGTCCCCGGCCCACGGCATCAGGCAGACGAATACGATCACCACCGCGACGATGGCGCGCAACATGCGGTCGCGCAACTCGACGAGATGCGCGATGAAGGTTTCCTGCTGCTCGCTCATTGCTTGTCTGCCGCCACCGGTTTCGCGGAGGACCCCAGCCCCAGTTCGAGCTGCGGGCTTGCCGGGGTCGCCGCAGTCTGCGGTGTTGCGGCTTGGCCAGCGTCGGACACCGCGCCGGTGGCCGCGGCCTCCAGTGCGCGCAACTCGTCGCCGGCACGCCCCACTTCGCTCTCCACCGTCGCAGCCTGCGAGCGTACCGATGTCTCGATGGCCTGGGCCTGTTGCCTGACCTGCTCCTGCAGCTTCTTCAGCTCCTCGAGCTGCATCTCGCGCTGGATGTCGGACTTCACGTCCGAAACGTAGCGCTGGAGCCGCCCCAGCAGGTGACCGACGGTGCGCGCGACCTTGGGCAGGCGCTCGGGGCCGACGACGATCAGCATCACCACCCCGATGACAACCAGTTCAGAGAAGCCGAAATCGAACATGTTGTTCCCGAACCCGCGTCTCCGCTATTCGACGCGGGAAAACGAAGGGGCGCTCGGAAACGGGCGCCCCTCGACCTGTGACACGTGGCGCTCAGGAGGTCTTGTCGACCTTTTCACGCGCTTCGCCCTCGATGGTCTGCCCGTCGCCGGCGATCTTCTGTTGCGAGGAGCCCGCCGCGGAGTCGCCCTCCTTCATGCCTTCCTTGAAACCCTTCACCGCACCACCCAGATCGGATCCGATGTTGCGCAGCTTCTTCGTCCCGAACACCAGCATGACGATGACCAGCACGATCAGCCAGTGCCAGATGCTGAATGAACCCATATACCGCTCTCCTTAGCGCTTCAACATGGGCGGCAATGGATCGGCGCCACCCAGAATGTGCAGGTGGAGATGATACACCTCCTGCAAACCGACCCTTCCGGTGTTAACAATAGTCCGGAATCCGTCGGTACAGCCTTGATCCCGCGCAATCCGCGCCGCGGCAACCATCAGACGCCCCATGGCGGTCTCGTGGCGAGGCTCGAGATGCGCCATCGAATCGACGTGCTCCTTGGGAATCACCAGCACATGCACCGGCGCGAGCGGTCGGATGTCGTGAAAGGCGAGCACGTGATCGTCCTCGTAGACCTTCTTCGCCGGAATCTCGCCGCGGACGATGCGGCAGAACAGGCAGTCGCTCATGGCCAGCGTCCTCAGGCAGTGGTGCGGGACTTCTTTTCGTCGATGCCCGACACGCCCTCGCGACGGCGGAACTCCGCGAGCACGTCGTCGACCGACAGCCCGTGATGGGCGAGCAGGACCATCGAGTGGAACCACAGATCGGTGACTTCCCAGACCAGATGCAGCAGATCCTTGTCCTTGGCTGCCATGATGGTCTCGGCCGCCTCCTCGGCGACCTTCTTGCAGATCGCGTCGGTCCCCTTGGTGTAGAGGCTTGAGACGTAAGAGGAATCCGGATCGGCTTTCTTGCGCTCGGCGAGCGTGGCGGATACGCGGTGCAGCACTTCGATGTCGATCATTTGTAGATGTCCTGCGGGTCTTTCAAAACCGGTTCGACGGCCTCCCAGCGGCCGTCGGCGAAATACTTCTGGAAGAAGCAGCTACGGCGGCCGGTGTGGCACGCGATGCCGCCCACCTGCTCGACCTTGATCAACACTACATCGTTGTCGCAGTCGATGCGGATGTCGAGCACCTTCTGTACGTGACCGGACTCCTCACCCTTGTGCCACAGTTTGCGCCGCGAACGTGACCAGTAGATGGCTTCGCCGGACTCGGCAGTGCGTTGCAGCGCCTCGCGGTTCATCCAGGCGAACATCAGCACGTCGCCGGACGAGGCGTCCTGGGCGATCACCGGCACCAGGCCCTGTGCGTCCCACTTGACCTCGTTGAGCCACTTCGTGCCGACGCTCACAGCCGCACCTCGATGCCGCGTGCGCGCATCAGCTCCTTGGCCTCGCGCACGGTGTGCTGCCCGAAATGGAAGATGCTGGCCGCCAGCACCGCATCGGCGCGTCCCTCGGTCACGCCGTCGGCCAGGTGCTCCAGCGTGCCGACGCCGCCGCTGGCGATGACCGGGATGCGCACCGCATCGGAGACCGCGCGGGTAAGACCGAGATCGAAGCCGATCCTGGTGCCGTCGCGATCCATGCTGGTGAGCAGGATCTCGCCGGCCCCGAGCGCTTCCACCCTGCGCGCCCATTCGATCGCATCGAGGCCGGTATTGTTGCGCCCACCATGGGTGAACACCTGCCACCTGCCCGGCGCGGTCTGCTTGGCGTCGATCGCGACGACGATGCACTGGCTGCCGACCTTGGCAGCCGCATCAAGCACGAGCTGGGGATTGTTCACCGCGGCGGTATTCATGCTCACCTTGTCGGCACCGGCGTTGAGCAGGCGGCGCACGTCGTCCACGCTGCGCACGCCGCCTCCGACCGTCAGCGGGATGAAGACCTGCTCGGCCACCTGCTCGACCACGTGCAGGATGATGTCGCGCGCGTCCGAACTGGCGGTGATGTCGAGGAAGGTGATCTCGTCGGCCCCCTGTTCGTCGTAGCGGCGCGCGATCTCCACCGGGTCGCCGGCGTCGCGCAGCTCGACGAAATTGACGCCCTTGACGACGCGCCCGGCATTGACGTCCAGGCAGGGGATGATGCGTTTGGCGAGCATCAGCGGCGGTCTGCGGGAGAGTTCATTCGGTCACACCGTTCAGTTCGTCGGCACGCGCCTGCGCGGCGGCGAAATCGAGCGTCCCTTCATAGATCGCGCGCCCGGTGATGGCCCCCATGATGCCCTCTTCCTCGACCGCGCACAGTGCGTCGATGTCGCGCAGGTCGGTGATGCCGCCGCTGGCGATGACCGGAATGCGCAGGGCCCGTGCCAGCCGCACGGTGGCCTCGATATTGACGCCCGACAGCATGCCGTCGCGGCCGATGTCGGTGTAGATGACCGACTCCACGCCGTAGTCCTCGAACTTCCTCGCGAGATCGACCACGTCATGCCCGGTGAGCTTGGACCAGCCGTCCACCGCCACCTTGCCGTCCTTCGCATCGAGCCCGACGATGATGTGGCCCGGGAAGGCGCTGCAGGCGTCGTGCAGGAAGCCCGGGTTCTTCACCGCGGCGGTGCCGATGATGACGTAGCTGATGCCGTTGTCTAGGTAGTGCTCGATGGTGTCGAGATCGCGGATGCCGCCGCCGAGTTGCACCGGAATGTCGTCGCCGACCTCGTCGGTGATCGCGCGGATCGCCGCGCCATTCTTCGGCTTGCCAGCAAAGGCACCGTTCAGGTCGACGAGATGCAGCCGACGGGCACCGGCATCGAGCCAGTGCCGCGCCATCGCGCCGGGATCTTCGGAGAACACCGTGGCGGCATCCATTTCGCCCTGTTTCAGGCGCACACAATGACCGTCCTTGAGGTCGATGGCGGGGATCAGCAACATACCGGATCAGATTTCTTGAACTGGAAGGGAACGCGGGCAAGGGTGGATCAGGGCGCCCACTGGATGAAATTCGCGAGCAGGCGCAGACCGGCTGCAGCGCTTTTCTCGGGGTGGAACTGGACCGCGAAGATATTATCCCGCGCTACCGCACTGGTAAAGCGCACGCCATGGTCGGTGCATGCGGCGACATCGGCGGGATCGGCTGGCTGAACGAAGTAGCTGTGCACGAAGTAGAAGCGCTCGCCGTCGGGAATGCCTTCCCACAACGCGTGCGGCCGGTTCCGCCAAACTTCGTTCCAGCCCATGTGCGGCACCTTCAGGCGCGCACCGTCGGCAAGCACCATGCGCTCGTCCGGAAAGCGGACGACCTCGCCCGGCAGGATGCCCAGCCCCGGCACGTCGCCCTCGGCGCTGTGCGCGAACAACATCTGCTCGCCGATGCAGATGCCGAGGAAGGGCTTCTTCGCCGCGGCCTCGAGCACTGCCGGTCGCAGGCCGCGCAGATCCAGCTCGCGCATGCAGTCGGGCATCGCCCCCTGCCCCGGAAACACGACTCTGGCCGCCGCAGCGACGCGCTCGGGATCCGAAGTCACGAACACGTCGTGGCCGGGCGCGACATGCTCGATGGCCTTGGCGACGGAGCGCAGGTTACCCATGCCGTAATCGATGATGGCCACTGAGGTCATCGGAAGAACTCGCAGAAGGATGACGAAGGAGTCGTTGCGAAAAGGCCGTCTCGATCGGGGCCGGCGAGGGTGCGCAGCAGGAAAGCCCGAGGCTCGCTCAGAGCGCACCCTTGGTGGAGGGAATCACGCCTGCCGCACGCTCGTCACGCTCGGCGGCCATGCGCAGCGCACGGGCGAAGGCCTTGAACACCGTTTCGCATTGGTGATGCGCGTTGTCGCCACGCAGGTTGTCGATGTGCAGCGTCACGCCGGCGTGATTGACGAAGCCCTGGAAGAACTCACGAACGAGATCGACATCGAAATTGCCGATACGAGCGCGTGTGTAATTCACGAAATAGTGCAGGCCCGGGCGCCCGGAAAAATCCACCACCACGCGCGACAGCGCCTCGTCCAGCGGCACGTAGGCATGGCCGTAGCGGCGCACGCCTTTCTTGTCGCCGAGCGCATTCGCAAAGGCCTGGCCGATGGTGATGCCGACGTCCTCGACCGTGTGATGGTCGTCGATGTGGGTATCGCCCTCGCAACGCACATCGAGATCGATCAGGCCATGGCGCACGATCTGGTCGAGCATGTGGTCGAGGAAGGGGACACCGGTATCGAGCGTACCGCGACCGGTGCCATCGAGATCGATGCGCACCGAGATGCGGGTTTCGAGGGTATTGCGCGTGACGTCTGCTTGCCGCATGGCTGGAATGGGCCGGGAAGGGCTGGGAATGGGTCGGTTCGGGCCATGATACCATCGCGCGGCGAGGAGGCTGCAATGCAGGCTCCGAAGCGCAACGTCTAGATTCGACCGCGCGACTCCGCCCGCGTTGCACGACATCCGCCCATCGCCCCCGATCGCCATCACCTGCAGACATCCGCATGAGCCGCTACTGGAGCGCCGTCGTCCACGGCCTGACCCCCTACGTCCCGGGCGAGCAGCCCAAGATGGACAATCTCGTCAAGCTCAACACCAACGAGCACCCCTACGGACCGTCGCCGAAGGCGCTGGAGGCGATCCGCGCCGCCACCAGCGATGCGCTGCGTCTGTACCCCGACCCGAACGCCGACGCGCTGAAGGCGGCGCTGGCGAAGCGCTACGGCCTGCAGCCGGACCAGCTCTTCGTCGGCAACGGCTCGGACGAGGTGCTGGCCCATGCCTTCATGGCCCTGCTCCGGCATGACCGGCCGCTGTGGTTCCCCGACATCACCTACAGCTTCTATCCCGTCTACTGCGGCCTGTACGGCATCGATCACCGCATGATTGCGCTTGCGGACGACTATTCCATCCGCGCCGAGGATTACCTGCCGCAGGGCGACGACCGCCCCGGCGCGATCATCTTCCCCAACCCGAACGCCCCCACCGGACGGCTGATGGCGATCGCCGACGTCGAGCGCATCGTCGCCGCCAACGCGGACGCCGTCGTGCTGATCGACGAGGCCTATGTGGATTTCGGCGGCGACAGCGCAATCGGCCTGATCGACCGCCATCCGAACCTGCTCGTCGTACACACGTTCTCGAAGAGCCGCTCGCTCGCCGGCCTGCGCGTGGGCTTCGCCGCCGGGCACGCATCGCTGATCGAGGCGCTGGAACGGGTGAAGAACAGCTTCAACTCGTATCCGCTCGACCGCCTCGCGATTGCCGGGGCGGTCGCTTCGGTGGAAGACGAGACCCACTTCCAGGAGAGCTGCCGCAAGGTCGTCGCCACTCGCGACGCGCTGGTTGAGCAATTGACCGCACTCGGCTTCGAGGTGCTGCCATCGGCCGCGAACTTCATCTTCGCGCGACATCCACTGCGTGACGGCGCCGAGCTGGCGGCGGAACTGCGCAAGCGCGCCATCATCGTGCGCCACTTCAAGGCACCGCGTATCGACCAGTTTCTGCGCATCACGGTCGGCACCGACGAGCAATGCGCAGTGCTGGTGGATGCGCTGGAGGCGATCCTCGGTCGCTGATCAGACCTTCAGCCGCATCTCCGCCGAACGCGCATGCGCCTGCAACCCCTCGCCGTGCGCCAGGATGGACGCCACCTTGCCCAGGTGCTGCGCCCCAGCTTCCGAGATATTGACGATGCTGGTGCGCTTCTGGAAATCGTAGGTGCCCAGAGGCGACGAGAAGCGCGCGCTACGCATGGTCGGCAGCACGTGATTGGGGCCGGCACAGTAATCGCCCAGCGCCTCCACCGCCCAATGGCCGACGAAGATCGCACCCGCGTGACGGATGCGGTCGATCCACGCTTCGGCATCTTCCAGCGACAGCTCCAGATGCTCCGGCGCAATGCGGTTGGCGATCGCGCAGGCCTGCTCCACGCTGTCGACATGGATCAGCGCGCCACGGTTGGCGAGCGAACTCGCGATCGTGTCGCGACGCGGCATGCCCGGCAGCAGGCGGTCGATAGCGTCGTGCACCGCGTCGATGAAGTTCGGATCCGTGCACAGCAGGATGGACTGCGCCAGTTCGTCGTGCTCGGCCTGGGCGAAGAGGTCCATCGCCACCCAGTCGGCGTGACCGCTGCCATCGGAAATGATCAGCACCTCGGACGGACCGGCGACCATGTCGATGCCCACCGTGCCGAAGACGCGGCGCTTGGCCTCGGCGACGAAGGCGTTGCCGGGGCCGACGATCTTGTCCACCTGGGGGATGGTCTGCGTGCCATAGGCCAGCGCGGCCACCGCCTGCGCACCGCCGATCGTGAACACCCGGTCTACGCCGGTAATCGCCGCCGCCGCCAGCACCAGCGGATTCCTCTCGCCGCGCGGCGTCGGCACCACCATGATCAACTCGCCGACGCCGGCGACCTTGGCCGGAATGGCGTTCATCAGCACCGAGCTGGGATACGACGCGCGGCCACCCGGCACGTAGAGGCCGACGCGATCGAGCGGTGTGACCTTCTGGCCCAGACGTGTGCCGTCCGCTTCGGTGTATTCCCAGGTTTCGCCCTTCTGCCGCTCGTGATAGACGCGCACACGATCGGCCGCGATGCGCAACGCCTCACGCTGTTCGACGGTGAGGCTTTCCAGTGCGGCATGCAGTTCGGATCTTGGCAGTTCGAGCGACGCCATCGCATGCACGTCGAGCGCGTCGAAACGGCGGGTGTACTCGATCACCGCGGCATCGCCGGTAGTACGGACCGCGCGCAGGATCTCGGTGACTGCGGCGTCGATGCGCTCGTCGGCCGCGGCCTCGAAGGCGAGCAGTGCATCGAGCGTGGACAGGAATTCAGGCTCGCGCGCGTCGAGGCGGCGGATCGGCGTCTGACTCATGGGCACTTCCTCAGGGTTTCACCGCGCCGGCAAAGGCGTCGAGCACCGGCTGCAGCAGGTCGCGCTTGAGCTTCAGCGAAGCCTGGTTGACGATCAGGCGCGAACTGATGGGCATGATGTCCTCGACCTCCTCGAGGTTGTTGGCACGCAGCGTGCTTCCGGTGGACACCAGGTCCACGATCGCATCGGCAAGCCCGACCAGCGGCGCCAGTTCCATCGAGCCGTAGAGCTTGATCAGGTCGACGTGCATGCCCTTGCCGGCGAAGTGCGCCTTGGCGGCGTTGATGTACTTGGTCGCCACGCGGATGCGCCCGCCGGGGCGCGTCGCCGCAGCGTAATCGAAGCCTTTTTGCACCGCGACGCACAGCCGGCAGCGGGCAATCTCCAGGTCCAGCGGCTGGTAAAGACCCGCGCCGCCGTGCTCGATCAGCACGTCCTTGCCGGCAATGCCCAGGTCGGCTGCGCCATACTGCACGTAGGTCGGGGTGTCGGTCGCGCGCACGATGACCAGGCGCACATCCGGCCGGTTGGTGCCGATGATGAGCTTGCGCGAGGACTCGGGATTGTCGGTCGGGACGATGCCCGCGGCCGCCAGCAACGGCAGCGTCTCTTCGAAGATGCGGCCCTTCGACAGGGCAAGGGTGATGCTGGACACGTGGAAAGCCTTGATCGATCGGGCCGCCATTGTAACCCGGCGGAGGTTCTGTTAGCCTCGCTGCCGGTTGGCTGGACTGCCCCGCGGCGGTTCGGCCATTTCTTTTTGTGCCGTGGGCGCGACATCGCGCCTGGAAGCAGGAGTCCGTGCCGTGAAACCGTCGATCATCGTCTCGTCCACCGACCTCGAGCGCCTCGAAGGTCTGCTATCCCTTCCCGCCTTCCGCAGCCGCAGCGACCTCGATGGCCTGCGCGACGAGCTGGAACGCGCCGACGTACGCGAGCCCGCGGAGATGCCGCCGGACGTCATCACGATGAACAGCCGCGCGCGTTTCCTCGAACAGAACACCGGCCGCGAATACGAGCTGACGCTCGCCTATCCGAAGGATGCCCGCGCCGAGGAAGGTCGCGTTTCGATCTTCTCTCCAGCGGGCAGCGCGCTGCTGGGCCTGTCGGCCGGCCAGGTCATCGACTGGAAGACGCCGGACGGCAACAACATCCGGTTGAAGGTGCTGGCAGTGACCTGGCAGCCCGAGGCGAACGGCCAGTTCGACCTCTGAACGATCCAGCCGGTCGATATCGGGAAGGCCGACGCGCAGGCACGCTGCGCGGCCGCCACGGCGCCTGCTCCGGCCGCCGCCGGCCCCGCCGTCACGCCAGGCGGCGCACCTTCGCGCCGAGCGCGGCAAGCTTGGCCTCCAGCCGCTCGTAGCCGCGATCGAGATGGTAGATGCGATCGATCACCGTCTCGCCTTCGGCCACCAGGCCAGCCACCACCAGGCTGGCCGAGGCGCGCAGATCGGTCGCCATCACCGTGGCACCCTCCAGCTTCGCCACGCCCTGCACCATGGCGGTGTTGCCGTCGATGCGGATGTCCGCGCCCAGGCGCTGCAGTTCGACGGCGTGCATGAAACGGTTCTCGAAAATCGTCTCGCGGATCATCGCCACGCCGTTGGCGACGCAGTTGATCGCCATGAACTGCGCCTGCATGTCGGTCGGGAAGGCCGGATAGGGCGCGGTGCGCAGGCTCACCGCCTGCAGGCGCGCGGGCGCCGTCAGGCGGATCGCGTCGCGCTCGGCGGCGACCTCGCAGCCGGCATCCATAAGCTTGTCGATCACCGCGTCGAGATAGCTCGTCGAGGTGCCGGTCAGCCGCACTTCGCCGCCGGTGGCGGCCGCAGCGCACAGGTAGGTTCCGGTCTCGATGCGGTCGGGCATGATGCGGTGAGTGGCACCGTGCAGGCGCTCGACGCCGCGGATGCGGATCACGTCCGAGCCCGCGCCCGAGATCTGCGCCCCCATCGCCACCAGGCAGTTCGCCAGATCCACCACCTCGGGCTCGCGCGCGGCGTTCTCGATCACCGTCTCGCCGTCGGCGAGGCAGGCCGCCATCATCAGGTTCTCGGTGCCG
>SHNC01000280.1 GCA_004295105.1 Betaproteobacteria bacterium | reverse complement strand
GGATGCGCGGGCCGACCTCGAAGGGCTCGAGCATGTGGTGGCGGACGAAGTCGGTGAGGTTGCCGACCGACTTCATCGACACGGTCTGGTGGAAGAGCTCGAGCGCCTGCTCGTTGTCGATGCCGAAACGGCGGCGGAACCAGGCGGCATAGGGCGGGAAGCTGTCGAACACCTCGGCCCCGGCGCCGCGCAGGCGTTTGCGCAGTTGCGTGATGTCGGGGCCGAAGCCGGAGAAGTCCGCCGCGATCGACAGCGCGTGCTCGGCGCCGAGGTAGAAGCGCGCGGGCTGGCCCTGCGCCTCCTTGAACCAGAACACCTGGGCCAGGCTCACCGTCTGATCGTAGCCGGCGTTGTGGAATACGCCGAGGATCACCGAGTAGCTGCCGGGCTCGCGCAGGCCGATCGGGCGCGCGGCGCCGGTGACCTCGTTGCGCTCGGACTTGTAGTGGCCGAGCACGTAGGAGCGCAGGCTGCGCTCGCGCGTGTCGGCGCCGGCGGCCTTGTTGTAGGCGATGCGGTGGGCGGGCACCAGCAGGGTGGTGATGGCGTCGACCAGGGTGGACTTGCCCGAGCCGATGTCGCCGGTCAGGAGCCCGTTGCGGCCGTCGAGCTGCAGCGTCCACACGTGGCGGTCGAAGGTGCCCCAGTTGAGCACCTCCAGGCGCTGCAGGCGAAAGCCGGACAGGGTGTCGTCGGCGACGAAGTCGAGGCCGAGGGACAGGGGCTCATTCATCGCTCGTCTCCTTCGCGCCGGCGGGTGCCATCCGGTAGACCGCCAGGCGGGCGTCGAAGTCGGCCAGCCACTGTGCGTCGACGAAGGCCTTGAGGATGCGGCGCACTTCGTAACTGGCCGGTGCCCCGGCGCTGGCGGTGGCGGTGGCGGGCTTGAGGCGGGCGAGGAAGCCAAGCTCGACGACCTTGTTGATGTGGGTCTCGATCTGGTCGATCAGGCGCGCCTCGTTGGGGCCTTCGGGCAGGAACACGCGCACCAGCTCGACGATGTCGTCGCGCCCGAGCACCAGCCGGGTGTCGCCGCCGCCGGCGTCGAACTCGGCGAGCTTCTTGCGCAGCAGGGCGAGCAGCAGGCTCACCGGGTAGGACAGCGGCCGCCGCGCCACCAGCCGCGGCAGGCGCGGCGCCGGGTCGTCGTCGGCAGGCTCGGGGCGGCCACGCAGGAAGGCGTAGCCCTCGGCCTCGTCGAGCACCAGCTCGAGGTTGAGCACGGCGACGTATTCGCGCACCCGCGCCTGCAACTGCAGCAGGCTGGACCACTGGCGTTCGTCGGCTTCGCGGTAGAGCACGCCCTTGAGCAGGCCGATCAGCAGCACCGAGAGGTCGGGCGCGGGGGCCGGGGCTGCGGGCGCGGCCGCGCTGGGGGCGAGGTCTTCGTCGTCCATCGTGAGCTTCATCGCTTCAGTGTCGTTTGTTCGCGCTGCGGGGGGTCAGCTTAATCGGGTCAAGGCGCCGCGTCTCGCCCGCTACCACGCGGACGGCGACAGGCGGCCGATGCGCTGATGCGATCGCCCTCAGCGCATGAAGATCAGCCGCGGCAGGTGCGCCTTGCGGGTGACGCTGCTGCCGTCGGCGGCGCGCGCCTGCCATGCGATCGGCTCGGGCGTGGCTTCGTCGACGGTGGTGGTGAAGGCGTCGCCGCCGAGCTGCAGGTAGGCGATCAGCTCGGCCAGGCCCTGCTCCAGCGGCTGCGCCGCGACCAGCGCGGCGAGGGTGACCTGGGCGCGATCCTGCAGGGCGTGGCGGATGTGGCGGGCGAGCCGAGCCTTGTCCACGGTGACCTGCTCGAAGAGCGCGTGCGGGTCGACGTCCGCGTCGCCGGCCTCGATGCGCAGTTCTGCGAGCGCCGGCCGGGCGGGCGGGGTGTGCAGCGGGCGTTCCAGCGGCAGCTCGATCGCCGCGCTTGGGAGGGCGATCTCCATCGTCGTGCCGCTCGGCGGCGCCGCGCGCAGGGCCAGCGCCTTGCCCTCGATGCCGTGCAGCAGGTCCATGATGCGGCGGTTTTCCAGCCACGCCTGGTCGTCGAGGAAGCGGCGCAACTGCTGCGAGAGCTGCGCCACCGTGCGCTGGGTGTGCTCGCCCGCCTCCAGCCAGTCGTAATGCACGCGGCGGGTGCGGGCATCGGGCTCGAGCTCGGCCACCGCGGGCAGCGCCAGCACCTGGTCGAGCAGCGCGCTCAGCTCCTCCTGGCGCCGGCTCGACAGCAGAAAATCCCAGAAGGCGCGGAAGCTGCGGCCCTGGTCGGAGTCGGCGATGGCGTCGCGCTCGCCCATGATCTCTTCGAGCAGCGCGCCCTTGCTGCCCTCCCACAGCGCGATGCGCTCGCGCACGCGGCGGTCGAGCTGGCGGAAGTTGTGCTCGACCTCGCGGAAGTCGGCGAGCAGCTCGCGCGCGCCCTGCATGAACTGCTGGAAGCGGTCCTTGAGCGCGGTGTCGTCGAGCAGCGGGATGTCGCCGGCGAGCACACGCGCCATCTCGGCGTCGATCTCGTCGCGCTTGCGCTGCAGCTCGGCGATGCGGCGCGCGGGGTCGGTCTCGCTGCCCTCGCCCATCTGCTTGAGCAACGCGAACAGGGTGAGGAGGCGTGACTCGGTGCCGACGAACTGGCGCTCGCTTAGCTGCGCCAGCCAGGCGAGCGCCTTCTCGGTGGCCGGGGTGAGGTCGAACTGGGCCTCGTCGGTGCCGGGCTTGTAGTACTTGCGCAGCCAGCCCTTGTCCGCCGCGGCCCAGTCGTTCAGGTAGTCGAGCGCGGGCTTGGGGAAGGCGTCCTCGCCGCGCGTGAGGCGCAGCGCGTAGAGCTCGTCCTCCAGCGCTTCGGCGAGGTCCGCCGCCGGCATGCCGCGCACGTTGGGGGCGACGAAGACGCGGTGCAGGAAGCTCGCCACCAGCGGCGCATGGTCCGAGCGCAGCAAGCGCCATGCGGGGTGGTGGCTGCGCAGGGTGTCGAGGGTGGCGAAGTCGAGGGGCATGGGTCAGCTGCGGTCGGCGAATGACGGGTGCCGGCTACCAGACGCGCTGAGCCCCGTAGCGGTCCATGACTTCGTCCGCACTCAGCAGCAGTATCGCCTCCTCCAGAGCTTGCGCGACGATCAGCCGATCGAACGGATCGCGATGATGGAAAGGCAGACGGGCGACGTGATCGGCGTGGCGAACCGAGATGGGCAGGATGTCGGAGCGGTTGGCGGAAAGCTCCCGATCCATGAAGACCGCGAGCGGCTCGGGCAGGCGATACTTGCCGATGCTGATCTTGATCGCGATTTCCCAATAACTGGCTGGGCTGACAAGAACGTCTGTTTCGGGATTGCGGATCAATTCCCTCGCGGTGTTCGACAACGCAGGGTCATCGAGCAGAAACCACAGCAAGGCATGGGTGTCGAGCAAGATCTTCAAGGCATGTAGTCCTTGAAGTCGGCCAGGTGATCGTCATCGTCTGCTACAACCTCGAGCTTGCCGCGGGCGCTGCCAGGTTCGCGAAACTCGCGCGGCGTAGCGGCGGCTTCAGCAGGTTTCACGCCATAGCGCTGTTCGAGAAATTCGATGAAGTCCAGCGCCTCGCGGGCGGCCTCATCCGGCAGGCGCTGGCTGTGTCGATAGATGGCTTCTGCAAGGTTCATGTCCCGCCCTCCCAAGCTTTGACCTAAGGTCGTGATACACGAACCCTGCTCTGATATTGCCGTCAGCTGGGTACGTAGCGCTTGGTTGACATGAAATCACACATCGATGTTCTGCGCATACAGCGCATTGCCCTCGATGAACGCCCTCCGCGGCTCAACGTTGTCGCCCATCAGCGTGGTGAAGATCTCGTCTGCCGCGATCGCGTCGTCGATCTGCACGCGCAGCAGCCTGCGCACCGCCGGGTCCATGGTGGTTTCCCACAGTTGCTCGGGGTTCATCTCGCCGAGGCCCTTGTAGCGCTGCTTGCTGAGGCCGCGTTCGACTTCGGCCAGCAGCCAGGTGATGGCGTCGGCGAAGCGGGTGACGGGCTGACGTTTCTCGCCGCGGCGGATTTCGGCGCCGGGGCCGATGAGGCCGGCGATGGCTTCGGCGGCGTTGCGGATGCTGCGGTAGTCGCCGGAGACGAGGAAATCCTGCTCGACCCAGCCGAACTTGCGGTTGCCGTGGTGCAGGCGCTCGATGGTGAGGCGCCAGCCTTCGGATTCGTCGTGGTATTCGGCGTAGATCTGCAGGCCTTCGGGCAGGTGAGGCTGGATGCGACCGGCGGAGGCGCGGGCGGCGGCTTCGTCTTCCAGGCTGACTTCGAGGTCGTGCGCGAGCATGACCTGCAGCACCTCGGGGTCGATGTAGCTGGCCAGGCGGCGGATGACCGCTTCAGCGAGCAGGTAGCTGCGCGCGAGGCCGCCGAGGGCCTCGTCCACGATGGGCGCGGCGTCTTCGCGCGGGATCAGGCTGGCGCCGTCGAGCGCGAGCTTGAGCAGGTGGCCGTTGAGCTCGTGGTCGTCCTTGATGTAGATCTCGGTCTTGCCGTGCTTGATCTTGTACAGCGGCGGCTGGGCGATGTAGATGTGGCCGCGCTCGACCAGCTCGGGCATCTGCCGGTAGAAGAAGGTGAGCAGCAGGGTGCGGATGTGGGCGCCGTCGACGTCGGCGTCGGTCATCAGGATGATGCGGTGGTAGCGCAGCTTCTCGGGCTTGTAGTCGTCCTTGCCGATGCTGGTGCCCAGCGCGGTGATCAGCGTGGCGATCTCCTGGCTCTGCAGCAGCTTGGCGAAGCGGGCCTTTTCGACGTTGAGGATCTTGCCCTTGAGCGGCAGGATCGCCTGGAATTTGCGGTCGCGGCCCTGCTTGGCCGAGCCGCCGGCGGAGTCGCCCTCGACGAGGTAGAGCTCGCACAGCGCAGGGTCCTTCTCCTGGCAGTCGGCGAGCTTGCCGGGCAGGCCGACGCCGTCGAGCACGCCCTTGCGCCGCGTCATCTCGCGCGCCTTGCGCGCGGCGTCGCGGGCGCGCGCGGCCTCGACGATCTTGTTGCAGATGGTGCGGGCGTCGATCGGGTTTTCGAGCAGGAAGTCGCCCAGTTTGTTGGCGACGACTTCTTCCACCGCCGGGCGGGCTTCGCTCGACACCAGCTTCATCTTGGTCTGGCTGGCGAACTTGGGGTCGGGCATCTTGACCGACAGCACGCAGGCCAGGCCCTCGCGCATGTCGTCACCGGTGATGTCGACCTTGGCCTTCTTGGCGATCTCGTTTTCTTCGATGTACTTGTTGATGACCCGCGTCATCGCCGCGCGCAGGCCGGTGAGGTGGGTGCCGCCGTCGGCTTGGGGGATGTTGTTGGTGTAGCACAGCACCTGTTCCTGGTAGCTGTCGTTCCACTGCATCGCCACTTCGACGGTGAGCTCGGCATCGTGGCCGTGGCCGGTGGGGATGCGCGTCGTGCCCTGCGCATAGAACACGTTCGGATGCAGCACCGTCTTGGCGCGGTTGATGTACTCGACGAAGCCTTTCACGCCGCCGGCGAAGGCGAAGTCCTCTTCCTTGCCGGTGCGCTGGTCGACGAGGCGGATCTTGACGCCGTTGTTGAGGAAGGAGAGTTCGCGCAGGCGCTTGGCGAGGATGTCGTAGTGGTACTCGACGGTGCCGAAGATCTCGTCGTCGGCGAGGTAGTGCACCTTGGTGCCGCGCTTGGTGGTCTCGCCGATGACGCGCGCCGGGCTGACCTCGACGCCGTCGACGACCTCGATGACGCGGTTCTGCGGCTTGCCGCGCGCGAATTCGAGCTGGTGGCGCTTGCCGTCGCGGGCGATGGTGACCGTCATCCACTTCGACAGCGCATTGACGCAGGACACGCCCACGCCGTGCAGGCCGCCGGACACCTTGTAGCTGTTCTGGTTGAACTTGCCGCCGGCGTGCAGCACGCACATGACGATCTCGGCCGCACTGCGCTTGGGCTCGTGCTTGTCGTCCATCTTCACGCCGACCGGGATGCCGCGGCCGTTGTCGGTGACCGAGATCGAGTTGTCGGCGTGGATGGTGATGACGATGTCGTCGCAGTGGCCGGCCAGGGCCTCGTCGATGGAGTTGTCCACGACCTCGAACACCATGTGGTGCAGGCCGGTGCCGTCGGAGGTGTCGCCGATGTACATGCCCGGGCGCTTGCGCACCGCTTCCAGCCCTTCGAGCTGCTGGATGCTGGATTCGTCGTAGTCTTCGTGCGCCCTGGCGGACGCGGTGGGCTGGTCTTGCGGTTCGGACATGGTCATCTCGGTGATTCGTAAAGAGCTGTTGTTACGCCCTCCCCTTCAAGGGGAGGGTTGGGGTGGGGATGGGGGTAATACGCATCTGGATCAACCCCATCCCCCTCCTGGCCTCCCCCTTGAAGGGGGAGGAAGGTGCCGTCAGATGCGCATCGGCATCACGACATACTTGAACTTGTCGTTGCCCGGCAGGGTGATCAGCGCGCTCGAGTTGCCGTCGTTGAAGCGCCATTCGACGGTGTCGGAGCTGAGGTTGTTGAGCACGTCGAGCAGGTAGGTGACGTTGAAGCCGATGTCGAGCTTGTCGCCCTGGTAGTCGATCTCGAGCTCGTCCTGCGCTTCTTCCTGCTCGGCGTTGGTCGATACGATCTTCAGCACGCCGTCTTCGAGCACCATGCGCACGCCGCGGAACTTCTCGTTGGTGAGGATCGCGGCGCGCTGCAGCGAGGCGAGCAGCGGCTGGCGGTCGAAGGTGACGAGCTTGGGATGGGCCTGCGGGATGACGCGCTCGTAGTCAGGGAACTTGCCGTCGATGAGCTTGGTGACGAGCTCGATCGGGCCGAAACGGAACACCGCCTGGTTGCCGGCGAGCAGGATCTCCAGCGGGTCGTCGCTGTCGGCGAGCTGGCGGGCGAGCTCGAGCACCGTCTTGCGCGGCAGGATGGCTTCGGTGCGCTGGGAGTGTTGGGAACTGAGCGGTGCCTCGAGGCCGGAGACGGCGTAGGCCAGGCGGTGGCCGTCGGTGGCGACCATGCGCAGCTCGCTGCCATCGGCGATGATCAGCAGGCCGTTGAGGTAGTAGCGGATGTCCTGCTGCGCCATGGCGTAGGACACCTGCGCGAGCTGGCGCTTGAAGGCGCGCTGGCTGATGGCGAGCGGCGTGGCGTCGCTGTCGGGCAGGTTCATCCGCGGGTAGTCGGCCGCGGGCAGGGTCTGCAACTGGAAGCGGCTGCGACCGGCCTGCAGGGTGAGGCGCTTGTCGTCGAGCACGAGGCTGATCTCGGCACTGTCGGGCAATGCGCGCAGGATGTCCTGCAGCTTGCGCGCACCGACGGTGATCGAGGCGTCCTCGCCGCCGATATGGCCGCCGGTGGTGGTGCGGATCTGGATCTCGATGTCGGTGGCGAGCATCGTCAGGTGGTCGCCATGCTTCTCGATCAGCACGTTCGACAGGATCGGCAGCGTGTGGCGCTTCTCGACGATGCCGGCAACCGACTGCAGCGGGGCCAGGAGCGCATCGCGGGTGGTGGTGAGCAGGAGCATGGCGTCGGATCGGGTCTGTGGGTTGATCGGGTGTTCTTGGTCGAATCGGTGGCTCAGCCGCGCAGGACCTGGGTGAGCACGTGGACGTCGTGGTTCAGTTGCGCGTCGCCCAGCCGCAGTTCGGTGATGGTGCGGCAGGCGTGCAGCACGGTGGTGTGGTCGCGGCCGCCGAAGGCCTCGCCGATCGCCGGCAGCGACATCGGGGTGAGCTCCTTGGCCAGCCACATCGCCACCTGGCGCGGGCGAGCGATCACTCGCGTGCGCTTCTTGGAGTGCATGTCGGCGACCTTGATCTTGTAGTAGTCGGCGACGGTCTTCTGGATGTGCTCGATCGAGAGCTGGCGGTTGTGCGCGTGCAGCAGATCCTTCAGCGCCTCCTTGGCCACCTCGAGGCCGATCGGGCGCCCGTGGAAGCGGGCGTAGGCGACGACCTTGTTGAGCGCGCCTTCGAGCTCGCGCACGTTGGAGCGCAGGTTCTTGGCGATCAGGAAGGCGACGTCGTCGTCAACGTTGACGCGCAGCGCCTCGGCCTTCTTCTTGAGGATGGCGACGCGCATCTCGAGCTCGGGCGGCTCGATCTGCACCGTCAGGCCCCAGTCGAAGCGCGAGATCAGGCGGTCTTCCAGGCCCTGGATGTCCTTCGGGTAGGTGTCGCAGGTGATGACGATCTGCTTGCGCGCCTCGGTGAGGGCGTTGAAGGCGTGGAAGAACTCTTCCTGCGTGCGGTTCTTGTTGTTGAAGAACTGGATGTCGTCGATGATCAGCATGTCGAGCGAGCGGTAGTAGCGCTTGAAGGCGTCGAAGCTCTTCTGCTGATAGGCGCGCACCACGTCGGCGTAGTAGTCCTCGACATGCACGTAGCGGATCACCGCGCGCGGGTTGTGGCGGAACACCGCGTTGCCGATGGCGTGCACCAGGTGGGTCTTGCCAAGGCCGACGCCGCCGTAGATGAACAGCGGGTTGTAGGACGTGCCCGGGTTCTGCGCCACCTGCATGGCGGCGGCGCGCGCGAGGTCGTTGGCGCGGCCGGTGACCAGGGTGTCGAAGGTGAAGTCCGGGTTGAGGCGTGTCTTTTCGTAGGCGATGTCGAGTGCCGTCGTGGGGCCGGACGAGGCTGCCTCGGTCTCGGCGCGCGGTGCGACGGGAGCGGCAGCGGCCGGGTGTGCCGGGACGGCGTTGCGCGCCGGGGCGAGGACGGCCTCGGCAGCGGCGCTGCTTGCGGTGACGTTGCTGGCCGCCGTGCCGCCTTCGGTGACGGCCCGGGCCGCGGCGGTGTTCGCGGCCGGCGCGACAGTGCGCGCGGCTCCGCCCGCCGGCAACTGCAGTTCGACGGTGAGCGGACCAGCGTGGAATTCGTCGCCCAGTTCGTTGATGCGGCGCAGGTAACGCTCGCGTACCCACTGCAGCACGAAGCGGTTGGGAGCGTACAGCGTGAGGAGCGGACCTTCCGCGCGCTCGGCGATCTCGGCGCGCAGCGTCTTGATCCAGGTGTTGAACTGCTGCTGGGGCAGTTCCTGTTCAAGGCGCGTCAGGCAGAAAGACCAGAATTCTTGGATCACGGAGCAGCGTTTCGGTTGGGCGACACGCAACCCGCGCCCACGCTCTGCTGCAGGGGCACAGGCGGTGGGCCGCTCGTGGCGGTCGGGAGCTTGTCGTGGGTGTCGGTCGCCGCCGGACTCGGGGTTGCGCGGTGGCAAGGATCCCGGGAGAACCTGGCGGCAAGACGTCAAGGACCGTCATTCTAACGTTCGGTGGGGGACTTATCCACAGGGTCGGGCAAAAATTGTTATTGACAAACATGGGATTATCAATTTGAATGCGTGGTTTGACCCAACACCGGCAAACCGATCATGAAACGCACTTACCAACCTTCCGTCGTCCGTCGCAAGCGCACCCACGGCTTTCTGGTTCGCATGAAGACCCGTGGCGGTCGTGCGGTCATCCGCGCCCGTCGTGCCAAGGGTCGTCACCGCCTCGCCGTCTGAGGTGGTCGAGCCCGGGAGTGCTGACGAGAGGTTCCGCAGCGCTCACAGATTGCACAAAACGGATGAGTACTCATCCGTTTTTGCTTTTCGGCGCGCACTTCGCGGGCGCTTCTACATGCTGCACTACCGGCCCAACGGCCTAGACACCGCTCGCCTGGGGGTGGTCGTGGCCAAGAAGCTGGCCAAGCGAGCGAACGTGCGCAACCTGGTGAAGCGCATCGCGCGCGAGCTTTTTCGCCGGCAGCGTGCGAGACTGCCTGCGCACGACCTCGTTGTGAGGCTGCATGCGCCGGTGGCCAAGGCCACGCGGGCCGAACTCAACCTCGATCTGCTCGCGCTGTTTCAGAGGCTGCCCCCCACATGAAGACGGTGCTGATCGCCCTGTTGCGCTTCTACAAGTACGCGATCAGCCCGATGCTGGGGCGCAATTGCCGATTCCACCCCACCTGTTCCGAGTATGCGATCGAGGCCGTGCAGCGCCATGGCGCGTTGCGTGGCGGCTGGCTCGCGATCCGGCGCGTCGGGCGCTGCCATCCCTTCCATCCGGGCGGGTATGATCCTGTTCCCTGACCTCGTTTCTTGACCAACGATAGAAGCTCACCGATGGATCAACGTCGCCTCATCCTCTTCCTCGTCTTCGCCTTTTCCATCGTCATGCTGTGGGAAGGCTGGGTCAAGCACAACCAGCCGGCGCCGAGCGCGGCCGCACCGGCCGGCACTGCGGCCCCGGCCGCCGATGCCTCGGTGCCGACGCCGAGTGCGACACTGGGCGCGAGCCCGGCCGTGGTGCCGGCCGAGCAGGCCGCCACGGCGGCGAGCGCCGCGCGCGTCGTGGTGGAAACCGATCTGCTGCGTGCCGAAGTGTCGGCCCAGGGCGGCGACATCGTCCGCCTCGAGCTGAAGCAGCACAGGCAGAAGGAAGACCACAGCAAAGCCTTCCTGCTGTTCGACGACGGTTCGGCGCGCAGCTACAGTGCACAGACCGGCCTGATCGGCGACGGCCTGCCGACGCACAAGACGATGTTCAGCGTGCCGGGTACCGAGCTGAAACTCAAGGATGGCGAGGACAGCGTGGTGCTGCGGCTCGATGCGCCGGCGCAGAATGGCGTCAGCGTCGCGAAGATCCTGACCTTCCGCCGCGGCAGCTACCTGGTGGATGTCGCCTATGACATCCGCAATGCCAGTGGCAAGGCGATCGAGCCGCACGCCTATTTCCAGCTCACGCGCGACGGCAAGCCGGCCGAGGAGCCGGAAGGCTTTGGCGGCGTGCAGACCTTCATCGGCCCCGCGTTCTACACCGACGGCGCGAAATTCCAGAAGGTTACCTTCGACGAGATTTCCGGGGGCAAGGCCAAGTTCGCCAAGACCGCGCCGGACGGCTGGGTGGCGCTGGTGCAACATTACTTCGTCAGCGCTTGGCTGCCGGGCGAGGGCATCCAGCGCGAGTTCTTCGTGCGCGCGCTGGGCAAGGACATGTACGCGGCGGGCGTGATCCTGCCGTTGGCGCCGATCGCAGACGGTGCATCGGGCAAGCTCGACACCCGTCTCTACGCCGGTCCGCAGGAGCAGGACAAGCTGGCTGGTATCGCCCCGGGGCTCGATCTGGTGGTGGACTACGGCTGGTTGACGGTCATCGCCGCGCCGCTGTTCTGGGTCCTGGCCTGGCTGCATAAACTGACCGGCAACTGGGGCTGGGCGATCATCCTCGTCACCGTGCTGCTCAAGCTGATCTTCTTCCCGCTGTCGGCGGCGAGCTACAAGTCGATGGCCAAGATGCGCGTGCTCGGCCCGCGTCTGCAGCGCATGAAGGAGCTGCACGGCAACGACAAGGTCAAGATGCAGCAGGAGATGATGAATCTCTACCGCACCGAGAAGATCAACCCGCTGGGAGGCTGCCTGCCGATCCTGGTGCAGATCCCGGTGTTCATCGCGCTGTACTGGGTGCTGCTCGGCAGCGTCGAGATGCGCCAGGCGCCGTGGCTGGGCTGGATCCAGGATCTGTCGGCGAAGGATCCGTATTTCATCCTGCCGATCATCATGGGTGTGTCGATGCTGATCCAGATGAAGCTGAATCCGACGCCGCCCGATCCGATCCAGGCCAAGGTGATGATGGCCATGCCCATCGTATTCACCTTCATGTTCCTGTGGTTCCCGTCTGGCCTGGTCCTGTACTGGGTGGTGAACAACATTCTGTCGATCGCCCAGCAGTGGCAGATCACGCGGATGATCGAGAGTGGAAACGCCGGCGGCAAGGCGGCCTGACACAATTGCCGCCATCGCGACGGCACCGGGCCGGGGAGGCATCGGTGTCGTGCGCGTGTCCGGCAGCGGGCTGAGGGGTTTTGCCCGCACGCTGACCGGACGTGAGCCCGAGGCCCGCGTCGCCCGCTTTGCCCGCTTCCTCGATGAGGCGGGCGAGGCGATCGACGAGGGCCTTTGTCTTTACTTTCCCGCACCTGCCTCGTTCACCGGGGAGGACGTCGTCGAGCTGCAGGGACATGGCGGCCCGGTGGTGATGCAGTTGTTGCTCGAGCGCTGCCTGCAACTGGGCGCGCGCCTCGCCGAGCCGGGCGAATTCACCCGCCGTGCGTTCCTCAACGGCAAGCTCGATCTTGCGCAGGCCGAAGGGGTCGCCGACCTGATCGAGGCCTCGACCGCCGCTGCGGCACGCTCGGCGGTGCGCTCGCTGTCAGGGCGCTTCTCGGAAGAGATCCACCGCATCCGCGACGGACTGATCGACCTGCGCATGCTGGTCGAGGCGACGCTGGATTTTCCGGAGGAAGAGATCGAATTCCTCGAGCGCACGCGGGCCCTGCCGCGGCTGGACGAATTGCGGGCGCAACTCGAGGGCGTGCTCGACCGGGCACGGCAGGGCGCCCTGCTGCGCAGCGGTCTCAACGTCGTGCTGGTGGGCGAACCCAATGTCGGCAAGTCCAGCCTGTTGAACCAGCTCGCGGGCGAGGACAGGGCGATCGTCACCGACATCGCCGGCACGACGCGTGACGCGTTGCGCGAGACGATCCAGATCGAAGGCATTCCGCTGCACGTCATCGACACGGCTGGTCTGCGCGACACTGCCGATCGGGTGGAGCAGATCGGGATCGAGCGCACCTGGCGCGAAATACTGCGCGCGGATGTGATCCTGCGCCTGGCCGACGCCAACGCCCCTGCGGACGCAGCGTCCGACATCGATGCGCGCTTGCCCGCCGACGTCGAACGCATCGAGGTAGTGAACAAGATCGACCTGTCCGAGCGCTCGCCGCAGCGTGTGGAGGCGGACGGGCGGGTGAGCGTGTTCCTGTCGGCCAGGACCGGGGCGGGCGTTGACTTGCTGCGGGCGGAGCTGCTGCGCGTGGCCGGCTGGCATGCACATGGAGAGGACGTCATTCTCGCGCGCGAGCGACATCTGCGCGCGTTGCGCGAGGCGCTGGAACACGTTGTCGAGGCGGCAGCGCAGTCACGCGCGCTCGAACTCCTCGCTGAAGAGCTACGGCTGGCGCAGGAGGGCCTTGGCGAGATCACCGGCGAGTTCACCGCCGACGACTTGCTTGGGGTGATCTTCTCGCGCTTCTGCATCGGAAAATAGCGACGCATGTTCGGCCCCGACACGCCGGGCGCTCGTGCATTGTTTCACGTGAAACAATCTGCCGTCGGATGTCGATTTCGTCGTTCTCGCATTCGGGCCCGCCGCGCTGCCTGCCGGCTTCGTCGATGCTCTCGTCGTTGGCGGCGACCTGAGCCCGTCGCCGGTCCTGATTGCGGCGTTTCCCTCCCTTGCGCACCCGGTCCTGTCCGTCACCAAGTGCTCGCCAGCCTCGGTGCCGCCTGCGCCGCGCTGCAGTGAGGCGGACGGGTGGCAGTCCCCCGGGTGGCCGCAGCGCCAGGCGCGATGATCGCTCCGTCCGGTCATGCCCTGGGCGCAAGCGTCGTTGCCCGCCCCCGACCGGAGTTCCTGAAGCCGCTGGTCTTCGCCCTCCTGACCGTGCTCGGGGGATATGCCATATTTCGCCGGGATACGGGCAAGCGATCGACGGAGCCCGTCCATGGCATGCGCTTCGCCTTGAGCGCCGTGGCGATCGGTGGCGGCATCGGCTTCGAGGATGGCTCCGTTGGACCGGGCTCCGGTGCACTCCTGATCGTCCTGCTCGTCCTGCTCGTCCGTCCGCCG
>SHNC01000185.1 GCA_004295105.1 Betaproteobacteria bacterium | reverse complement strand
CGCTCAGTCGAGGCCACCGCGGTCTCGGCCTGCGCGATGTTGGCTAATGCCGGCGACACCGCCAACCGGGTGGCGGCGGTGGTGCCGAGGACGAGCTGGCGCACACGGTAGATGTCGGTCTGCACCTTGACGAAATTGAAGTCGACCAGATCGTCGGCGCGGTCGGTGCGCGCCTTCAGATAGGCGATGAAGCCCTCCAGCCCGAGCTGGAAGATCTGGAAGCGTTCCTGCGCCGACAGATGGGCCAGCGCCGCGTCGTCATAGAGGCGGAACAAGGCGTCGACCTGGCCGTTGTTACCACCCGAGGTCGGTGCGCGCAGGTCGCGGGCGGACAGGAATTGCCAGATTCCCCGCTGTGCGGCGCCCGCCGGCAGGCTGCCCGCGAACCAGTCGCGCGAGATCTCCGGTGCCGTGGCGCCGGCGGCCGTGAAGGCGCAGCAGGGCCCGAAGGCTGCCGTGCCATCGAAGAAGGTGAACGCCATGCCGTTGATCGCGACGCCGGCGAGCCCCACGGCGTCGGGCGCGATCTCCAGCCGCGCCCAGCGCCCCGGCTTGGGCAGCGCGCCCAAGCGCCGCCGCGATACCGTGCCTTCCTTGCCCCAGTCGATGCGCGACAGGCCCCAGTAGGCGCGATGCTCCCAGCTCGCACCGACACGCCATTGCAGCATCAGTTGCGTCGGCGGATTGTTGGGATCGATGAACACCCACACGAACAGCCGCTCGGCGGCGACCGGCGTGAAGGTGGCGTTGGCGTTCTCGAAGAAATGCTGGTGCAGCCCGATCGCAGCCGGCTCGGTGTGCCCGCCACCGCCGGGCGCATTCGTGGCGTCGACCGGCAACACCGCCGACAGCGCCTCGAACGGCGACCAAAGGTCGTTGTGGGTGAGAAACTCCCAGCGCTCGTCGCCGTTCTGTTGCGCGCCGGTCGGCAGCACGCCGCAGAACCACTTGCGCTGCACGCCGTTGGCTGCAGTGACGCCGGTCATGCCGTACGCCGCCCGGCCGTCGTATAGGGTGAAGCTCATGCCGGCCACGGTCGTTCCGCCAAGGGCGACGAGGTTGGCCGGCAGCGTGAGCTGAACCCACTCCCCGGCAGGCGGCAGATCGCCCACCCGGGCGCGGGCTGGCGTCCCATCGTTGCCCCAGGGCACCAGATTGTCGCCCCAGTAGGCGCGATGCTCCCAGTTGCCGGCATGCCACTGCAGCATCAGCGTGCGCGGCGGATTGTCGGGGTCGAGATAGACCCAGACGAACAAGGTTTCGTTGGCCGCGACGGTCATCGTCTCGGTCGCGCCCTCGAAGAAATGCTGGTGGATGGCCGTCCTCAGCGCGGATCGATGCCCTCCTCCCGCCGGCGGCGGCCCCCACGGCGCGAGCGTTTCCGGCTCCAGCGCCTCGGCATCGTCGGCGATGGCCGGTACCTCCAGCGCCTTGCCCGAAATCGCGCGCGCCAGCACCGATGCCCGCGTGCGCAGCCCTTGCCGGGCCCCCAGCCAGCGCGAGCGTAGCGACAGGAATTCGGCCAGCGTGCGCGCGAACTCGGGGTCGATCACCTCGCGCAGCAACAGCCGCGGCTCGAATACTGCCTGCGGCACCGGCACCAGCACGCGCACGCGACCACCGAGCGCGCTGTCCAGCGGTGCCAGCGCCGCCGCTTCCACCACGGCCGCATCCAGTTGTTCGACCGGAATGGGCACCGCGTCGAGTTCGAAGCTCGCGGCGAAGAAATCGCTGCGCAAGGCGCTCAGGTCCACCACGTTGGCGGGCAGCAGGCCGAAGGGCGGCAGTCGCGTGAAGCCGGCGGCCAGCGCGGCGGGCGGAGGCGCCGGATCGCCGGCCGCGGCCACCTGTTCGGCGAGTTGCTCGAACTGCGCCTGCCACAGGCCGGGCAGGCGCCAATGGGTGGCGAGGCCGTCGGCGCCGCCGCCCATGCGCGAGTAGCGCGCGCGACCGCCCACCCGAACCACACTGGCGCGATCGAGGAACAGAGGATTCCATGCCGGATCGCAACACACGAGGCCGATGGGCACGCCGAAGGCTTCCCACGGCAAGGCATCGTCCGCACCGAGCCCGCGCTCGGCGTCGAACACCTGCCAGGCGAGGAGGTTGCGCCAGCGCGCCGGGGCCGCCGCCACCCCGACGTCCAGTGCAAACGCATCGAGCTCGGTCGGCCAGGCGTACCACAGCAGGCGCGCCGCGTCGCCGATGCGCCAGTCCTCGAACGAGGTGACGTTGCCCGAACCACAGCCATCCAGCGAACAGGGGTCGGTGGGATCGAACTCCCCGATGCGATCGGCCGACACGGGCTGCAGCAGCAATACGCCCACGCGCGGAATCGCGTCGGGACTCGCGGCGACCAGATCGCCCAGACGCGGACCGATGGCCTTGGCCCGCAGCTCGGCGTCTTCCCCGCCTTCTCCGCTGCCACCCGAGCCGTCCGTGAACGCGGACGGGTCGGCCACCACCGACAGGTCTGCCAGTCCGAACTCCACCGCCTGCGGCACGCGCACATCCTCGCCGCCGACACTCAGCCCGCTGCCCTGCATCAAGGCCACGCGAGCGGCGGCCAGTCCGCCGCCGTCCGCCAGCAAGGCCGCCTCGAGCCCGCGCATGACGCCGGTGGTGAAGGATTGTCCGCGCAGCGCGACATGCGCCGCAGCCCAGTTCTGCCTACCCTGCAGCGTCGGGCCGGTCAGGGTGCGCCCGGGAAAGAGGTTGGGCCGCCGCAACCACCAGCGCGATACGTCGGCCGCGTTTTCCGGGACGAGGTGAATCACCTGTTCGCCCGGGAGGGAACCCTTGATCGGTGTGATGCTCACGCGACACCTCCGTCATTCATGAAGCCTTCCGCCCGGCCGTGCCGGGGCGGTTGGCGCTCACTTCTCGCCCGCGCCGCCTGCCGGCTTGCGACGCCGCCCCGAAGGCGAGGTCGAAGCCCGCTCACCCGGCCCGGTTTCCGCCGGCGGACTGCGCCGCGGCTTCGCAGCGGCCGCGACCGTGCCCGCTTCCGCCTTCGCCGCGGCAGGCGCGCGTTTTGCGGCGGCGCCGGTCCGGCCCTTCGCCGCACCCGATTTGCCAGCCGCTGCTGCCGCCGGAGGAGGCGCTGCCGCGGCAGCCGGCGCGGCGGGCGCCGCACGCGGTGCCGGCGCTGTCGTCGGCGCCACGCTGAGGTCGGTCGCCACGGTCCGCACCGCCTGCGGGCGCAGCACCTTGTTGGCGAGCGGCGTCAGCTCGGCCTTGGTCGCGGTGGAGGCAGCCAGGTCGGCGCTGCGCCAGTCGCCGCCGTCGGCGATCTCGCGCAATGCGGTCTTGCTCGGCACGGTGTCCGCCTTGGCCGTCTCGAGCTTCACCAGACCATCGCCGACACCGGGCGCAGAGAGATCGGCGGCCACCCGCAGCACCGTCGCTCGATCGATGGTTTCGGCCTTCGACAATTCCGACAGCGCGGCCGCGGTCAGGGTGGGCGAATCCGCAAAACGCGGGCTCGCCAGCAGGCTGCTCGCCTCGCTCGCGGCCAGCGGCGTCGCGCGCTCCATCACGCGGGTCAGCGGGGTGTCCAGGCCCACGGCGCGGAGGCGATTGACCACCACGTCGGCGGCGATTTCCAGCGACGCGAGGCGGACCGCCGCGCCCGCCAGTTCGTCCCGATACGCCAGATTGCGTCGGCGCACGAACCACAAGTCGGGCAGCGCCGCCAGCCGCGCCCACTCCGCGGTCGCCGGGTCGACCGGCTCCGGCGCGACCACCACCCGCGGAATGCGCAGCTTCTGCAGGATCTCCAGCGGCTTGCGTGTCGCCACGAGGTTTACCGCGGCCGGGCGCAGGGTGCGCAGCCTCGTCGTCAGGCGGCTGCTGACCACCCGCCATTCGTTGCGCGGCACTGGCGCCAGGATCAGCACGGAGGTCGCCTCCAACGTGTCACTGTCGGCCTCGAGATCGATCGGCGGCAGCGTCAGCGCTTCCTCGACGAGGGCCGGCAGCTCGTCCTCCGGAATGATGGAGAAGTCGACCGCCATCTCCGGCGGGAAGTAGCGCTGGGTGAAGTCGCGGCTGTCGATGATGCCCGGCGGCAGCGGGCCCGCCGAGGGCAGCACCGGGAACTGCTCTCGCGCGGCGAAGCTGCGGCCGCCGTTGGCCTGCAGGATGTCGGCAAGATGTACCTGGTGCTGCAACAGGTGGGCGAGTCGCAGGGCGCGCGGCGCATGGCCGAGGCCTGGCAGATCGGCGCGGTCCGCACCCAGCTCGCGCCTGACCATCGCCACATCGATCCAGGCCACGACGTTGTTCTGCAGGGCCACCATGGCGAGCGGCAGCACATTGGACGACAGCGCGCGCGCGCCGCCGGCGGCGAAGATGGTGGCCGCGGCACGGCCGCGCCGCGCCTGCAGCGCATCGGCGGCCCCGTCGTCGTCCCACGGCACCAGCACGATGGCGGTGGCCTCGATGATGTCCCCGTCCTCGACCGTGCGCGGGCCGGTGATCGATGTCGGATACGCGCCGATCGGCCCGGCGGTGAATTCGACCGGCCGCAGCGCCACGACGAACAGCCCGGTGCGGCTGCGCAGCGGCGGATGCGGAATGCGCCCCAGCCCGAAGCGCGCCGACAATTGCTCCGCGCGCGGGATGTCTGCCAGCCGCAACTCGACCTCGCGCGGCAGCAACACGAGTTCGCCGGCAGGCGTGACGCCATGGCCGGCCGACACCAGCAGTCGGTCGCCCCCCGACCCCCGATCCACATCCAGACCGGCGGCCACGCCGCTGCCGGCTGCCTGGCCAAGGTCGGCCTCGCGGGTGAGGATGTACTGCTGGTCGCGAATCAGGTCGCGCGCGGCGAGGAAGCGGCCGTCGAAGTAGCGCGGACGCTCGCGGCGCGGATCCTCGATCAGCGCGCCCACGGTGCGCAATGCCGCGACTTGCGCCGCGGCCAGGCTCACCCTGGCGAGTCCCTTGGTCAGATCCATGGCTCTGTCTCCCCGGCGCCCGGCGGCGCCGTCTGTTGCTCGTATCCCTGCGTCGCATCCAGCGTGCTGCGGGGACGCTCGTCGGTTCAGTCCAGCCCGAGGCCCAACGCGCCGGCCATCATGCCCAGATGCGGCAGGAAGCGCCGCCCCCCGTTGTCCGCCACCGCGCCGCCGCTGCGCGCGGGCGGATCGCCCGCGCCCACGCCGATGAAGACGCGGGCGAGGAAGACCGCCGTCGGATCCAGACTCGGCGGATGCCCTGGCGGTGGCGCCAGTTCGCCGTCGGCGCCGACCGTCGCGGCAAGCTCGGGCCAGCCGTCGAGCACCGCGTCCTGCAGCGCATCGCGACGCGACGCGCCGCTGAGCGCGGAGAGATCGCGGTCGAGCAGCGGCAGGCCGTTGAAGTCGTCATCCAGTCCGTCGGTGCGCAGCACGAAGTGGACCTCGTAAGCGTCGCGCAGTCGCGAGGTCTCCACGGCATCCAGGGCATCGAACGGACCGCTGGCAAACGCCGGCGTCAGCGCCTGGCGGCAGGTGACGAAGCGGACGAACACATCGACGATCACCGCTCGGTCCGGCAACGGATCCGCGCCCGCCGCGATCTCGTCGTTCAGCCGCGGGCTGGCAAAGCGCGCCGGATCGGTGAGCGCACCGCGGCGCAGGTCGTCACCGCCGTCGCGCGCGAGCTCGCCGTCGAACCAGCGCTGCAGGCGCAGGCATACCGGCCGCGGCACCTCGATCAGGCGTCCGAGACGATCAACCGCCAGTCCCGGGGCGACACGGATCTCCTCCGGCTGCGCGCCGTTCTCGGGCCGATGTGTCACCCGCAGTCCGGCCAGCGTGCCGCCGCCCAGCAAGCCGGCGGCCCCGGGGTTCTCCCCCGCGCCCTCGGGCAGACGGCGAGCACCGGCGCCGCTGGCGAACGCCAGTGCGCGCGCCAGGCGGTTGCGGTGATAGACCTGCTCCGCAGCGAAGTCGTCCGCGTCCAGCAGCATGCCGGTCGCGTAATGAGGGCGCGCCGCATCTGGCAGGCCATAAAGCGGATCGTCCGCGGGTGGGCGAAGATCTCCGTTCATGATTCGCTCCTGCGCTTGCCGCGGGCCTTGCGGCCCGCGGCAGCGGGTGTCGATGCCGAAGGTTCCGGCGGCACCTCCGTCGCGGCCTTGCGCGGCTTGCGAATCCGCGTGGTACCAAGCAGCGTCGGATCGAGGGTGGTGGTGGTGGTGGTCGGTGTCGGGGTCCCGATCGTGGTCGTGGGCCGGGTGAGGGGGGTCGTCGTCAGCGTCGGATTGGTCAACGGATCGGTGACGGGGGGCCTCACCTCCGGCCGCAGCGGGTCGAGGACCAACAGCCGCTGAACCGACACCTGCACGACCTCGGCCGCGCTGCGCCGGCCATCTGCCGTCAGCACTTCGAGCTGGAAGCGATGGACGCCGATCGGCAGCCCGGCATCGACCGTCACCACCGGTTCCGCCGTCTTCACCGTGCGCCCCACGACGAACGCGACCATGTGCGCCTCCCGTTCAGGTCAGCGGCTGGCCGAGATAGGTCCACAGCCAGGTCGTGACGCGCCCGCCGCCTGCATCGAAGGACTTCTCGCCGCTCAGCGTGAAGCTCGTGCCGAAGGACACCGAGCGCGGCGCCGTCAGCACCGCGGTCGGGTTCGTCGTGTCGGCGACGATCACCACCACGTCGTCGGGAATCGACGTGTTACCCGAATCGTCCACCACCACCAGCCGGAACGTATGGCGCCCCAGCGGTAGCGGCTTGTCCGTCGGCACCGTGACCTCGACGGTGGGGGTGTCGGTCTTGACCACCTGGTTGATGATGAAGGTTGCCATGGCGATGCTCCTGTCACGATGAGGAATGTGGATAAGTTTCAGTCGATGCGGCGCCAGCGGTACTCGGTGATGCGACGCCCTGCCGCGGCGGTCGACCTGCCGCCGTCGAGCAGGAAGGGATTTCCATGCGGGGCGCTGAAATCCGGCCCTGCGTCGGCCCTCGGCCGGGCCTGCGGCGGCGGTTGCGGAATCTCGGCAACCGCGCCCGACAGGCGCGGATCCAGACTGCCCACCCCGAGCACGAGGTCGCCATTGCCGAGCCGGGAGACGCTCGCCTGCGCTGGCCGCGGCCGGCGCTTCGGGCCCAGGTAGGTGTCTACGCCGACGAGGCTGGCGATGCCCACCAGCAGCGGCCAGCTCGCAGTCGCCACCTGCACTTCGACATGCGCCGGCGATTCGAGGTCGACGATACGCCGCACAAGGCCGAGGTCCTGAGGCGCGACCTCCTGATGGACCAGGACGAGGACGCGGTATGCAAGCTTGTCGTAGAAGGCCAGCACGGCCTTGCGCTCGACCTCGCTGGCGACCTCGTCGCGGAACAGCGCCAGCAGCTCGGCCTTCTCCGCCTCACCCAGCACCAGCGTATCGCCGACGACGGAATTGCCGCTGATGACCAGGCCCGGCAACAGCGGATCGTCCTCCACCGTGAGATCGACGCCAAGCAGTGTGGCCATCAGGCGGCGCATGCGGAAGCCTTCCAGCACGATGATCTCGCCGCCGCTGATGCCACCGTCCGTGGCGATGTCGAGTGCGAGGCGCAGTCCGTGGCGGGTGCCGTGGAAGCGCGCGAGTTGCGCCGCCTGTTGCAGCCAGTCGCGCCGCCGCGCGGCGGGCAGCGCTCCATCGAAGGCGACACCGATCCAGCCGCCCAGCCATTCGAGTGCGTCCTCGGAGGCGACGGCGGGGTCGCTCAGCAGGTGCGCGCCGGCCACCCGGTCTTCCAGTGTGGTGAGCCAGCCCTCGGCGTTGCCGAGGAAGCGTTCAAGGAAATCGGCCGGCGTAGCCGTCGCCGGCACGCCGATGCTCCCCGCTTCGGCCGCCGCGCCGAACTCGGTTTCGCGGTACAGCCGTGGCAGGTACTGGTCGCGATACGAGAAGCGCGAGCCATAGATGCGCAGCGCCGCGAGCTCGGGCGAATCGCGGCCGTCGCCGAAGAACATTACCCTCACCCACAGGTAACGTCCGGTGAGGCTGCGCACGCGACGACCGTGGCGCTGAACCAGCACCGTCCACAGCCCGGCGCGGCCCGCCTCCGGCGCGCCCCAGGCGCCCAGGCCGGGATGTCCGGGCAGTTCGGATGGCCGGCGCTCCCAGGCTGCTCTCGGCAGCGCACCAGCCGGGACCATGCCGCCCGGAACGAGGTCTGCCGCGAGTGGCGGAACCTCGCCGAACAGGTGCGGGTGCCAGGCGGTCGCATCGTCCGCCTGTGGTGGCAGCGGCTCGGTAGTCGCCGCGAGCCATACCGCGAGGCCGCAGCTCGCCGGCAGGCGAGCCTCGGCATAGAGGCGGTGCCAGACCGTCCGCTGGTCGCCGCTGTCGATCAGATGCAGACCGGGCGTGCCCGTGCCGCCGAAACTGGCAGCTTCACCGCGCCGGGCGAGGTTAGCCAAGGACAGCCGGTGCAGCGGCTCGACGCGGTTCCCCGCCACCGGATAGCGGGGAGGGTCGTCGAGGCGGTGGGCGAAAGGCGCTTCCTCGGCGTCGGTCGCGAGCGGATAGATGTCGCCCGCCGCCTGCAGCACGATCGCCGCGTCATCGTCCAGCGCCAGGCGCGGCACGAACACCGGCACGTCCCGCCTGCCGGGCACGCGCACCGCGACGCGCCCGCCGGGAAGCCAGTCGGCCGCATAGCCGAAGCGCACGCCTGCCAGCGTCTGCCGCGCGGCGAGCAGACCGCTGGCAACGTCGAACAGGCGCACGCCAGTTTCGCCATCGCCCGCCCAGCTCAGCAGCGCGATGTGCCCCTCGGCACCGACAGCCAGGGCCTGAGGAAGCTCGCCGACGGGCCAGACGAGACGCTCGCAGGGCAGCAGGCGGGGCGGATCCGGATTCTCCGGATCGGGGCGGAAAGTGGTGTGGGCATACTCGGCAGCCGGCCGCGCCGGCTGCACGCAACCCACCAGGCGAGCGAGGCGCCCGCTGGCGCGCTCCAGCAGCCAGGCACCGCCACCCTGTGGATCGGCAGCCACGCGCCAGGGCTCGAAATCCGGCGTGGCCAGCACCTCGTCCGGCCAGCGGCCACGCAGGTCGTGCAACAGCACGCGCCCGGACAGGGCCACGTAGAGCACGTCGTCATGACCGACGGCGAAATCGGCGGGTCGCTCGGCCAGCGCCAGCGTCAGAGCCGTGTCGGGCAGATGGCTGCGGGCGACGATGGCGGACGTCGCCTCGTCCCACCACGCTGTCGCACCCTCGCGGTCGACCGCCAACGGCACGCGCTCCAGCGCGGAGGCAGCGATGCCGGCCGCGCCGGCCACCGGCGCTCCGAGCGTGCGTTCGCTCGCAAGCCGCAATGCACGACAGCCGCTGCGCCAGTCGACGTGACTGCGCGACGGCCAGTGACCGTCGTCGCCAAGCAGCCAGAAGCGCAGGCCGTTGGCGTCCATCAGCACACCTCGGGCACCACCGGCACCGCCACCGCGGTGTCACTGGCGAAGGGATTCGGAGCGGCGGACAGGTCGGTCGGCGCACCGACCGTGCCGCCCGCGCTATCGACCGCCACCACGCTCAGCAATTCGGGCAGTTGCCACGCGGCAAGTTCCAGCGTCTGTGAACCGTCGGTGGTGGCGCGGGTCAGCAGCGACCACTGGTCCCGCCCATCCACCGTTGCACGGCCGAACAGATTGAGCCCGCCCACCTCGGCCACGCCGGCCACCCGCGACACCTCGACCTCCAATTCACGCTCGCGCACGTCGCGGTCCAGCGGCCACCCGGTGCCGGCCTGCCCGCCCGGTGGCAGCGGCCACAACAGCCGGCGCAGCGCCTCGCGCACCTCGTACAACACCGCCTCGCGCGCATGGCCGTCGCGGATCGCAACCGCCACCGAGATGCCCAGCGGCACGTATTCGCAGCCGATCACGTAAAGCTCGGTCGCCAGCGGGGTGCGTGCCGACAGCCAGGCGTGCACGCGTTCGATGAAGGGCCGGTCGGGCCTGGGATTGGGTGCCTTGCCCAACGCGCGTGCGGGCAACACCATCACGCTGACCACACCGGGCACGTCGGGGCGGCGTTCGCGCGGCTTGAAGCGGGGCAGCACCTCAACGCGACCGACATCGGTACCGGGCGTCTCGCCGGCCAGACGACGATAGTCCTCGGCCGTGACCGCGCGCTCGCGATGACGCAACTGCGCCGGGATGCGCTGCTCGGCGCGGGCCAGAGTCTCTGCATCCTCACCACCCTCCATCGCCAGCGGCTGCCAGACCTTGATCGCCGGCATCGTGCGCTGCACTCCGACCAGCGACGCAGTCGACACCTCACTCAGGCTGCCCGGCGGCAGATTGCCCGCCCGCCCGCCACCGAAGCGTCCGCTGGCAAGACGGATGCGCATCTGGCGTTCCGGCACGCGGCCGCGCACGCCGTCGCCGAAGCGAACGGTGCCCGCCTCCGCATCGAGTTCGAAGGCCGGCGCCTCGCGCGCGACGACCGGGTTCGCCGCGATGGCAGCGAGATCTTCGACGCGCGTCCACGGCTGGTAGCCCTGCCCCGGCGCCTCGACCTGCAGTGCCAGGCTCGAAGGATCCACCGACCCCGCCGGGAGCTGGAACACCTGGTCGGCCGCCCCGGTGGAGGCACCGACCACGCGGCCGGCGATCGTGACGCGCTGATCCACCTCGACGGCGTTCACGCCCACCCACGACAGCGCCAGGCTCTCGACCCCGCTGCCCGGCTTGGGTCGCAGCCGCAGCCAACCGATGAGGCGCGCGGCACGCTCGACGTCATCGATGCGCGGTGGATTGTCGCCAACGCCCGCTCGCGGGTTCTCGCCGACGTCATTGACCGGGGCGAAGATCAGGCTTTCGTCGGGCATCGGCAGCCGCAGCACGCCCGGCCGGGTCAGCCCGGCGGTGGTGTCGTAGGCATCACCGGGAAGCGGCTCCACCGTCAGATAATCGGCATCCAGGCCGTTTGCCGCCGAGGTCACCACTTCCCACATCACCGCCACCCGGGCGCGCGCGCCGATCTCCTCGAACAGCGCCGGCGCGGCGATGGCGGGCACGATGCCCACCGACAGCAGCGCCGCAGCGCCGCTGTCGCCACCGCCGAGCGCGGCGCGCGCGGCGGCATTGGCGGCAGGCTGCTGCTCGGGCTGAGCCGCCGCGGGTGCCAGCAGCGCCAGCCACAGCGCGCGGTCGGTGCTGTCGCCGAACACGTCCACGCCCTGCCCGATCGCCTGGCCGCCCTCGAACAGCGGCGTCGTCAGGTAGCCGGCGACCTCGTCGGTGATCTTGTGCACCCGCTGCAGTCCCGTCAGCACGTCGGCCAGGCGCAGTCGATCCGGCTCGGGCAGCGGGCGCTTGTAATAGGCTTCGGCGGTGACCGGCAGCACCGTGGTTTCGCTCAAAGTCTCGAACGGCACCGGCGCCTTGATGCGCGCGCCTGCCGCCAGCGTGACGCCGGCCAGTTCGGTGGGCTGCGCGAATGCGAGGCTGACGATGCCGCGCGCCGGTTGCGCTGGACGCAAGCCTTGGCCCAGCAGCTTCAGGAATACCAGCCGCTGGCGCTCGGGAATCAGGTTGGCGCGGTACAGCAGCGCATCGCCAAGCCAGGCGAAGAGTTCGAGCAGTGTGCGACCCGGGTCGCCAAGGCGCGGGTTGGTCCACTCCGGCGTATGCGCCGGAATACGCGCCAGCAGATCCTCGAGCAGGTCGTCGAAGCTGCGGTCGTCGAGACGGGGGGGCAGAATGGGCATGTCAGGCCTCCCGCCGGGCCGCCCCGGGGACGGTCAGCGCCCCATGCGAGGGCAGCGAACACGGTGTGCGTGGGGGTCGGTTCATTTAGCCTTCCTCCAGTCGGACAGTCACAGCCAGCGCCGCGGGTGTGCCGGTTCGCGCCAGCCGGTAGGCGATCTCCACCCTCAGGTCGGCGGGCTCGCCCGGCACCTCGAGCACCTCCACCCGATCGAGCACGATGCGGCGTTCCCAGCGCTCCAGCGACTCCATGACCCAGTCGCGGATCTGGCGCCGCGTGCCGAGGTTGTTCGGTTCGTGCAGCAGCCGGTCGAGGCCGGCACCGAATTCCGGGCGCATCAACTGCTCGCCCGGGCGCGTGCTGAGGATGACGCGTATCTGCTGGCGCACGCTGGTCTCGAGATCGGGCCAGTCGAGGCCGCCATCGCCATCGGGCACCGCGAACAGGGGCCAGCCGATCAACGGGCGGGGAAGGCTGTCGGCACTCATTCCTCACCTCCGCCCTTCTTCGGGAAGGGAATGCAGATCTTGATGAACATCATCCAGCGGAAGAACAGGTCGAACAGCGACAGGAAGATGTTCAGCACGATGAAGGCGCAGATCGTGATGATCGGGATGTTGAAACTGCAGATCCAGCCGATGGTCATGCCGCTGGCGGCCGGCTTCTTGCCGTCGAGCAGATCCTGCGGATCGCCCGCCAGCAGGTCGTGCAGGGACGGCGGCACGGTGAAGGCGACGTTGGGCTTGAGCTTCTTCAGCAGGTCCTTGTCGGTCGGATCGGGCAGCGCCACCTGGACCGGCGGCGCGCCGCCCCCTTCGTACCAGGGCGCGATGACGAAGGCCGGACTGTAGGCACTCCACACGGTGCGTGCTGGGCACCGTCCTTCCGGTTTGAGCCGCACGAAAGCGCGCAGCACGTAGCGGGCATCCGGGTCGTCGTAGCGCCCGGCGGTGCCGGCCACCGCCTCGAAGCGGTTCATCAGTGTGACCGACAGCGCGCTCGCGAGCGCAGCCGTCGTGTCATCGTCGAGCGCGGGCCAGCCCATGGGCATTACCGGCGCATTGGCCACCACCTCGCCATCGAGCAGCACGCGGCTCGCGGTGGCGAGGAAATCCCCCGCCGGCGTCGTCAAACCCGACGGCAGACCGTCGCTGCCACGCAGCGGCAGCCCGACGCGATTGAGCACCGCGACCAGCGCCTCGCTGTCCGGGTCGCCACCGAAGGCGTCGAACTCGATCGCGAGCTGACGCAACAGCAACAACAGGCGCTTCATGCTCGAATGGTCGCCGTCCCCCACCGACGCCGGTTGCGCGATCGCCGCGAGATCGGGCGTCAGCGTGAAGCCGACCCGAGGGAAGCTGTCGCCCAGTCCGCGCAGCGGGCCCACCAGGTGCGACCGGAAGTCGGCCGAGTCCGGCCCGAAGCTGGTCGCGTCGAAGGCTGGCGCCCCACCCTCGGCACGCTCGCTGCTGGTCGTCGGCACCAGGCCATAGAAGAAGCTGCGGCCGGCAGCGCGGCACACGTCCGGCGGCGCGATGAACATCGGCACCACGTGTTCGGACAGCACCGCATCCTCCGCCTCGGCGAGCAGCGCGACGACCTCGCGGTCGAGCACTGGCTGGCCCGTCGTGGGGCGGGCCAATCGACGCGCCGATTCCGGGTCGTAGCGCGAGTGTTCGTTGCCCGGGGTGGCGGCATCGGGATCCACCCGCGCCCACCCGCGCAGATGCTCGCCCGCGCGCATCCAGCCCTGCTTCACTTCGACGCCCTTCGCATCGCGCCTCAGGCGACGGATCACCAGGCCGGCGCTGTCGACCTTCTCCGGGTCGAGCCGCGGACTGCCGGGCGTCAGGCAATGGGCCTCGATCAGCGCCAAGTGGAACTGGCGCTGGATCGGCTGGAACAGCTTCAGCACGCGGGTGCGCTCGGCGCTGCGGCGGATCTTCTCGGCAAGGTCGGTGACCGATGCACCCGCCGCCTCCGAAGCGGACGCCTCGCCGCCGGTATCACCCCCGCCTCTTGGGCCTTTCAACCCCAGCAGTGTCCTGATCACCGAACGCCCGTCCTTGCGCACACGCTTGCGCGTGTCCGTGCCGACCGCGACGCTGACTTCCTTTGCGAGGTCGTCGCGCAGCGTGGTGCGGCCAGTCTCGTCGCGCAGGGCCGCCAGCACCGCCTCGACGAAATCCTCGGCGCTGCGCTGCAGGATGACC
>SHNC01000025.1 GCA_004295105.1 Betaproteobacteria bacterium | reverse complement strand
GGTGAAGGGATGGGGCACGGCGTGCGAGTCGTCGGAGGCGAGATCGCGACCGGACCGCAGCGGGTGCGGACCGGCTGCGCGAGGGGTCAGTGGCGGATCTTTCGCATGCGCTCGGCGGGACTGATGATGTCGGTCAGGCGGATGCCGAACTTGTCATTGACCACCACCACCTCGCCCTGGGCGATCAGCGTGCCATTGACGAGCACGTCCATCGGCTCGCCGGCCAGCCCGTCGAGTTCGACCACCGACCCGTGCGCGAGCTGCAGCAGGTTGCGGATCGTCAGCTTGGTGCGGCCCAGTTCCACCGTGATCTGCACCGGGATGTCGAGGATCATGTCGAAGTCGTTCAGCGATCCCGGCTTGCTTGCGGTCGAGCCGAAGTCCTCGAAGATCTGGCTGGCGGGCCGCGCCTGGTAGGGCGAATCGCCCAACGCTGCGGCCGCAAGTTCGGCCGCTACCCGTGCGGCGTCGTCGCCCAGGCCCGCCTCGGCCGAGGCCTGCTCCTGCATCGCAGCGGCCCAGTCGTCATCGGAAATGTGATTGTCGTCAGCCATTCTGGCCTCCAGGGAGCGGTCGCGCGTCGTTGTCGTGCCGATCGACGAAGCGCTCGACCTTGAGCGCATAGTGCCCGTTCTTGGTGCCTTGCCGGCACTCGAAAACCGGTACGCCATCCACTTCGGCCGTCAGCATGTCCGGAACCGAAAGCGGGATCACGTCGTCGACGCGCATGTCCACGATATCGCGCAGGGTCACGCGGGCGGTGCCGAAATTGCACACCAGTTCGACATCGGCATTCTGCAACTGGCGCGACAGCAGACGGATCCAGCGCCTGTCCTGCGTGATGTGATCGCTCTGCATCGACGAGTACAGCAGGTCGCGGATCGGCTCCAGCATCGAATACGGGAAGCAGATGTGCATCTCGGCCTGCGCGCCGCCGAAATCCAGCGAAAAGGTGGTCGACACGACGATCTCGGACGGCGTGGCGATGTTGGCGAACTGGGAATTCATCTCAGAGCGGACGTATTCCAGCTCGAGCTTGAACACCGGCGCCCAGGCGCGGGCATACTCGGCGAACACGACGTCGAGCATGCCCTTGATGATGCGCTGCTCGGTCGGGGTGAAGTCGCGCCCCTCGACGCGGGTGTGGAAGCGGCCGTCGCCGCCGAACATGTTGTCGACGACCAGGAACACCAGGTTGGGGTCCAGCACCACCAGGCCGGTCCCGCGCAGCGGCTTGCCGAGCACCAGGTTCAGGTTGGTCGGCACCACCAGATTGCGGATGAACTCTGCGTACTTCTGCACCTTGATCGGGCCGACCGACACCTCCGCATTGCGATGCATGTAGTTGAACATGCCGATGCGCAGGTAGCGCGCAAAGCGTTCGTTGATCAGCTCCATCGTGGGCATGCGCCCACGCACGATGCGTTCCTGGGTGGCGAGGTTGTAGGGCCGCACGCCGCCCTGGTCGGCGAGGTCGTCCGCCGGCTCGTCGGACTCCCCGGTGACGCCCCGCAGCAGGGCGTCAACCTCTTCCTGGGAGAGAAAGTCCGAGGACATGGCGGCGATCCGTCACTGGATGATGAAGGAGTTGAACAGCACGGCCTGGATGGGGCCGTTCGAGCGGCTGCGGCCGCGCGCATCGGTGGTCACCGGGAAGCCGAGGGCCTCGTTCACCTGGTTGCCGATGCCTTCGGCAAGTGCCTCCCGGCCAACGGTGTCTGCCAGCTCCGACGGCAGCTTCGACGACAGCAGCAGGTTGATGCGATGCCGGATCTCAGGCATGAACGCCTTCAGGCTGTCGGCCATCTTGGGATCGGCGACACGCAGCACGATGACCGCCTGCAGGTAGTGGTCACCCTCGTCGCGGCGCAAGTTGACGGTGAAGGGGTCCAGCGGCACGAAGGTCGGCGGCTTGGAAAGGTCGATGGTCGAGTGCGGCGCCTGCTCGGATGCCGCCGCGGCGGCATGGTCGTCGCCGCCCTTGTCCTTCTTCAGCAACAGCAGCACCACCACACCCGCCACCGCGATCAGCAGCACGAGCAGGGTGATGACGATGATCAACAGCAGCTTGCCCTTCTTCTTCGGGGCGGCCTCGGTGGCTGCTTCCGGTTTGGCTGGCGCCTTCGCCATGCGACTCTCCTGGATACCTAATGCCATTATCCGGGATGGCCGCTACGAACGAAGCCTGGAAAAGTGGGGCAGAGCCGCCCCAATTCCAGTGCTTCAGACGAAGGTGTCGACCATTCCGTCGTGTTGTCTCAACCAGGCGGTGGCCATGCCGCCGCCAACGCTGCTGCCGCCCTGGCCGCGACCATGGCCGTGTCCGTCGCCGCCATGGTCACGCCCGGCCTGCTGCTCGCCCGAGGTGCTGACGCTCGTCTCGCCGAGGCTGATGCCCGCTTGCGCAAGCATCTCGCGCAGGCGCGGCAACGCCTGCTCGAGCGCATTGCGCGCGGCCTGGTTGGCAGCGACGAACTGTGCCGTGGTCTGATCGCCGTTGAGGTTGATCGAGACCTCGAGCTTGCCGAGGTTGGGCGGTGTCAGCACCAGTTCGGCCTTGCTCTCGGCGCGGCCCAGCATCCAGGTCACGCGGTTGCCGACGTCCTCGGCCCAGCCGTCCTGACCGACCGGCGTGTTGACCGGCAGTTGCGGCGGCGTCGGCCGGGCTGCGATGGCCTGCCCGCGCAGGGCCGCAAATTCGCTGACCTGATGGGGAAGCGCCGTGCCCGGCGACGGCGAAGCCGCGCCCGCACCGGAGGCCGTGCCGGCCCCCTCCACGCCCCGTACCTCCGCAGCAAGCTTGCCGGCGGCCGCGGCAGCCATGTTCTCGCGCGCCTGCAGCATGACCATGGGGTTGGTGAGGCCGCGTTCGGCGCCTTGGGTGCCAGCCTCCATTTTCGGCAGCAGGCCGGAATTCTGAAGCGATTTGCCGAGACTGTCACCTTCGGGCAGCTCCAGGCCGGGCGCGCCGTCCGCGACCCTGACTGCGGCAAGCTGCGGCAGCAGTGCGGCAAGTTCTGCCGGCAGACCGGCATCGACGGCAGTATCGTCGGAAGCGGCACCGCCGGTGTCGGGCCGGCTCGCAGCAGCCTGGGAAGACACGACCAGCGCGATCAGCTCGAGGTTGCCGCCCGCAGCATCGACCGCGGCATCGGTTGCCGCATCGGCGAGCGCGTCCTCGGGCGCTGCGGCATCGTCTGCCGCCTTGCCGCCGGGCTGGGCGGCGCGCGCGGCGTTGTCCGAAGCGCCCGGACCGGTTGCGTCGTGGCGACCCGGTTCATTGGCGGGACGACCTTCCTGCGCCGCGGGCGCGTGGTCCGCCGGGTCGCTCGCAGCGCTGCTGCGCGTCGCAGCCGATGTGCCCTGTTCCGCATTCGCATGCTCCGGCTCGCGCTCGGGTTCGCGCATGCGCTCGGGCTCGCGCGGTCGGTCTGTGCCGTCCAGGTGCGCGCCCGGCTCGCGCGCGACCGGCGGGCTGTCGAGCCGATCTTGCAGAGTGCTGGAAAACGAGGCATTGGAAGCATCGGCCGACCGGCCCTTGAGGTCGGCGTGCGCGGACGCGAACAGTGCCCGGGCAAGGTTGAGCTGACCGGTACTGGAGGAAACGGGAGCGGGCATGGTGGTGACCTCGGTATGGCGGGTCTGCAGGGATATCGACGAGGATCCAGCAAGCTTCATGCCATCGAGCGGTGCCGGTCCGCTCGGCCATGCCGGTGCCTTCCGAGCGATGGCTGTGGGGCTTGGGCGCGGGGCCCGTCCTGTTATTCGGTGTCGTCTCGGCTGCGGCGTGCAGCGTGCTCGTCGGTGAGCTTCTGTTCCTGCTTGGCCTCGCTGCGCGCGACGCTGGCCTGGTGACGCTGCGACAAGGTGTCGAAGGCCTTCAGCCGGTTGCGTTGCGTCAGCCAGAACTGCTGGCCCTGCGCAGTCTGCTGGCGGGACTGCTCGACGACCTTGCGCTGGGCGGCGATCGCGTCGTCGAGGCGGTTGATGAAGGCGCTGAAGTTGCGCCATGCGTCGGGACCGATGCCCTCGCGCACCGCCTGCATGAAGCGGTCGTGGTATTCCTGCCGGTAGTCCTCGAGCAGCTTCAGCTTCTCCTCGACCGTGCGCTCGCTGGCGATCAGTTCGCCGAGCTTGCGCGCTGCCTCGTCGGTGCGCGTCTGGGCGAGGTCGAGCAGGGGTTGAAGGTGGAAGCGGCGGCTGCTCATCGGCGGCCCCTTTCGGGTCGGTTGCGTCGGGTCGGGTGCGCGATTCTAACGCAACGGCATCCTGTGCGGATGCCTCCGCCCTGCGACCCGGGCTCAGGCCGGTGTGGCGAAGACTTCGGCCAGCTTGGCGAGGGCGCCGTCATAGCCTTCGCGCTCGTGGATGCCCTGCTGCAGGAAGGCCTCCAGCCGCGGGTAGAGCTTGACGGCCATGTCCAGCATCGGGTCGGCGCCCGGCTGGTAGGCGCCCACCGCGATCAGGTCGCGCGAGCGCTGGTAGCGCGAGAAGAACTGCTTGAACTGGCGCACCACGGCGAAGTGATCGTCGCCGACGAGGTTGTGCATGGCGCGCGAGATCGATTGCTCGATGTCGATCGCCGGATAGTGGCCTTGGTCCGCCAGGCTGCGCGACAGCACGAAGTGGCCGTCGAGAATGGCGCGCGCCGAATCGGCGATCGGGTCCTGCTGGTCGTCGCCTTCGGCCAGCACGGTGTAGAAGGCCGTGATCGAGCCGCCGCCGGCCGGGCCGTTGCCGGCGCGCTCGACGAGCGCCGGCAGTCGCGCGAACACACTCGGCGGATAGCCACGTGTCACCGGCGGTTCGCCGATCGCCAGCGCGATCTCGCGCTGCGCCATCGCATAGCGGGTCAGCGAATCCATGATCAGCAGCACCTGCCGGCCCTGGTCGCGGAAGTACTCCGCCACTGTCGTAGCGTAGGATGCGCCCTGCATGCGCATCAGCGGGCTGGTGTCGGCCGGCGCCGCCACGACCACCGAGCGCGCCAGGCCCTCGGCCCCCAGACTCTGCTCGATGAATTCCTTCACCTCACGACCGCGTTCGCCGATCAGGCCGACGACGATGATGTCGGCCGCGGTGTAGCGCGCCATCATGCCGATCAGCACCGACTTGCCGACGCCCGAACCGGCGAACAGACCCAGGCGCTGGCCGCGTCCCACGGTCAGCAACGCGTTGATGGCGCGGATGCCCACGTCCAGCGGCTGCGAGATCGGCGCTCGCGCCAGCGGGTTGAAGGCACGTCCCTGCAGCGAGCGCGTCTCCTGCGTGGCGAGCGGACCGAGGCCGTCCAGCGGCCGGCCGGCACCATCGACCACCCGGCCGAGCAGGGCGTCGCCCACTGGCAGGTGCTTGGCGCGGTCGGCCGCGCGACGGCGCGGGCCGATGTACTTGCCCAGCACCAGGCGCGGGGTGCCGACTTCCATCGGCAGAACGCGCGCGCCCGGCGCGAGACCGAAGACGTCGTCGGTCGGCATCATGAACAGCTTTTCGCCATTGAAACCCACCACCTCGGCCTCGACGGCGCCGCCGCCAGGAACCAGCACGCGGCAGCCCGAACCGAGCGGCAGCTTGAGTCCCGCGGCTTCCATGACGAGGCCGTTGATGCGGGTCAGGCGGCCCGATACTTCCAGCGGGTTGCAGCTTCCGACCAGGCTGGCGCCACTCTTGAGGAAGCTGCGCCACAGCGCGCCATGGTGTTCCATCATTTCTCGCCGCCATCCGCAGGCTCGGGCGGTGGCTGCCACTGGGCATGGTCGCGCCCGAGCGAGTCGAGCACTCGCCGCCAGCGAGTTTCGAGCGTCGCGTCGACCTGGGCGCCGGCGCTGTCGATGCGGCAGCCACCGCGTGACAGATCGGCGTCCTCGACGATGCGGTGGCCGGCGTGACCGAGCTGTTCGCCCATGTGCTGGCGCACCAGTTCGCAGTCGTCCGGATGCAGGCGGATCTGAGCGTGACCCTGCGGAATCTGCAGCAGCGCATTGCGCACCGTTTCGAGCACCACCTCGGGACGGACCGCGAGCGTGTGCTGCACCATCTGCCGCGCGATCTCGATCGACAGCGCCATCAACTCGTCGGCAACTTCCTGGTCCAGCCGGTTCAGCGCCTGATCGAGGTTCGCGGCGAGATCCGTCAGGCACCGGACGGCTTCTTCCACGCGCTCCGCCCCTTCCGCATGTCCCGCCTCGCGACCGGCCTCGAAGCCCGCGGCGTAGCCTTCGGCATGGCCGGCGGCGCGCGCCTCGTCGTGCATGCGTTCGATGTCTTCGGCAGTCGGCAAGTGCACGTCCGCGAATGGCTCCGGCTCCGGTTCGGGCGTGGTCGGCACGGGCACCGGCTCCATCGCAGGGGGAGGCGGGGGCTCGGGCTCCGTCGGCTTGTCGGGCGCATCGAAATCGACGGGCTCCCAGCGCCGGTAGGCGCCGACCGCCTGGTGGCGGCTGATGCTCACTGCCGTCTCACGCCGTCATGCGACGGTGAGTGGCGCTCACACGAAACCATCTTCGCCCCCCTTGCTCGCCATCATCACCTGGCCTTCCTCGGCCAGACGCCGCACGATCTTGAGGATCTCCTTCTGTTCGGCCTCGACCTCCGACAGGCGCACCGGCCCGCGCGACTCGAGGTCCTCGCGCATCATCTCGGCGGCGCGACTCGACATGTTGCGGAAGATCTTCTCGCGCAGCTCGGGCGTGGCGCCCTTGAGGGCGACGATCAGCGAGTCGGACTGCACCTCGCGCAGGATGGTCTGGATGCCGCGGTCGTCGATGTCAACCAGGTTGTCGAAGACGAACATCTCGTCGAGTATCTTCTGCGCCAGCTCGGGATCGTATTCGCGCACGCTGTCGATGACCGCGGTTTCCTGCGTCGAGCCGACGAAGTTGAGGATTTCGGCGGCGTGCCGGATGCCGCCCATCGCCGCCTTCTTCACGGTCGTGGCGCCGGCCAGCATGCGCGACAGGGCCTCGTTGAGCTCCTTCAGCGCTGCGGGCTGGACGCCGTCGAGGGTGGCGATGCGCAGCACCACGTCGTTGCGCAGGCGGTCGCTGAAATGCTTGAGGATCTCGCCCGCCTGGTCGTATTCGAGATGAACCAGAATTGTGGCGATGATCTGCGGGTGTTCGTTCCGGATCAGGTCGGCTGCCGTCGCCGCATCCATCCACTTCAGCGCCTCGATGCCGGCGGTGTCGGAGCCCTGCACCATGCGCGACATCAACTGGCTGGCACGCTCGTCGCCGAGCGCCTTGGTCAGCATCCTGCGCAGTTGGTCCTCGTCGGAATGGATCAGCGTACCCTTGCCGAAGTGTTCGTTCACTTCGACCAGCAGCGGGTCGACCTTGGCGCGCGATTGTGCCGGCATGGTCGCCATCTTCATCGTCAGCTTCTGCACCTCGCGTGGGCCGAGGTGCTTGAGCACCTCGGCCGCCTCGTCGGCACCCAGCGTCATCAGCAGCAGGGCGGCCTTCTCCAGGCCTTCCTCCGGCGTCGTCACTTGCGACCCTCCTCGGTGACGCCCATCCAGTCCTTGATCAGGTTGGCGACCATCCTCGGATCGTTGCGCGCGAGATTGCGCGCACGTTCGAGATGGGCTTCGTAACTGTCTTCCTCGGCGGCCTCGGACAGGGTGACGCGCACCCCTTCCTCGCCTTCCTCGAGTTCTTCGCCCGCCTCCTCGACCTCTTCTTCCACCGCTTCTTCCTTCGGTGGAACGACGGCACGTACCAGCGGGCGAATCACCGCAAGATACACGAGCAGGATCACCAGCAGCACGATCAGCCAGCGCGCGAGTTCCTTGCCGAGCTCGAGCATCTCCGGATCTTTCCACAGCGGCGGGGCGGCCTCGGCGGCTGGGGCGGTGAAGCCGCTGCTTGCCACGTTGATGGTGTCGCCACGGTTCGCGTTGTAGCCGACCGCCTCGCGCACGAGATTGGTGATGCGCGCCAGTTCCTCTTCGGACGGCGGCAGGCTCTGGGTCTGCCCGTCGGGTGCGGTCGTCGCGCGGTGATTCACCACCACCGCCACCGACAGGCGCTTGAGCTGGCCGATGGATTGCTTCACGTGCTGGATGGTGCGGTCGAGCTCGTAGTTCAGCACCGCGCTGCGTGTGCTGCTGCCGGCGGCCGTGGCGCCCGTACCCTGTCCGGCCGGCACCGCGGGCGTGGTGATCGGCGCGGTCGCGGGGGCCGGGGGCTGGTTGCTCAGCGCACCGGGCACACCGGTCGCGCCCGGTGCGGGGTTCACCTGCTCGTTGGTCTGCTGGCTGCGGATCGCCTGGTCGGGCGAAGGGTTGGGCTTGTACGTCTCGGCCGTCTGTTCGACCTGGTTGAAGTCGACGTCGGCGGCCACTTGGGCGCGAAAGTTGTCCTTGCCGAGCATGGGTACGAGGATGGTCTCGATGCGGCGGATGATGCCGTTCTCGAGTTCGCGCACGTAGTCGAGCTGGGTCGGGTCCATGCCGGCACGGCGCAGCGGGTCGGCCTGCTGGGTGAGCAGTTCGCCGTCCTGGTTGATGATGCTGACGCCCGATGCGGTCATGCGCGGCACGCTGGACGACACCAGATGCACGATCCCGGCCACCTGGTTGGCATCGAGCGTGCGGCCGGCGCGCAGGTTGACCATCACCGACGCGGTCGGCTTCTGGTCGTCACGCAGGAAGGCGGTCTGCTTGGGCATGGCGAGGTGCACCCGCGCGCTGGCGACGGCCGCGATCGACTGCACCGTGCGCGACAGTTCGCCTTCGAGCGCGCGCTGGTAGTTGATCTGCTCGTTGAACTGCGAGATGCCGAGCTTCTGGCCGTCCATCAGCTCGAAGCCGGCGAGCCCGCCCTTCGGCAGGCCGCTGGCGGCCAGCCGCAGCCGGGTCTCGTGCACCATCGCCTGCGGCACGAGGATGGCGTTGCCGGTGGCCGACATGCGATAGGGCACGTTCTGTTGCTGCAGGGCGGCGATGATCTGGCCGCCGTCGCGTTCCTCGAGGTTGGAGAACAGCACCGCGTATTCGGGCTGGCGGTTCCACAGCAGCGCGCCGACGATCAGCGCGATGGCGAGCGCGACCGCGGCGGCGGCGGCAATCTTCTGCCGCTGGCTGAGCGCGTTGATGTTCTGCAGCGTCTGCTGCAGCCGCGACGGCGGGGCGCCCTGTGCGGGCGCGGCCCCGAGGGCGGCGTCTGCGGTGTTCTCTGCGGTTGCCATGGTGGCGATCCTGTTGCGTCCACTTTGACGGATGACGGCATTGTCCGCCGCTCGGTGCCAGCGGGGAGGATGGAAAAGCGGCATTTTTTGCCGGCTGTTTGCCGGCTACCATCACAATGTATGGGCTACAGTGACCTCCGTGGAAATGGAAGTGGACAATGGCGATGCAGGTCGCCTGTCCGCACCGATGCCGGCTTCGGCAAGGACAAGGCCATGCGCTGCCACCGACCGAGATGACCACCACCCGCGACCCCATCGCCGCCGCTGCGCCGCCACCTGCGCTCGATGCCGCCCAGCTCGCGGAGGCCTTCGCGCTGTTCAGCCGCGCGTCGGAGGAGCTGTCCACCGCCTACAACGCCTTGCAGTGCCAGGTGGCGCAGCTTACCGAGCGGCTCACGATGCTGATGAGCGCGCTGCCCGCCGGCGTCGTGGTGCTCGACCGCGGCTGCCGGGTGGTGCAGGTCAATCGTGCGGCCGAGGCGCTGTTCGGCGTCGAACTGGTCGGGCGCGACTGGACCGAGGTCGGTCGCGCACTGCAGGGCACCGGGACACCAGGCGAGCTGACGCTGGCCAGGGGCGGCGAGACCCTGCGTCTGGCGCTGTCGGAGACGGCGCTGGAGTCGGGCGACGAACGCATCCTGCTGCTGCACGACATCACCGACACTTACCAGATGCGGCTGACGGCCGAGCGCAACGAGCGCCTCGCGGCGATGGGCGAGATGGTGGCCGGGCTGGCTCATCAGTTGCGCACGCCGCTGGCCGCGGCGCTGCTCTACACCGGCAACCTGCGCCAGGCCGAGCTGGGGCCGGCGGAGCGGGCCAGCGTGGCCGACCGCGCGATCGAGCGCCTGCGCTACCTCGAGCGCCTCATCCGCGACATGCTGCTGTTCGCCCGCGGCGACAGCCTCGGCCGCCAGCACTTCGGCGCCTGCGAGCTGGCTGCCGAACTGACGCACACACTGGAGCCGCTGGCGCGCGCGCGCCAGATCGACTTCCAGTGCGCGTGCGACTGCGGCGACGTGGCCTTGCACGGCGACCGCAAGGCGATCGCCGGTGCGCTGACCAACCTGCTCGAGAACGCCATCCAGGCCACCGAGGCGGGCGGCAGCGTCAGCCTGCGGGTCGAACTCGATCAGGCTGCGGCCGAAGGCTCCGCCGCGGGCCCTCCGCCCGGCCTGCGCTTCGTCGTGCGCGACAGCGGCCGCGGCGTGCCGGCGGAACTTCAGTCGCGGCTGTTCGATCCCTTCTTCACCACCCGGGCCGATGGCACCGGTCTGGGTCTTGCCATTGCCCGCGGCGTGGCGCGCGGCCACGGCGGCGACATCACGCTGCGTTCCGCACCCGGCCAGGGTTCCATCTTCACGCTCGCCCTGCCGCTGGCGGCCGGCTGCGGGGTGGGCGCCGACGCGGTGCAGGGATCATGACCCAGGCACTCAACATCCTCGTCGTCGAGGACGACGCCGCATTGCGGGACGCGGTGTGCTTCACGCTCGAAATGGCGCATCACGTGGTCACCGGCGTCGATGGCGGCGCGGCGGCGCTGGCCGAGCTCGAGCGCCAGGTCTTCAACCTCGTCGTCACCGATCTGCGCATGCAGCCCATGGACGGCCTGCAACTGCTGCACGAGATTCGTGCACGGCTACCGCAGTTGCCGGTATTGCTGATGACGGCCTACGGCGATGTCGACACGGCGGTGGCCGCGATGCGCGGCGGTGCCTGCGACTTTCTGATGAAGCCCTTCGAGCCCGACGTCCTGCTCGAGAACGTGCGTCGCTATGCGGCGGTGCAGGCCGATGTGGAAGACACGCTCGCCGAGGATCCGCACACCCGCAACCTGCTTGCGCTCGCTGCGCGCGTCGCCGAGACCGACGCCACCGTGCTGCTGTCGGGCGAGTCGGGTACCGGCAAGGAGGTCTTCGCACGCTACATCCATGCCCATTCGCCACGTGCCGATGGGCCCTTCGTCGCCATCAACTGCGCCGCGATCCCGGACAGCCTGCTCGAGGCCACGCTGTTCGGCCACGAGAAGGGCGCCTTCACCGGCGCGCAGGCGGCGCAGCCGGGCAAGTTCGAGCAGGCGCAGAACGGCACCCTGCTGCTCGACGAGATCTCGGAGATGCCGCTCGGGCTTCAGGCCAAGCTGCTGCGCGTGCTGCAGGAGCGCGAGGTCGAGCGTGTCGGCGGCAAGAAACCGGTGCCGCTCGACATCCGCGTGCTGGCCACGTCCAACCGCGACATGGCGAAGGAGGTGGCCGCCGGCCGCTTCCGCGAAGACCTTTACTATCGGCTGAACGTGTTCCCGCTGGCGATCCCGGCGCTGCGCGAGCGGCCGGGCGACATCGTGCCCCTGGCGCGCCACTTCCTGGCCCGCCACGGAGTGCTGCTCAAGCGCCAGGTGCGGCTGTCGCCGGAGGCCGAGGCCTTGCTCGTGCGCTACGGCTGGCCGGGCAATGTTCGCGAACTCGAGAACGCCATGCACCGGGTGGTGATCCTGACCGCGGGGGACACGGTAATGCCCGAAACCGTCCGCCTGTGCCTGCCGCACTGGGACGGCACGGCGGCCGACGCCGCCGCGAGCCTCGCGGCGGGTGGCGTCGCCTCGCAAGGCTCGCCGGCGCGTGGCGCGGGCGTCGCCGCCGTGCCGGCGGCGGGTTCGGCAACGGGGCCGACGGCCGAACCCGCCGCAGCGGCAGCCGAAGCGGCAAGATTTGCCGGTTCGGCGCCTGCAGCGGGGGCGAGGACGGCCAACATGAAGGATCTGGAGCGCGAGCACATCCTCGCCACGCTGCGCGAGCTTGGCGGTTCGCGCAAGAAGACCGTTGAAAGACTTGGGATTTCCGAGCGCACCCTGCGCTACAAGCTGCAGCAGTACCGTGACGAGGGGTACGACATCTAGGCCACGTCCGCGTGGTGGCATGCGGATTGCTGTGCTAGATTGGAATCGTTTTCAATGCACCACCCGGAACCCGGGGGCGAGGACATGGACACCCGCGGAATCGACCAGATGCTGAGCGAACTGCGCTCGGTATCCCAGGCAGCGCAGAACAAGCCCGTGCAGCCGGACGAGGCTGCGGGTGGCGTCAACTTCGCCGATGTGCTGAATGGCGCCCTGAAGGACGTCAGCGCCGCGCAGAGCGAGGCGCGGGCGATGGCGCAGAATTTTTCCGCCGGCGATCCGAACGTCAACCTGCAGGACGTCATGGTCAATCTGCAGAAGGCCAATCTGTCGTTCCAGCAGATGGTCCAGGTGCGCAACCGCCTCGTCACCGCCTACCAGGACATCATGAACATGTCCGTATGACTTGGTCGTCGTCCGGGTGCGGCCGGTGCCGGCCCGGGCGGGCTCGTTTGCCCTGCGTTCCCTTTCGTCGCGCCTGTCTGGCCGACTGTCCGCAACTCCCTTCTTGGCAGAACGGACGCGATCGCGTCTATGCTCACATGAGGCCGTGACGGTGCATCGGCCGAAGACAGGGAGACTCCCGAGCCGTGGACGGAATCTTCATCAGCTATCGACGCGACGATTCGGCCGGCTATGCCGGCCGGCTGTACGATCGGCTCGCCGCTCATTTCGGCAGCGATCGCGTCTTCATGGACGTGGAGGGGATCGAGCCCGGCGTCGATTTCGTCTCCGCCATCGAGGATGCGGTGGCTTCATGCCGCGTCCTCATCGTGATGATCGGCGACGAGTGGACGCATGCCATCGACGCGGCAGGGCGAAGAAGGCTGGACGATCCGGGCGATTTCATCCGCATCGAGACCGCTACCGCCCTGCAGCGGGGGATACGCGTGGTGCCCGTCCTGGTGGGTGGCGCCGTCATGCCGCTTGCCGACGAGTTGCCACCGGACCTGAAGCCCCTGACACGGCGGCAGGCGATCGAGATCAACCACAAACAATGGGAAGCATCGAGCGGCGAGTTGATCCGTACCCTCGAGCGGATCCTGGCGAGTGCGACGACGCCGGTGGCGCCAGCGTCGGTGCCGTCATCGCAGGTGTCGCCGCCGCAGGTAGATCCTGCGCGCGTCTCCGCAACGCCCGTGAAGGCGCCCGACGCGGTTGTGCCGGCGGGCGCTGCAGCCCCTGCCGGAACGGGGCCGAAGCGGTGGCTGGCCATCTCCGGCCTGGCCTTGGTGCTTGCCGGCATCGTGGCGTGGTTCGGGCTTACGCGGCAGCCGGTGCAGCAGGAGCCGGTCCCTCAGGCCGGGGCGGGTGGCGCCGGGCGGCCCGCGATCGTTCCGGCAACGCCGCCCGCACAGATGCAGCCGACCGCGCCGACGGTAGCGCCGGTGCCCGAAGTCGCCTCCAGCGCGGCACGCCCGTTGGCGTCCCGGGCGTCGGTGCCAGCCACGCCGGCGGAGGTGCCCCCGGAACAAGGAGCGGCCTCGGGGCAGAAGTTGGCGACGGCCGCGCCGGCGGACAGACAGGCAAGCACGTTGGCCACGGAGCGGACGCCGGCGAGCGCACCTGAATCGTCGACGTCGTCGCCACCGCTGCCGGCGCAGTCACGAAAGCCCGCGCCGGCTCCCGCCGCAACTCGACAATCGGCCAGTCAACAATCGGAAGGTCAGGCCGCACGGCCCGCCCCGAGGGTGACACCCGCGCCTGCGCGGCAGCCGGTCGCGAAGGCCGAGGACACGGTGGCTGCGCCTGCCGCAGCAGCCTCCCCGGACCGGGGCGCAGGTGTGGCCGATGCCGGCCGCCCGGTGGCCGGCGAACACTGGACTTACCAGTCGCGCGGAAAATGGCCGACGAGTCCGAAACGGCGATTCGAAGTCGCCATCCAGTCCGTGGCGAATGGCGTCGTCACCGATGCGCTGCGCCTCGTCGAGC
>SHNC01000019.1 GCA_004295105.1 Betaproteobacteria bacterium | reverse complement strand
CGCGTACAGCGTGGCCAGCCAGCCATACACGAGCGCCCGCTGGCGCCCGGCGAGCCGCCATTCGGCCTGGCGCGCCGCCGCCTCGTCGCCCCCCGCCTGCGATCCCATCACGACTGATCCACCTTGCGCCCCTCCGGATCGACCTCGACCGGACCGCCGAAGGACGTGACCGCTGGCGCACTGCCGGCGAACTTCTCGACCTGCACCAGGCAGGTGTTGGCGCTGGTGGCCTGGGCCAGGCGCGACGTGCCGATGTCCAGCGTCAAGGTGTTGGGGTCACCATAGGTGTCGAGGGCGCCGATGTCCGGGCCGGTGGGACCGAACCAGGCGCCTTCCTGAATGCGCACCACGCCCGGCGGGAAGTTGTCCGACACGTTGGCACCGGCCAGCAACTGACCGCGGTCGTTGAACACCCGCACCAGGTCGCCATGCTTGATGCCGCGGGCGGCGGCGTCCTGCGGGCTGATGAAGACCGGCTCACGGCCCTGGATCGCGTAGGTGTCGCGCAGCGGCTCGGACTCGCACAACTGCGAGTGCAGGCGTTTGTCGGGATGCACCGACTGCAGCCACAGCGGGTGGCGGTCCGAACCGGGACCGCCGTGGGAGCGCTCGACCTTCTCCATCCACACCGGATGGCCCCTGCAGTCGGCATAGCCGTAGCGCTCGATCTTGCGACTGAAGATCTCGATGAAACCCGACGGCGTGCCGAGCGCATTGACTTCGGCGTCGTCGCGGAAGTCGGCGTGGCGCACCCACGGCTTGCCCTCGGGGAACAGCACATAGCCCTTCTTCCAGAACTCGGCGAACGGCGGCATGGCGATGTCCTTGAGGCCGTTCTCCTTGCGGCAGTCCTCGTACAGCTTTTCCACCCACTGCATCTCGTCGAGGCCGCGGCTGTATTCCTGGTCACGGTTGAAGCGGCGGGTCAGTGCGCGAAAGATGTCGAAGTCCGTGCGCGAATGGAACAGCGGGTCGATCAGCTTGTGCATCGCGATGATGCCGCGGTTGCTGTACGAGCCGTAGGCGTCGAGGTCATTGCGCTCGTACGGCGTGCACGCCGGCAGCACGATGTCGGCGAAGCGGCAGGTGGCGGTCCAGTTGTAGTCGATCGCCACCACCGTTTCGAGCTTCTTCCACGCCTCTTTCATGCGGTTGCGCTGCGGCTGGCGGTGCCACTGGTTGCAGCCGCTGAAGATCGCCATGCGGTACGGCGCGAGCTTGACCTTGTTGCCGTTGAAATCGATCTCCTTGCCCGGCTCGAGCAGCGCGTCGATCACGCGCGCGATCGGGATCACCGCGCCGTAGCCCTTGTAGTCGGTGTTGTCGTGCTTGGGCTTGCGCCCGGGATCGAGATTGAGCGGGAAGGCGCCCGGCATCGCCGCGCCCGACGACGACACGCCGACCGAACTGTAGTGATGGGCGTAGCTGATGCCGCCGCCCGGCAGGCCGATCTGGCCCAGCATCGCCGCCAGCACCGCACCCATCCAGTACGGCTGCTCGCCATGCTGCTGGCGCTGGATCGCCCAGCCGAAGATGAGCTGGCTGCGGTTCTGCGCCAGCAGGCGGGCGAGCTCGCGGATACGGTCGGCGGGCACACCGCAGATCGCCGCCGCCCACTCCGGGGTCTTCTCCACGCCGTCCTCGCCACGGCCTTCGAGGTAGGGCAGGAAGCGGTCGAATCCGAGCGTGTAGCTGTCGAGAAACTTCTGGTCGTGCAGCTTCTCCTTCACCAGCGTGTGCGCGATCGCCAGCATCAGCGGCACGTCGGTCATCGGATTGACGTACTGGTGCTCGGCGCCGAGGTAGTTCAGCGTCTTGCTCTTCACCGGGTCGAGGCAGATCACGCGGATCGACTTGTCGGCGATCTTCTGCTTCAACTGCGCGTAATAGGCATAGGCTTCGTGCGTCTCGGTGTTCCAGCCGACCTGCAGGTTCTTGATCGGGTCGTTGGCCCAGAACACGATCAGCTTGCTCTCGCGCAGGATCACCTCCCACGACGTGCCCTGCGAATAGACCTCGGTCGACCCCAGCACATAGGGCAGGATGGTCTGTCCGGCGCCGGTCGAGTAGTCGCCCGCGGTGCCGACGCTGCGGCCGTGCATGCCGACCGCCCGCACCATGTGGTTGCCGCAGCTATGCACCTGCCCCACCGAGCGCCAGCCCACGCCGCCGGTGTGCAGCGCCCACGGACCATGTTCCCTCTGGATGCGTTCGAGCTCGCCGTAGAACAGGTCGAGCGCCTCGTCCCAGCCCACGCGCACGAAGCGGTTGTCACCGCGCTGGCTGGTGTCGCTGAGGTGGCGCTTGCGGTACCAGTCGAGCCGCACCATGGGGTAGCGTACGCGCGACGGGCCGTAGATCAGGCCGATGATGCCCTTGATCATTTCCGTCGGATATTTGTCATGCTCGAACGGCCGGATGTCGACCACGCGATCGCCGACCACCTTGGCGCGGATGGCGCCGAAGTGCGAACCGGTGATCTTCCACGTGGTGATGTCGTCGGTCGCCGCCGCGCCGCCGCCTGCGGCCGCCGCCCCCGCCCGGCGCGGCACCAGCAGGCTGGGCGCCACCAGCGCGCTGCCCGACAGCAGCGTCATAGCCTTCAGAAAACCTCGCCGTGAGTAGCTCATGGGGTCACCCCTGGTCAAGGACGGGCGGTCTGCAAGGTGGCATCGGGCGCGCCGGCACCGTGCTGCGTGGTGCTGAAATCGGACGAATGCGTCTGCAGATACTTCAGCACCACCTTCGCCGTGTCGCCGTCCATGCTGGTGAAGCCGACCATGCCGCCGAACAGCCCGGGCCAGGTGTTGGCGTCGAAATGCGCTTCGTCGGGCTGGCGGTGGCACACGCTGCAACTGGTGCTGTAACTCGCGCGCGCGATCGTCCAGATCGGCTCGACGCTGTCGATCAGGCTCCCCTTGCGGATCCACGCCTTCGCCGCCACCTGCTGCCATTCGAGGCCGGTGAGCGGATCCTCCTTCGACTCCAGCACGGTGACGAACTTGTCGTCGCGCGCGATCGCCTTGTCGAGCACCGCGCTGGTGATGTTGAGACCGAAATGGCCGTACCACACGCGGCCATAGCCCTTGTTCTTGCGCCACAGCGCCAGTTCGACCTGCTGCGCATCGCCTTTCGTTTCGAGCACCTTCACCTTTGCCGCGACCTCGAGCGCGCCGATGCGCGTGCTCAGGGCCTCATCGGCGAAGATGTCCTGCGGCACCACGGTGAAGTACGCCGTCCCCACCTCGACGCGCTGTCCGGCAGCGGCGGACACCAGGGTGTCGAACGCCGGGTTGTGGGCGCCCTTCATGTCCGGCAACTGGTGGGCGATGCCCTTGTGGCAGTCGACGCAGCTCTGGTTGCGCGTGGCGGCATTGCGCATCGCCACCTGCGAGGTCGGCCGCATGCGTTCGAAATCCATGTCCTTGTAGTCGTGGCAGGCACGGCATTCCTTCGAGCCGTTGGCGGCGAAACGCGCCCATTCGCGCTGCGCCAGCACGATGCGGTGCTCCTTGAACTTCTCGCGCGTCCCGATGGTGCCGACGAGATGGCCCCATACCTCGCGGCTCGCCTGCATCTTGCGCGCCACCTTGTCGGTGAAGGCGTGCGGCACGTGGCAGTCTGGGCAGCGCGCACGTACGCCGGTACGGTTGTTCCAGTGCACCGTCTTCTGCAGCTCGGGCAGCAGGTTGTCGTGCATGGTGTGGCAACTGATGCAGAAGCGTTCGTGGTTGGTCGCTTCCATCGCCTTGTTGAACCCCGCCCACGCGGCCACACCGGCGATGAAGCCCCCGGTGACGAGCACACCGAGCCCGATGCGGGCCGATGGCCGCAAGAACAGCCGGCGGATGAATGCGAACAGCGTCTTCATGTCTCGCTCCTTCCGATCGATCGGGCGGGGACGGCATTGCGCCCGGGCCGGGCGCCGGGCGGAGCCGGATCAGGAAGGTGGGCCGAAGAACAGGATCTGCAGGAACCAGACGATGAAACCGTAGGCCGCGATCAGCGCGGTCATCGCCACCGGCAGACCGACGAAGGCGAGCAGCAGGAAGCGCGCCCATTCATTGCCATGGACGGCTTCCGCATCCACCCCCGCCGCAGTCCCGCGCGAATCGTCTGCCATGAGTGTCCCCGTCCGATTCAGTGAGGCTCGCTGCGCCACATCGAGCCCGCACGCTCCGAACCACTCCGCCGCGGCGCCACGCAACGGCAGGTCGTACCCCCCAACAGGCAAGCCGCGTCGCCCCGAACATCGCCCCGCGTGACCTTCGTCGTTGTTGATGCCGGCTAGCGGGCAATCATGATGAAATCATTGAAGACGCCGCTTTCCGGTCTGTCAATGTCGGCGCTGCGGTCGTGGCAAGAGCCGACGCGCGGGCCACTGCGTGGCCGCCTCAGGCCGGCCGGCACTCGTTGGCGATCGGCTTGTGCGTCTTGCCGTCGAGCAGCAGGCCCTTCCACGGCAGGTCGATCCAGACGAGGCTCTTCGCCGCATCCTCGAAGCGCGGCAGGCCGGAATGCGACGGGTCGCGGTCCAGTTCGTAGCTGCGCCCGTTCCAGGCAAGCGCGATGCGCTGATTCACCTGCTCGCGGACTTCGCGGCTGATCTGCAGCGTCACACCCAGCTCGCACCGGTAATCACCGCTCGCCAGCGCGAACTCGAACTGACCGTTGCGCTGCACGTAACCGCCGCCATCCGGGGCCGCCTGCGCGACCGGCGCCGCCGGTGGCGGGGTGGTGCAGGCCGCCAGCAGGAGCCCGGCGGCGGCCAAGACGGGGAGTCGAACCGGGATCATGCTTGCGAACCTTCTGCATGTGGGACGAAGCGCTTCATTTCACCACCAGCAGGCTGTCGTCCCACTTCGGGTGCTTGTCCAGCCCGACCAGATTCGCCACCGTCGCGGCGATGTTCGACAAGCCCGCCGTCTCCGTCTGCCGCAGGCCCAGCCGGCCGCCGCTGACGTTGTCGTACAGGACGAGCGGCACCGGGTTCAGCGTGTGCGCGGTCTTGGCCTTGAAGCTGCCGTCCTCGTTCTGCGCCGGCTGGCGGGTCTTCTTGTCGAGCTCGAACATTTCGTCGGCGTTGCCGTGGTCGGCGGTGATCAGCGCCACCCCGCCGGCGGCGTCGATCGCCGGCAGCAGGCGCGACAGCGCCAGGTCGACCGCCTCGATCGCCATCGTCGCGGCGCGGAAGTTGCCGGTGTGGCCGACCATGTCGCCGTTGGCGTAGTTGCAGCGCAGCACCCTGTACCGGCCGGACTGCAGCGCGGCGATCATCGCATCGGTGATTTCCGCCGCCTTCATCCATGGCCGCTGCTCGAAGGGCACGACGTCGCTCGGCACTTCCTGCCAGGTCTCGCCGTCGAACTTGCCGGAGCGGTTGCCGTTCCAGAAATAGGTGACATGGCCGAACTTCTGCGTCTCGGAGCACGCGAACTGCGCCAGGCCCATCTTGCTGAACCACTCCCCGGAAGTGTCGGTGATGGCCGGCGGCGCCACCAGGAAGCGCTTGGGCAGTTGCAGGTCGCCGTCGTACTGCAGCATGCCGGCGTAAGTCACGCGCGGGTAGCGCACGCGGTCGAACTGGGTGAAGCTTTCCTCGACGAAGGCGCGCGTGATCTCGATCGCGCGGTCGCCGCGAAAGTTGTAGAACACCACCGAATCGCCATCCTGGATGGTGCCGACAGGTTTTCCGTCCTGCGCAATCACGAACTCTGGCAGGTCCTGGTCGATGGTGCCGGGATGCTTCTCGCGCAGGCCCCTGACCGCCTCGGTCGCGTTGGCGAACTGCGGCCCTTCGCCCAGCACATGGTTGCGCCAGCCGCGCTCGACCATCGGCCAGTTGGCATCGTAGCGGTCCATGGTGATGGTCTGGCGGCCGCCGCCGGAGGCGATGCGCGCGTCGAATCCGCCGCTGCTGATGTCCTGCAGGAAGGCCTCGAAGGGCACCACGTAGTCGAGCGCGCTGGTCTCGGGCACGTCGCGGCCGTCGAGCAGCGCGTGGATGCGCACCGTCGCCACGCCCTCTTCCTTCGCGCGCAGCACCATCGCCTTCAGGTGGTCGATGTGGCTATGCACGTTGCCGTCGGAGAACAGGCCGATGAAATGGAGCACACCCGCCTTGCCGTGCGCACCGGCCTTGGCGCCGGCGATGATCTGCTGCCAGGCCTCGCCTTGCCAGATCGTGCCGTCGGCGATCGCGTCGGCCACCAGCGCCGCGCCCTGCGCATACACCTGGCCGGCGCCGATGGCGTTGTGGCCGACCTCGGAATTGCCCATGTCGTCGTCCGACGGCATGCCCACGGCCGTGCCATGGGCACGCAGCCGGATGTTCGGGTAGTGGGCGAACAGACGGTCCAGCGTCGGCTTGCGTGCGGCTTCGATGGCACTGCCGGCGTCCTGTTCGGGAATGCCGTAGCCGTCCATGACGATCACGACGACGGGGCCGGGGATGCCGCCGAAGGCGGGGAGTTTCTGCAGCATGGTCAATTCCTGAAAGAGAGATCCGCAACCGGCGGATCAGGCGACGAACCCGCGCGGCGAAGCCAGCATTTTCCTCCAAATCGGCAGCATTTTTCATGCGCGCTATTACCTTGTTACTCAGCCGGCGACGCGATGGGCGAACGGTCGGCGTGTCGCTGCAGGCACGGTGCGGCCCGCGTGGCTCGACAAGCCGGCGACGAAGGCCTCACACTCGCGCCCCATGCCCGCTCTCGCCCCTGCCTTGGTGCACGCCGACGACTTCCTCATCGTTGTCGACAAACCCGCCGGCCTGCTGTCGGTGCCCGCCGGCGGGGCGGAGCGCCAGGACTGCCTCGCCACGCGCATCCGGGCGCTGCACGCCGACGCGCTGATCGTGCACCGGCTCGACATGGCGACCTCGGGCCTGGTGCTGTTCGCGCGTGGTGCCGAGATGTTGCGCCGCATGAGCCTCGCCTTCGAGCAACGGGTGGTGGGCAAGCGCTATGTCGCGCTGGTGCAGGGCCACGTCGCGCAGGACACCGGCGAGATCGCGCTGCCACTGCGGGAGGACCCGGACAACCGCCCGCGCCAGATCGTCGATCCCTTGCGCGGCCGCCGCGCGCTGACGCGCTACCGCGTCCTCGAACGCAGCGGGGAGGGCGCCGACGCCGTCACGCGCATCGAGCTGAAACCGGTCACCGGCCGCTCGCACCAGTTGCGCGTGCACCTGATGTCCATTGGCCACGCCATCCTCGGCGATCCGCTGTATGCCCCGCCGGAACGCACGGCGCTTTACAGTCGCATGCATCTTCACGCCGCCCGCATCGCCTTCATGCACCCGCAGACGCGGCTGCCGATGAGCTTCGAAAGCCCGACCCCGTTCTGAGGAAGGCTCTCGCGGGAACGCGACACCTGCGCCGGCGAGGTGTTAAGCAAAACCTTACGCGCACGGATGCGCCTGTCTGGCGGGGCTGCCGCTACACGCCTAGCATTGGGGTCGACAACGAGGCGGCCATCGGCCCGAGGGCGCAGCCGCCGCACGCCATCGAGACAGGAGCGCAGCCATGAACGAACCCAAGATCCTCCCCTGGATGGCCCGCAGGGCGGGAATCAGCCTCGATGAGGCGCGCGCCGCGTGGGCCCATGCCGTCGCCGACGCTGCGGCGCTGACCGGGGTGCAGGATGGTGCCAGGTTCCATGGCCTTGCCATCGACCGCTTCATGACCCTGCTTGGCGCTGACCAGTTGTCGCGCGACAGCCTGCCGCGCAGACGAAACCGACCCTGCGCGGGGCAGGGTCCCAACCGACGCGGCTGGCGTGCCTGCCGCTCGGCTCCAGGCGCGAGCCGTCCGCTTCCATCGGGCACGCCAGAAAGGGCGCCGAGCCCTGGCGCAAGGCGGCCTGACGGCCGGCCTGCCGCAACCGGGCCAGCGCCCGGGACGAATTCGTCTCCTCCTCCACTCCGATGTGGTTCATGCCCGCCGCGCGCGGGCATTTTTTTGCCCTTTGCACCCTGGGCCGCCCGCTCAGACCTCACCCAGCACCTCCACCGAGTTCATGATCCGCTTCAGCACCGGGTCGTCCGCGTGAGCACAGGCCACGCTGGCTTCACGGAAACAGTCGATGAAGAGCTGGCCGGCCGCACTCAGGGTGTCGCTGCGCCGCACCAGCAGGCTGATCGGCATCTCGGGCAGGGCCTCCCGGATCGGCAGCGCCTGCACGCGATCGCGGAACAACGGCGTTTCCACCAGCGGCCACGGGCAGATCGTCAGCATGTCGCCGACTTCCAGCATGCCGATCGCGACCAGCGCGGAGCGGGCGAAATGGATGCGTTGCGGCGCCGGCGCAACGCCGTGGGGACCGAGCAGTTCGGCCAGCGGCTGCTCGCCGCCCTCTTCGTGCAGCGTGAGCACCCAATCCTGATCGACCAGCTCGCCCAGCGTGGTGCGGGTGGATAGCGGATGGCCGAGGCGGGCGACGATGGCGAGCCCGCAGCGGAACAGGTCGCGGGTGAAGAAGCCCGACTGCGGTTGGCGTGGCGGCACGCCGATCACCAGGTCGAGCGTGCCATCCCGCAGTTGCGGATGCAGACTGCCGAGCGCCTCGGTGACATCGATGCGCACGTCGGGCCGCAGGTCATGAAATCGTGCCAGCGCGTACGGCAGGATCGACTGCGACACCCAGGGCGTCACGGCGATGCACAGGGTGCCGCCGGCGATGCCGCGGATCTGCGCGATCTCCTCTTCAGCCCGGGCGAGCTGGCCAAGTGCGAGGCGGGCATGGACCAGCAACTGGCGTCCGGCATACGTGGGGACCATGCCATGTGCCTCGCGCCTGAGCAGCGGCGTCGCCATCGCCGCCTCGAGCTCGCGCAGTGCCTGGCTGATCGCCGCCGCAGACACGCCCAGTGCCGCCGCGGCCGCACGCACGCTGCCCTTGTCGGCAACGCTGAGGAAATAGCGCAACTGGTGGAGTTTCATCGTGACGTGACATCGACAGGAGCGGGCGCCGCCGCCCGATGCCGAAGAGTGTAGGCGTCGCCACTGCGAAGCGCAGCGTGCACCGCAAACCCCGGCCGGGGCGGTCATCGCCCGCCTCGCGGGCGGCGCGGCGGCGGTCGAGCTTGAAGCGGGCATGGACCGGCACTCGGCAAAGCGCAAGAACCGGATTGCCCGCGTGCACCGCTCTGACTTACTTTGAGCGCATCGCCCGTCACGACCGTGTCGCCCTCGTCGCCGCGACCGTGCCGACGATGCGTTTCCGCGCTTGGGCGCGACGCCCCGGGAAAAGGAGGCCGAACATGTACGACAACGAGCCCGAATCACGACACTACGCGATCGTCGCCCGGGCGATCAGCTACATCCGCACGCATGCGCGCGCCCAGCCCTCGCTGGAGGACATCGCCGCGGCGGTGCACCTGAGTCCGCACCATCTGCAGCGCCTGTTCGCCGACTGGGCGGGCATCTCGCCCAAGCGCTTCCTGCAGTACCTGACCAAGGAGCATGCGCGACGGCAACTGGCCGTGTCGGCCGACGTGCTGTCGGCGGCCGGCGAGGCGGGACTGAGCAGCACCAGCCGCCTGCACGACCTGATGGTGAGCTGCGAGGCGATGACGCCGGGCGAGATCAAGTCGGGCGGCCGCGGCCTGGCCATCGGCCACGGCGTCGGTCCCTCGCCCTTCGGCGACGTGCTGGTGGCATGGACGCCACGCGGCGTCTGCCATTTCGCCTTCCGTGTCGACGACGAGGCGACGATGGTCGCCGAGCTGGCGGCGCGGTGGCCCGCCGCCACGCTGCAGCGCGACGACGCACAGGCGCAGGCCCTGCTGCGGCAGATCTTTCCCCGGACGCCGACCCGCGGCACGGTGCATCTGGTGCTGCGCGGCACCAACTTCCAGATCAAGGTGTGGGAGGCGCTGATCCGCACCGAGCCCGGCCATGTCGTGTCGTATCAGCAACTGGCGCGGCAGCTCGGCCAGCCCGGGGCGTCGCGCGCAGTGGGGAGCGCCATCGCGGCCAACACCATCGGCTTCCTGATCCCCTGCCATCGCGTCATCCGCGAAGGCGGCGAGGTCGGCCAATACCGCTGGGGCAGCGAGCGCAAGCTGGCGCTGATCGGCTGGGAGGCCGGTGCGCGCGACACCCGGTCGGTTTCGCCGGCGTGCGTCGATTGAAGACCGTCCGGCAGCTCGTCCCCGGACGGCAGCCGCGCATCGTCGATCGACCCCGGCAGGATCGCGCGACCTCATCCGAAAGTTCGGTTGCGCCTGATGCACCCCTGCAGTTGCAGGGGCGCCGCCTCCCGTTCACAGGGCGCCGCCTGCCGATTTGCATGGCACGATTGCATGGCACGACGCATCGCGGCCCCCGAACGGTGGCACGATGCCGCTTTAGTCCGTCGTGACCACGGCGGCTCGTTCCGGGAGTCCAGCATCATGTCCACACAACGCCTCGCCAACGCCGTGCGCCTCGAGTTCGCGCCGGACCTGCTCGTACACACCAACCTGTCCGGTGCCGCCTTCACCAGCGACTGGCTGTGGGTCGCCGGTGACGAGGCCTGCGGCGTGGACCGCCTGCGCCGCCTCGACACCCTGGGCGCGGAAGCGCTGCGCTACGGCGAAGCGCAAAGTTTCCCGCTCGCCGACCTGCTCGATCTGCCCGGCGCAGCCGACGAAGAGGCCGACCTCGAAGGCATGGCCCTCGCCGACGGCTATCTGTGGGTCGTGGGCTCGCACGGCCTCAAGCGCAAGGGCGTGAAGGACGGCCGCAGCGCCGCCGACAACGCGAAACGGCTGTCCAAGGTGTCGCTCGACGCCAACCGCCGGCTGCTGGCCTGCCTGCCGGTCGAGCAGGGCGCCGATGGCGCGCCTTGCCTCATTCGCGAAGCGGCCGACGGACGGCGCGCGTTGCGGCTCAAGGGCGACGCCGACGACAATGAACTCACCGAGCTGCTGGCGAAGGATCCCCACTTCGGGCCCTTTCTCGCCCTCCCCGGCAAGGACAACGGGCTCGACATCGAAGGCCTGGCGGTCAATGGCCGGCGTCTGCTGCTGGGCCTGCGCGGACCGGTGCTGCGCGGCTGGGCGGCGCTGCTGGAGATCGCGGTCGAAGCCCGCGGCGGCCAGCTTCACCTGGCGCCGCTGGATGAAGAGGGCCTGCTGCTGCGCAAGCACTTCCTGCAGCTCGACGGGCTTGGGATCCGCGACCTGCACTTCTGCGGCGACGACCTGCACGTCCTCGCCGGGCCGACGATGGTGCTCGACGGCGACATCCGCGTCTTCAGGTGGCCCGACGCGAAGTCGGCGCTTGCCGCCAGCCGCGAGCCCGTCACGTTTACCGCCGATCTCGCCGAAACGGTCGCGCTGCCCCACGGGCGCGGCACGAACCGCGCCGAGGCAATCTGCGCGCTGCCGCCGGGGCTGGCCCCGAACGGGGCGGCCTGGCTGGTGCTGTATGACGCACCGGGCGCCGATCGCAGGGAAGGGGACTACACGGTGTTCGGCGACCTGCTGTCCCAGGACGCCGCCACGACCGGCGCGGACACCTGAATCGGGGCCCGCGCCGCGCGCCGCCAGGCGGCATCCGTCTCACTGCGCACGGCACGGTTGCCGTGCGGACTGGCCGTGAAACATCGGCCATCGCCTGTATGCTTGCCGCTGCACGTCATGTCGACGCAACAGGTAGCCCGCCTGTTGCGATGTCCGATGGGTCTCAACACCGCAATGACATTCATGCAGACCTGGCAACGCCTGAAGACCCTGGTGCAGACCGAGCTGCGCCAGTTGACGACCATCAACCCCAGCAACCGGCGCTGGCAGATGGCGTTCGCCGCCGCCCTTGCCACCGGCCTGCCGCTGATGGTGGGCGCCTACTTCGGTCACATGGATTACGGACTGGTGTCCTCGCTGGGCGGTCTGGTGTTCCTGCACACGCCCAATACCCCGCTGTCGCATCGCATGGTATGGCTGATGGCCTGCGGCTTCGGCATGACCGCCTGCTATGCGCTGGGGGTCATCGGCCACTTCTTCCCGGCGCTGCTGATGTGGGTGATCACCTTCATCGCCATCCTCGTCACCATGGTGTGCCGCTTCTACCGCGTCGGTCCGCCGGGCAGTCTGTTCTTCGTGATGGCGGCGGCGATCGGCGCCTTTGCCCCGGGCGAAGTGGAGGCCATCCCGCTGAAGGTCGGATTGGTGACGATGGGCGCGCTGCTGGCCTGCCTGATCGCCTTCTTCTACAGTCTCTACGTCCTGCGCCTGGACCCCCCGGAGCCGGTCGCGCCGCTGCCGCCGCCGACCTTCGACTTCGTCATCTTCGACTCGGTGGTCATCGGCATCTTCGTCGGCCTGTCGCTGGCGCTGGCGCAGGTGATGCAGCTCGAGCGGCCTTACTGGGTGCCGGTGAGCTGCCTGGCGGTGATCCAGGGCGCCACGCTGCGCGCGGTGTGGAACAGGCAGTTGCAGCGTGTGCTCGGCACCGGCATCGGCCTGCTGCTGGCGTGGGCGCTGCTGATGTTGCCGCTCGACCCATGGGGCATCGCCCTGATGATGATCGCGCTCGCCTTCGTGATCGAGACCGCGGTGGTGCGGCACTACGGTGTCGCCGTCATATTCATCACGCCGCTGACGATCTTCCTCGCCGAGGCCGCCACGCTGGGGCAGGGTTCGCCCGCGCCGCTGATCGAGGCACGCTTCCTCGACACCCTGCTCGGCTGCCTGGTGGGGCTCGCGGGCGCGCTGTGCCTGCACAGCCCGCGCTTTCGCACGGTGGTCGGCGCGCAGCTCAGGCGCCTGACGCCCTCGCGGCTGATGCGCTGAGCATCGGCTCGCCGCACCGGCGTCGACGCCATCGATCCGGCAGAGGCCGGAATTCGGCTGCCCGCGTTACGTTAGAATGGCATCCATCCATGAAAACGGAACTCAGGAACAGGCCGGTGGTGGCCGCCCTCGCCGTGGCGCTCTTCGCGGCAGGTGCGTTGCATTGGCTCGGAACGCCGGCCGACGATGGCAGCCTCGTGCAGGGCAACGGCCGCATCGAGGCCACCGAGGTCGACGTGGCGGCGAAGTCCGCCGGCCGCGTCGCCGACATCCTCGTTAACGAGGGCGACTTCGTGCAGCAGGGCCAGGCGGTCGCGCGCATGGACACGAAGACGCTCGAATCCCAGCTCGCCCAGGCCGACGCCGGCGTCGCCGCGGCCGAAGCCGTGGTCTCGCGTCTGCAGGCCGAACTCGACGATGGCATCCTGCGCGCGCCGCGCGGCGGCCGCGTGCAGTTCCGCGTGGTGCAGCCGGGCGAAGTGGTCGGCGGCGGCGGCAAGGTGGTGAGCCCGATCGACATCGTGGACGACGAGATCCGCGCCTTCGTGCAGCGCTACCGCGGCCCGGCGCCGCAGCCGGTGCAGATCGTCGAACGCGCGCTGTTCAACCCCAACCTGAGCCAGGGCTGGTTCGCCGGCGTCACCGCCATCATCAACAACATCACCATGCTGGGCATCCTGCTCACCGGCGCCGCGCTGTTCCGCGACGCCGGCGTCGACGTGGTGTGGCCGCAGTTCCTGATGGTGGCGGCGATCGGCGGTGCCTTCTTCGCCCTCGCGCACCACCGCCTGCGCCACACCATCGGCACGATGCAGGGCTGAGCCCGCACGGCAAGCATCGATCGCCCATCGAGGAGAATCCCGTCATGACCCCACGCAAACCTGCTGCAAAGCCGACCGTGACCGCCACTGCCCTGCCGGCCCGCACGACGACGGCGAGCCTGCCGGCGGTCGCCGAAGCCACCGCCTCGCCGCCCTTGCCGTCGCGCAATCCGCTGGACCAGAAGTTCCACGCCGCGATCGCGCGCGCGACGATGTCGGTGTCCCCGATGTCGCTGCTGCTCGCCACCGTGGACTGGGCGGGCCACCTCGCCGGTGCGCCAGGCAAGCGCCTGGAGCTGATCACGCTGGCGCAGGAGCATGCCCGCCGCCTCGTCGAGTATGCCGGCGAACTGGCGCTGGCGTCGCCGGGCAACCCCGCCGAGCGTTGCGTCGAGCCGGTTCCGCAGGACCGTCGCTTTGCCGGCGAGGAGTGGGAGCGCTGGCCGTTCAACCTGATGCACCAGTCCTTCCTGCTCGCGGAAGCGTGGTGGCAGGCCGCCACCACCGGTGTCGCCGGCGTGTCCCGC
>SHNC01000226.1 GCA_004295105.1 Betaproteobacteria bacterium | reverse complement strand
GACTCGGCTTCGAGATCACCGTGGTACAGCGGCGCCGGATAGTCGGCCAGTTCGACCAGGTTCACTTCGGCGCCGGCGTGCTGCAGCGGCGAGACGCAGGCCAGCGCGAGACGTCGCGCCAAGGACTCGCGCCGGGCGCTGCCGGCCATGAGCAGGATGCTGGGACTTGTCATCGTGTTCTCTCCTGTGACGAATGGACGGCACCGGCCGCACCGGAAAGCGACGCCGTCCGGACCAGCCTGCTGCAAGGGAATGTACCAGTGCGCGGCAAGTTCGCGCGGCGCTGGCGGGCGGGCAGCTTTGGCGGCATCATCCGCCCACTGACCGTCGCATCCGGATTGGAGAGGGCCTCGCCATGAACACTGCTGCCGCCAGACCGAAGGTGATCGTAACCGGACGTCTGCCCGAGGAAGTCGAGGATGCGCTGCTGGCGCGCTTCGATACGCAGCTCAACCCCGACGATCGCCCCTTCACCGCGCGCGAGCTGCAACAGGCGCTGCAGACCGCCGACGGGCTGCTGACCACCGTGGCCGACCGCATCACCGCCGACGTGCTCGACGTGCCCGGCCGGCGTGCGAAGATCATTGCCAACTACGGCGTGGGCTACAACCACATCGACGTGCATGCGGCGAAGGCGCAGGGCGTCACGGTGACCAACACGCCCGACGTGCTGACCGACTGCACCGCCGACCTCGCCATCATGCTGATGCTGATGGTCGCGCGCCGCGCCGGCGAGGGCGAACGCCTGGTGCGTGCCGGCCAGTGGCAGAGCTGGCGACCGACGCACATGATCGGCACGCGGGTGAGCGGCAAGACGCTGGGTATCATCGGCATGGGCCGCATCGCCCGGGCCACGGCACGGCGCGCGCAGCATGGCCTGGGCATGAAGGTGGTGTTCTTCAACCGCAGCAGGCTGGCGCCCGGTCAACTCGAGGGTCTGGACGCGCAGCAGTGCGACACCATCGAGGACGTGCTGGCGCAGGCCGACTTCGTGTCGCTGCACTGCCCCGGTGGCGAGGAAACCCGCCACCTGATGAACACCACACGCTTCTCCGCGATGCAACGCCACGCCTTCCTGATCAACACCGCCCGCGGCGACGTGGTGGACGAGGCCGCGCTGGTCGAAGCCCTGCAACAGGGCCTGATCGCCGGTGCGGGGCTGGACGTCTACGAACACGAGCCGCGTGTGCCGGCCGCCCTGCTGGCGATGGAGAACGTGGTGCTGCTGCCGCACCTGGGCAGCGCGACGCACGAGACGCGCACCGGCATGGGCTTGATGGCGGTCGACAACCTCAGCGCCTTCTTCGCCGGGCAGGTGCCGCCAAACAAGGTCGCCTGAGACGCGCCAGGAACACGCACCCGCGCAGCAGCCGGCGGGGCATTCATGGAGCGGGCGAGGACTGTCCGAGCGCCCGCAGAGCGCGAGTTCCGCAGCCCGCGGAGTGAATGCCCCGTCGGCTGCGGATCGCAGGCACCGGCTTGTTCAGGCCCCCAGCAACACCATACCGAAGCCGGCGATCGCCGCCCCCGCCGCACGCTTGACGCGCTGCGCCAGCGTCGTTTCCGGCATCCAGCACGCCAGCAGGTAACCACAACCGTGCAGCGCCGCCGTTGCGAGCGCGAAGCCCGCGGCATAAGTCGCAAGCGCCGCACCGCCCATCTCCGCGTAATGAGCGAAGCCGTGGAACAGCGCGAAACCGGCGACCAGCGGCAGGCTCGCCACCAGCGGCAGGCGAGCAGCCAGCGCGATCAGCAGGCCCAGCACCAGCACCGACAGCGCGATGCCCGACTCCACCGCCGGCAGCGCCACGCCGGCTGCCCCCAGCCCGGCCCCGGCAAGCATCGCCAGCACGAAGCCGCCAGGCAGCGCCCAGCGCGCCGCGCCCGGCTGGCGCGCGGCATACAGCCCCACGGCGAACATCGCCAGCAGATGGTCCAGCCCGCCGAAGGGGTGGGCGAAGCCGGTCGCGAAGCTGGCGTTTTCATGGCCCGGATGGGCCAGGGCTGCGCCCGATGCGGCAGCCAGGGTGGCGACGGTCATCAGTCTGTGGATCTTCATGATCTGTCCTCGACAGCGGTTTGCAATTCGGCGGCGCCGGCGGGAGGCACCGGCGGGCGGGATGATCAGGCTGCGGCCGGGGCGGCGAGCAGGCCCTCGCGCTCGATGAAGGAAATGATATCCGCAAGCCCCTGGCCGGTCTTCTGGTTGGAGAAGATGAAGGGCCGCTCGCCGCGCATCTTCCTGGCATCGCGGTCCATCACCTCGAGCGAAGCCCCCACCAGCGGCGCGAGGTCGATCTTGTTGATGACGAGCAGGTCGCTGCGGGTGATGCCGGGGCCGCCCTTGCGCGGGATCTTGTCGCCGGCAGAGACGTCGATGACGTAGATCGTCAGGTCCGACAGCTCGGGCGAGAAGGTCGCCGCGAGGTTGTCGCCGCCTGATTCGACGAAGATGATATCCAGCCCGGGAAAGCGCGCGTTGAGACGATCGACCGCCTCGAGGTTGATCGAGGCGTCCTCGCGGATGGCGGTGTGCGGGCAGCCGCCGGTCTCGACGCCGATGATGCGCTCGGGTGCCAGCGCCTCGTTGCGCACCAGGAACTGCGCGTCTTCCGCGGTGTAGATGTCGTTGGTGACGACGGCGATGTTGTAGCGGTCGCGCAGTGCGAGGCACAGGGCCAGCGTCAGCGCCGTCTTGCCGGAGCCGACGGGGCCGCCGATACCGACCCTGAGCGGGCCGCGATGGGTCGGGAAGTTCGTGCTCATGATCTGAACAGCCTCGTGTATTGGGTTTCGTGCCGGCTGCTGGCGAGTGCCAGGCCAGGCGTGTAGTTGCTCCAGCGCGCCTCGGGCAGATTCAGCGCCATCTCCACCAGCGACGGAACACCGGCCCCCAGCGTGGCGAGCAGGCGCTGGCCGGCGCTCTGGCCCAGCGGCACCGCCTTCACCGCCGCCATCACCTGGTTCTCGGCCCAGGCCCACAGATAGGCGGCGAGCGCCTGATCGACGGGAACCTGCCAGGCCGCCGCGGCGGCCGACCACGCCGTCGGGAAGCCGGGGGTTTCGACCGCCAGCAGGCGCGAACGCCAGCCGGGCAGCGCGGCGAAGGCATCTAGTTCGGCCAGCAGCTTCACCATCGACCAGCCCATCTGCACGGTCTCGGCGCGCAGTTCGGCGGTTTCGCGGCTGGCGAGGAAATCGTCGTTGAGCCGTGCGACCTCCGCGTCGTCCCCTCGCGCCCAGGCGGCGAGCTGGCACGCCATCAGTGGCGCCTCGAAGCGCGCCAGGCTCCATTCCAGCAGGTCGCCGATCCACGCCGCCGCGTCGGTCTCATTGCGCACCGAGCCGCTCTCCACCGCCCACTCGAGCCCCTGCGAGTAGGTGTAGGCCCCCACCGGCAGCGCCGGACTGGCGAGTTGCAGCAGCCGCACCAGCGGCAGCAGCGTGATTGCCGAGCCCGTGGCCTCCCGTGTGGGAGCGGCAATCGCCGCGATGGCGGGACTCGTCGAGCCCAAAATCTTCCCTGTGGGTGAGGCGACAGCCGCCGTGGTGGGTTGGTGCGACCCCACCAACTCACCTGTGGGAGCTGCCCGCCTGGCCGGCCTCTTCACTGCCCGGCCATCATGTGGATGCGGGCGCCGCTGCCATCACCCGGGTGCTGATGGCCAGGCGCGTAGGCACCGGCTTCGGGCTCGAAAGGCGCACGCAGCGGCCGCACCCGCGCGCCGAGGCCGACCAGCATGCCTTCGAGCACGTGATCGGCCTGCAGGCGCAGCCAGTCACCCTCGGCGTCGCTGCCGACCTCGACCGCGACATGGCGGTTGCCGAGGTGGAAGGCGGCGCGCGCCAGCTCGACCGCCGTGGCGCAACGCGCCTCGAGCAGATCTTCTGCCGCCGCGACGACCCCGACGATGCGTCCGTCGCTGGCGCTCAGCCTCTGCCCGCCGCGCAGGACGGTGCCACGCGGCAGGAACAGGCCCGCTTCCGCACCCGAGGCGAGCGTGGCGCGCAGGCGGCTCTTGGTGCGGTAATTGAAGTCGAGCTCGAGCGCGTCGGTCGCAGGCGCGTCGCCCTCGTACAAGGATTCAATCAACAGCAACGCGGGCGCGCAAGCGGATTCGGTCGAAGTTGTGATCATGTCTGCTTCGGTCGTCATGGCATCGATGAAGAAAAGTGGTCTGAGCGCGCGTGGCGCAGGAACGGGCTTGACGGCGATAACCGTCCCAATCGAAACACGATCGCGGTCGAGCCCGCTCCTACACGCTGTCTGAACATTCAGAACAGGAAATAACGTTGCGCCATCGGCAGCACCTCGGCCGGCTCGCACACCAGCAGCTCGCCGTCGGCGCACACCACGTAGGTTTCAGGGTCGACCTCGATGTGCGGCGTGGCGTCGTTGAGCACCATGTCGGCCTTGCTCACCCTGCGGCAGCCATGCACCGGCATCAACGGCTTCTGCAGGCCGAGCGCGGCGACGTCCGGGTTGTGCAGCGCGGCCTCCGACACGAAGGTGACCGACGTCTTCAAGGCCTTGCCGAAGCTGCCGAACATCGGCCGGTAATGCACCGGCTGCGGCGTCGGGATGGACGCATTCGCATCGCCCATCGCCGCCGCGGCGATCATGCCGCCCTTCAGGATCAGGCTGGGCTTGACGCCGAAGAACGCCGGCTTCCACAGCACCAGGTCGGCGAGCTTGCCTTCCTCGATCGAACCCACGACATCGCTGATCCCATGCGTGATCGCCGGGTTGATCGTGTACTTGGCGATGTAGCGCTTGACGCGGAAGTTGTCGTTGTCCGGCCGCGACTCGACCGCCCCCACCCCGGCCGGCAGGCGCGCGGCAGCGGCCGCGCTGCGCACCGGCGCCAGCCAGCCGCGCTGCAGCTTCATCTTGTGCGCCGTCTGCCAGGTGCGGATCACCACCTCGCCGACGCGCCCCATCGCCTGCGAGTCGGACGACATCATCGAGAACGCGCCGCAGTCGTGCAGGATGTCCTCGGCGGCGATGGTCTCGCGCCGGATGCGCGACTCGGCGAAGGCCACGTCCTCGGCGATGGCCGGGTCGAGGTGGTGGCACACCATCAGCATGTCGAGGTGCTCGTCGATGGTGTTGACCGTGTACGGTCGCGTCGGATTGGTCGACGACGGCAGCACGTTCGGTCGGCTCACCGCCTTGATGATGTCCGGCGCATGGCCGCCACCCGCGCCCTCGGTGTGGAAGGTGTGGATGGTGCGGTCCTTGAACGCCGCCAGCGTGATCTCGACGAAGCCCGACTCGTTCAGCGTGTCGGTGTGGATCGCCACCTGGATGTCCATCTCGTCGGCCACCGTCAGGCAGTTGTCGATCGCCGCCGGCGTCGTGCCCCAGTCCTCGTGCAGCTTGAGCCCGATCGCCCCCGCCGCCACCTGCTCCTTCAGCGGCGCCGGCAGGCTGGCGTTGCCCTTGCCGAAGAAGCCCAGGTTCATCGGAAACGCCTCCGCCGCCTCCAGCATGCGGTGGATGTGCCACGGCCCCGGCGTACAGGTGGTGGCGAAGGTGCCGGTCGCCGGCCCGGTGCCGCCGCCCAGCATGGTGGTGACGCCCGACATCAGCGCCTCCTCGATCTGCTGCGGGCAGATCCAGTGGATGTGGCTGTCGATGCCGCCCGCGGTCAGGATCATGCCCTCCCCCGCGATGACCTCGGTCCCCGCGCCCACCGGGATCGTCACGCCGGGCTGGACGTCCGGGTTGCCGCCCTTGCCGATGCGCCAGATGCGCCCGTCCTTGAGGCCCACGTCCGCCTTCACGATGCCGGCCACCGCATCGACGATCAGCGCATTGGTGATGAGGGTGTCCGCCACATCCGCGGACACACCCTGCCCCTGGCCCATGCCGTCACGAATCACCTTGCCGCCGCCGAACTTCACCTCCTCGCCGTAGATCGTGAAATCCCGCTCGACCTCGATCACGAGTTCGGTGTCGGCCAGCCTGACGCGGTCGCCCACCGTGGGTCCGAACATTTCCGCATACGCGCGGCGCGAAATCCTCGCCATGTCAGGCCTCCCGCAACGTCGTCCGGACCGGGGCCCGCACCGCCTCGGGCGACGACGAATGCAATGCGCGCAGGGTTGGTTTCATCACAGGGCTCCCATTACCAGACCGTTGAAGCCGTAGACCTCGCGGTCTCCATCCAGCGCCACCAGTTCCACCGTGCGCGACTGTCCCGGCTCGAAGCGCACCGCCGTGCCGGCCGCGATGTTCAGCCGGAAGCCGCGCGCCGCCGCACGGTCGAAGTCGAGCGCGGTGTTGGTCTCGCCGAAGTGGTAGTGCGAACCGACCTGGATCGGCCGGTCGCCGGTATTGGTCACCACCACCGTCAGCGTGGCGCGGCCGGCGTTGAGCTCGATGTCGCCATCTGCGACGAAATACTCTCCGGGGATCATCAGTTTCGCGTCCTAATCAGATGTCACACTGGGCAGGAGCACAAGGGGTAGCGATCGACATGTCGGGTATTTGCGGCGCAGGCGAGGACTGTCCGAGCACCGAGCGCAGCGAGGGCGAGTTCCGCAGCCTGCAGAGCAAATACCCGGCGTGGCGATCGCGGGCCACAACGTGCCGCCATCTCAAACAATCGGGTTGTGCACGGTCACGAGCTTCGTCCCATCCGGAAACGTCGCCTCCACCTGGATGTCGGGAATCATATCCGCCACCCCCTCCATCACTTCCTCGCGCGTCAGCAGCGTCGCCCCGTAGCTCATCAGCTCCGCCACCGTGCGCCCATCCCGCGCCCCCTCCAGGATCGCGCAGGAAATGAAGGCCACCGCCTCCGGATAGTTCAGCTTCAACCCGCGCGCCCTCCGGCGCTCCGCCAGCAAGCCGGCGGTGAACACCAGCAGCTTGTCCTTCTCGCGTGGAGTCAGTTCCATCGTTCCCTCCGCAGCGCCCGCGCGCCGCCAGCACTAACCATCACACCATCACACCATCACCATCACGATCACGTATTCCAGATGCGCGGCACCTGCGCCTCGCGCCCCGCCACCACCGGCCGCGCCGCCGCCCACAGGCGCGCGAACCACGCCCGCCCCGGCTCACACGCCGGCCCCAGCCAGCGCGCCACCAGCAGGCCGGGCAACAGCGTCACCGCCCCCACGCCCGCCACCGGAGCCACCCCGCGCCACGCCTCCAGCAACGCCGCATCGCAACGCAGCGACGCCACCAGCAGCGTCCCGCTCACCGGCCAGCCCTGCAAGCCCACCTTCGAGCCCAGCAAGGCCTCGCCGCCCTCGACGACGCCCCGCTCCAGCCACAGCGGCCGACCGTCGCGCTCGATCCGCGTGTGCATCGTCAGTTCGCCGCGGGTGAAGCGCTCGCCGGACCCCGTGCGCCCGAAGCAAAGCATCTCGCTGCCGACAAAGCACGCATCGCCGCGCAGGCGCACCTCGATCGCCAGATCGCCGAGAGCGCCGTCGAACACGATGCTCTCCTGCGGCAGCCACTCGCAAACGCCGCCGTCCGCCACTTCGATGCGCTGTACCAGCTCACCCCGCGCCCCCGCGCTGCGATACCACTTGCCGGCGCCGGGCGTCGTCAGCAGGGCGTGCGCCCCCGCCCCCACCGACACCTCGACGCGCAGCCGGTCGCCACCGGCGATGCCGGCAGGCGGATGCACCAGAATGGTGTGACAGACCCCCTCGCCTTCTGGATACAGGGGCCGCTGCACCACCAGCGGACCGCAATGGAAGCGCTCCGCGAGGACGCTGCGCATGCCGCGCCTTTCATACGCCAGCCGCAGCGCGGCCCGCCAGCCGTCGGCGACGGACGAGCCCTGCGCGAGGAGATTCGGATGCTCGATCACCGCATTCATGCGAATCGCAAAGCAAGCAGCGGGCCAACCGATCCACCCACGACGCATCTTCTTGATCGAACATGCAATTGCGCCCGTCCGCGGCTCATGGGCCGTCGCTGTCGGCCACATTGACACCCATTCGGCGGCTTCAAACGCACCAGAATGAGGCGGACACGTCTTGATGCACCACTTCGGTGCCCCGAACCCAAGGAGTGTTCCTGCGCGGCGCCGCTGCGCAAGATGGCTTGTCGATTATTTGGCCTAATAAATCACGCTACACGAAGGCGCCAAAATCATCGACCGTGATAAAAGTCCTTGCCTTGAGCAAGACTTTCCTCGGCCTCAGCATGATAAATATCATCATGATTTTTAAGGATATTTTGTCGAAATTTCTTACATGCAGCATCCGATCTCGACGAGCAGAAGCATAGGATCGTATATAAATCAAACTCATGAAGACCTTGGCACGAACCCTGCAGAGCTCCTGCCATCAACCTTCAGGCACGAGTCCAACAACATGAAATCCACAACGCTCGCCTCCCTCGCCGCGCTGCTGATCACCACCGGTTCCGCCCACGCTGCAGCGGTGACCGTGACCTTCGACAACCCGATCTTCGGCGGCTTCAGCGCAAACACGTCCGACACGGTGCGCATCAGCTACCCCGGCCACACCGACGTCAACGTGGCCGCCGGACGGTTCAGCGGGTCCGCCAGCCAATTGGACGGCGTGACGCCCGCCATCTTCGTCAATGGCGTCGATGACCTGTTCATGTACTGCTATGACCTCTTCGAGGCCATCCATGGCGGCCAGGTGGTGCGTTACGGCATCAACTTCGACGGTCCGACGCAGCGCACGCTGGACTTCCTCGGTGCGGTCAATTACGTGATGCACAACAACTCGAACGAATGGGACGATCCCTACGCCTGGGTGCGCCCGTTTACCGGACTGCAGGGCGCGGCGATCCAGTTGGGCATCTGGGAAAGCCGCTACGAGACACGCGCCGATTGGAGCCTGGCGTCAGGCGATTTCTCCGTCCGCATCAACGACCTCGAGCGCGAAGCGAAGTACTGGGTACAGGCATTCTTCGACGCGATCCCGCACGCCGACAGCCTGGACAAGCGCTACGCCATGACTTTCGAGGCGGCCGGCGCGCAGGACATGATCACTGCCGATCCGCCCGCCAGTGTGCCGGAACCTGCCTCGCTGGCGCTGCTTGGCACCGCGCTCGCCGGCATGGGGCTGGCCCGCCGCCGCAAGGCCTGAAAGCCGCCCCTCCGCAAGCCCGCCCTCAGCGGACGGGCTTGCGCATCAGCACCACGTCCTTCGCCGGGATCTCGCACACCCAGCCGTATTGGCTTGCGATCACGCGGAACGTCGCCTCGCGATAGAACACCACATGCGTCGGATCGCGCCGGTAGTGCCAGCGTGCGAAGCGCGCATCGTCGGTCTGGAAGCAGGTCATGATGGCCAGCCAGCCGCCGGGGCGCAGCAGCCCATCGAGCCGGGCGAACTCCTCGGCCGGATGGTGAAAGTGCTCGACGACCTCGGTGCAGGTGACGAAATCGAAGCTGCGTTGCAGCACGGATCGGTCGGGCGCAAAGAACGGGTCGTACAGCGCAACCCGATGCCCCGCCGCGCGCAGCATGTCGGCGAGCAGCGGCCCCGGGCCGCAGCCGTAGTCCAGCCCCTCGCTCGCCGGCGCCAGCCGCGCGAGCAGCGGCTGCGCCAGGCGATTCAGGAAGGCGCGATAGCCGGCATCCTGCGGGTCGTTGCGATGCAGTTCGTACTCGGCACGCTCAGACTCGGGCGCAGGATGTTGTGAGGAAGGGATGAAGGTCGCCTCGCAAACGTCACAACGCCCATAGTCCATCGATGCGACGCGCATCAGGAAGCGCGGCGAGGCCGCCAGGCACACCGGGCAGACCGGCGGCGGGGAGGAGAGATCGAAGGGCATCGCCGAATTGTAGTGGCCGGATGCAGTGGCCGGATCGGTCCGCGTGCCTGCAGGCAGCACGCCCTGCGGGCACGCCCTTGCTGCACCCGATCCTCGGGAGTCAGGACCAGGTTACGAGGTCGATATCGGCAAACGGATCACCTGCTGACGACGACGAGGAAGACGATGGCGCGGGCGGGGCCGTGCTTGCCGGGGGCGGGGTCGCCTGCCACGCATCGCGGTTCTGCCAGGTGGCGAGCGTCAGGCCCAGTTCGGTGAACACCCGCTCGGCGACCACGATGCTCGTCTGCCGCGAGTCGGTCTTGCCGCCGCCCATCGAGATGAAGCCGACGAGCTGGTGCGCCGGGGTGAACACCGGCCCGCCGGAATCACCGGCACGCGAGGTGCGATCGCGCATGGTCACCATGTTCGCCGGTTTCGCGCCGAACGCCACCGCTCCGCGTTCGCCCCCCTTCTTCTGCAAGGCCGGCGGATCGACACGATTGGACTTGAAGCCGCTGTGGCGAACGGGGATGCGCACGTTGTTGGCCCACCACTGCTCCTGTCGCTGCGTGCGGCTTCCCTCGATCAGCTTCCAGTAGTCCGAGAACGGAAAGACGCCGGTCAGCGCCGCATTGAAGTCGACGACGCGAAAGTTGGCCTCGCCGAGTGCCGCATTCACCGCCCGGTGGATCGTCACCAGCGCGGTGTCGAGTTTCTTGTGGAATTCGGTGACGACGCCGAACACGTCGCCCTCTCCGAAATACACCGGGTTCCGGAGCGTCGCCGCATGCGCGGCGATGACCCCGTACAGCTCATTCTTCGTGGAATGGCGGAAGGCGAAGCAGCCAAGGCTTGCAGGACCATTTCCGCTGCAGAGGATTCGCGTTCCCGGTGCCAGCATGACCTGCCCTCCTCGACGTTGCCCACGCCATCCTGTCCCGTTCTGCCCCATTGCGCCCACGCGACCGCGCCTTGCCCAGGACACCGTCCGCCAGGAAGTTCCGCGAGGCACGACCGGCGCAGCGTCGGACCTCGTTGAATTGAACAATAGCCCACGCCGATCGCGCTTCAAGCCAGGTCGGTGCGCAGTCGTTGCGAGGATTTGGCGCCCTTCACCCCAGCAGCGCCACGCTCTTGATCTGTGCCCACATCGGCCGCCCCGCCGCGATACCCAGTTGCTCGCACGAGCGCCGCGTGATGCGCGCCAGCAGCGGCGTGCCCTGCATATCGACGCGCACCAGCACGTGGGCGGGCGTATCGGCTGCGCCCACACCGATCACCGTCACCGGCAGCAGGTTGAGGATGGTGCTGCCTTCCAGCCTCTCCGTCGCGAGGCTGACGTCGCGCGCATTCACGCGAAAGCGCAGGCGGTGGCCGATCGGCTCCGGGCGGCGGGCGACGAGCACGCTGCCACCCGTGAAATCGAGACGCGTCAGGTGGTAGCGCTCGTCGTGCGCGGCCACCACAGACTCCACCACTGCGCCCGCGTCGTCGCTGAACACGGCAGGCAGGTCGAGCCGCGCCAGGGTGTCGGCCAGCGGACCCTGTGCCGCGACCGTGCCCTGGTCGAGCAGCACGACATGGTCGGCCAGGCGCGCCACTTCTTCAGGTGAGTGGCTGACGTAGATCACCGGAATGTCGAGTTCGTCGTGCAGCCGCTCCAGGTAGGGCAGGATCTCCTGCTTGAGCCGCAGGTCCAGCGCCGCCAGCGGCTCGTCCATCAGCAACAGGCGCGGGCTGGTGAGCAGGGCGCGGACCACGCCCACGCGCTGACGCTCGCCGCCGGACAGCTTGTCCGGCATGCGTTCAAGGAGATGGCCGATGCCGAGCAGGTCCGCCGCCTGCGTCAGCGACACCCTGCCCGCCCCTGCGCGGCGCATGCCGTATTCGAGGTTGCGCCGCACCGACAGGTGCGGGAACAGGCTCGCCTCCTGGAAGACGTAGCCCAACGCGCGTTTGTGGGTAGGCACGAAAACGCCCGCGGCGCTGTCCTGCCACAGTTCGCCATTGACCTCGATGCGCCCCTGCGCACTCCGCTCCAGCCCGGCGATGCAGCGCAGGCAGGTGGTCTTGCCCGAGCCGGAGTGGCCGAGCAGCGCGGTGACCCCGCGCGCGGGAAGCTGCAGATCGACGTCCAGCGCAAAGCCGGGGTAGCCGACGCCAAAGCGCGCCCGGATGCCGGCGGGCGCGGCGGAAGCCGATTGGACTGGACGGGAATCGCGGCTCGGCATCCTCGTCGGCCTCAGCCCAGCCCGGGCCGCATGCGCCGGCTGGAATACAGGGCGAGCAGCACCACGAAGGAAAACAGCAGCATGCCGCCCGCCAGCCAGTGCGCCTCGGCGTACTCCATCGCCTCGACGGGGTCGAAGATCTGCACCGACACCGTGCGCGTCCTGCCCGGGATGTTGCCGCCCAGCATCAGCACCACGCCGAACTCGCCCACCGTATGGGCGAAGCCGAGGATGGAGGCAGTGACGAAACCCGGCCGCGCCAGCGGCAGCGCCACGGTGAAGAAGCGATCCCACGGGCCGGCACGGAGCGTGGCCGCCACTTCCAGCGGGCGGTCGCCGATCGCCTCGAAGGCGTTCTGCAGCGGCTGCACGACGAAGGGCAGCGAATAGATCACCGAGCCCACGACCAGCCCGGCGAAGGTGAAGGGCAGCGTGCCCAGCCCCATCGCCATGGTGAGTTGGCCGACCGGTCCATGCGGCCCCATCGTCACCAGCAGGTAGAAGCCGATCACGGTCGGCGGCAGCACCAGCGGCAGCGCCACGACCGCGCCGATCAGCCCCTTCATGCGCGAGCGCGTGCGCGCCAGCCACCACGCCACCGGCGTGCCGATCAAGAGCAACAGCACGGTGGTCAGCGACGCCAGTTGCAGCGTCAGCCAGATCGCGGAAAGGTCGGTCGCGGACAGGCTCAACGGAATCCCCTCCGGTTGCGACGCGACACCCCCGTCACGCGGGGACGAGCGGCGGCCTGCAGCGGCAGGACCACGATGCGCGTGTGGAAGCTGGCCACTTACAGCCCGTAGCCGTAGGCCTTGATCACCGCGGCGGCCTTCGGTCCCTTCAGGTACTCGACCAGCGCCACCGCGGCGGGGTTGCCCTTGCCGCGGGCAAGGAGCACCGCGTCCTGGCGGATCGGCTCGTACAACCCAGCCGGCACGATCCAGGCCGAACCGCCGCTGATGCGGCCGTCCCTATACACCTGCGACAGCGCGACGAAACCCAGTTCGGCATTGCCGCTGGCGACGAACTGGTACGCCTGGGTGATGTTGGTACCTTCGACCAGCTTGGGCTTCACCGCGTCGGCCAGGCCGAGCCTGTCGAGCACCTGCGTGGCGGCCAGCCCGTAAGGCGTGGTCTTGGGATTGCCAATCGACAGGTGCCTGAACGCGTTCCGCTTCAGCACCTCGCCCTTGTCGTCGACACGGCCCGCGGTGGCCGACCACAGCACCAGCTTGCCGATGGCGTAGGTGAAACGGGAGCCGGCGACCGCCTCGCCCTCGCTCTCCAGCCTGGCCGGCGTGGTGTCGTCGGCCGCCAGGAAGACTTCGAACGGCGCGCCGTTCTTCACCTGCGTGTAGAGGCCTCCGGTCGGTCCGAAGGCGGCGACCACCTTGTGGCCGGAGTCCTTCTCGAAGCCGGCGGCGATCTCCTTGATCGGCGCAGTGAAGTTGGCGGCGACGGCGACCTGGACTTCTGCGGCGTGTGCGGCGCATGCCAGCAGGCTGGCGCCGAGGGTGGCGAGCAGGCGGGAAGGGCTTGGCTTCATGTCGGGCAGAGATCGTCTGTGCTGCATGTGTCTGCCGATGGACACCGGCCGCCTGCCCCGGGGCTGGGGCTGAAGCTAGCTTCGGCGCCGGGTCTGGCTCGCGGGCATTATAGGTGGCAAACGCGCCGCGACGGCCCCCCGCCCGTGCGGATCGCCCGCTTCAGACGGCCAGCGCCTGCCGCACGCCGTCCGCATCCATGTCGGCACCGGCGCCACGCATGACGATCTCGCCGCGCTCCATCAGCAGGTACTGGTCGGCCAGGGCACGGGCGAAGTCGTAGTACTGCTCGACGAGCAGGATGGCCATCTCCCCGGTCTCAGCCAGGCTGCGGATGGCGCGCTCGATGTCCTTGATGATGGAGGGCTGGATGCCTTCGGTGGGTTCGTCGAGGATCAGCAGCTTCGGCCCGAAGGCGAGCGCGCGGCCGATGGCGAGTTGTTGCTGCTGGCCGCCGGAGAGGTCGCCGCCGCGCCGGCTCATCATCTGCCGCAGCACCGGGAACATGTCGAAGATGCGCGCGGGGATGGCGGTGCCGCGGGGCTTCGTCGCCAGACCCATGAGGAGGTTTTCCTCGACGGTGAGGCGGGGAAAGATCTCGCGCCCTTGCGGCACGAAGCCGATGCCGGCGCTCACCCGCTTGTACGAGGGGGCACGGGTGATGTCCTGCCCATGGAAGTGGATGCTGCCGCTGGCGGCGGGGACGAGGCCCATCAGCGTCTTCAGCAGCGTGGTCTTGCCCACGCCATTGCGCCCCAGCAGGGTGGTGACCTTGCCGACAGGCACCTCGAACGACAGGCCGCGCAGGATGTGACTGCCGCCGTAGTACTGGTTCAGGTTTTCTACTTTCAGCATTTCTTCTCTCTTGCTCGTTGGTCAGTGCCGCTAACCGCCGCACGCACGGGGCATTCCTTCCGAAGGCTGCGGAACTCGCCCTTCGGGCTCAGACAGTCCTCGCCTTCTCCAGGAATACCCCGCACGCACGGCTCGACGTGATTGC
>SHNC01000123.1 GCA_004295105.1 Betaproteobacteria bacterium | reverse complement strand
AGGCCGCCGGCTACGTGGTCAACGTCACCGAACGCGCCACGATCGACGCCATGGTCGCCGACGTGAAGGCGAAGTTCGGCCGCATCGACGCGCTGGTGAACAACGCCGGCATCACCAAGGACGCACGCCTGGTGAAGATGACCGAGGCGCAGTTCGACGCCGTCATCGCGGTGAACCTGAAGGGCGTGTTCAACTGCACCCAGGCGGTGGCCGAAACGATGATCGCGCAGGGCGCGGGCTCCATCGTCAATACCTCGAGCATCGCCGGCACCCACGGCAACTTCGGCCAGGGCAACTACGCCGCGTCCAAGGCCGGCGTGATCGGCCTGACCAAGACCTGGGCGAAGGAGCTCGGGCCGAAGAACGTACGGGTGAACACGGTCGTGCCGGGTTCGGTGGCCACCCACATCCTCGACACCGTGCCGGAAGAGGTCATGAACCAGATCAGAAACGCCTGCTGGATGCGCCGCGTCGGCCAGCCCGAAGAGCTTGCCAACGTGTATGCCTTCCTCGCCAGCGACGAGGCCAGCTACGTGAATGGCGCCACGCTGGAAGTGAGCGGCGGCGTGTCGCTGTAAGCCGCCCCAGTAAAGAATGACAAGAGAGAGATCCATGAAAAAGGTTGTGATCACCAGTTTCGCGCGCACCGCCGTCGGCGCCTTCCTCGGCGTGCTCAAGGAAGTGCCGGTCGAATCCCTGGCCGCCGCCGCCATCACCGAGGCGATGAAGCGTTCCGGCATCCAGGCCGACGATGTCGATGAGGTCATCCTCGGCCACGTCATCTCCAGCACCGATGCGCCCCAGGTGGCGCGTGACGCCGCGCTGCTGTGCGGTATGGTCAATACGCCGGGATTCACCGTCAATCGCATCTGCGGCTCCGGCCTGCAGGCGGTGGCGTCGGCGTGGCAGGAAATCGTCACCGGCGCGGCCGACATCGTCGTCGCCGGCGGTGCCGAAGCGCTGTCGCGCGCGCCCTTCTACCTGCCGCTGTCGGCGCGCTACCAAGGCTTGCGCAACGGTTCGCAGCAACTGAAGTGCGCCAACGAGCAGTCGCACTTCAATGCCGCGCCGAACGCGCTGTACCCGCCGGTGTGGATGGGCAATACCGCCGAGAACGTCGCGGTGCGCTACGGCCTGTCGCGCGCGGACCAGGACCGCTTCGCCTTCGACAGCCAGATGAAGGCGCAGGCGGCGCAGGAGAGCGGCCGCCTGGCGCAGGAAATCGTCGGCTACGAGATCAAGACGCGCAAGGGCTCGATCGTCGTCGATACCGACGAGCATCCCAAGCCGGACGTCACCCTGGAAGGGCTGGCGACGCTGAAGCCGGCCTTCCAGAAGGACGGCAACGTCACCGCCGGCAACGCCACCGGCATGAACGACGGCGCCGCCGCGCTGGTCATGATGTCCGAGGACAAGTGCCGTGAGCTGGGCCTGAAGCCGATCGCCTATGTGGTGGACTGGGCCATCGCCGCGCTCGACCCGATGGTGATGGGCCTCGGCCCGGCCTACGCGATCCCGAAGGTGCTGAAGAAGGCCGGGCTGGACATGGACCAGGTCGACCTGTTCGAGATCAACGAGGCCTTTGCCGCGCAGGTGCTGGGCTGCATGAAGGAGATGGGCTGGTACCTGGATTCGCCGCAGTACCAGCGCCTGAACGTGAACGGCGGTGCAATCGCGCTCGGCCATCCGCTGGGCTGCAGCGGCGCGCGCATCACCGGCACGCTGGCGCTCGAGCTGCAACTGCGCCAGGCCCGCTACGGCGTGTCGAGCGCCTGCATCGGCGGTGGCATGGGCATCGCGGTGCTGCTCGAGCGGGCCTGATCGGGCTGAGGTGGCGGCGTTCCACGCGGCTGGACGCGGCGCTTCGGAAAGGCGGCTGGCTCCCACGGGGCTGGCCGCTTTTTGTTTCGTTTACCATTGCGCAGTCATCAACCCGGCAATCAATTGCGTAGCCGTGACCGAGCTTCCGTGGGAGAGGAGCTGGCCGCGATTCCCGGCGCCCGATCGCGGTCAGGTCCGCTCCCACGGTGACGGCCAGCACAGCCACGACATCGTGCACGGCGCAGGTATTTGATTGCCGGGTTGTTGGCCATTGCCACCGGCGCGGCAGCCCATCCATCGTCAAGGCACAGCCCGATGCGGGATCACGACACCCGAAAATTCTCGTTCGACGGCTACGAATTCCCTTACGAACTGGTGCTCGATAACGCCCTGGTGGGGATCTGCTTCGTCGTCGATCGGCGTCTGTTGTGGACGAATGCCCGCATGAACGAAATGTTCGGCTACCCGGAAGGGGCGCTGAATGGTCACAGCGTGCGCGTGCTGTACGCCACGCAGGAGGCGTTCGAAGCCGTCGGGCGCAAGTTCGAGCTGGTGAGCCGCCACGGCCGCTACACCCATGAACTCGAGATGAAGCGCCGCAACGGCGAAACCTTCTGGTGCACGCTGTCGGGGCAGTGGATCGACCCGGGTCATGCCACCGCGCCCGCGGTGTGGGTGCTGCAGGACATCACCGCACGGCTGCGTGCGGAAGACCAGTTGCGCCGCGCCAATCAGCGCCTGGAGCAGACGGTGGAAGCGCGCACGCGCAGCTTGCAGCGCACCAACGTAACCCTCAGCGCAGAGGTTGACCGTCGGCGCGCGGCACAGCTTGCCTTGACGGAAAGCCGCGAGAAGTACCGGACGCTGTTCCGCAACCTGCCGCTGGGCCTGCTGGTCACCGATGCGCAGGGCACCGCCACCGAAATCAACCGTGTCCTCCAGCGCAGCATCGCCGCGCGCTCGCGCAGTCACGCGATGGAACTGCTCGAGAACGATGCCCTCGTGCTCACCGACGACGGTACGACCTCCCTCGCCACCCTGCTCAAGCGCCATGTGACCGGCGACCGCCAGGGCATCGACCGTTTCGAATTCCACTGGCGCACCGGCACCGGAGCGGTGCGCGAGATCGCGGTGACCGCGGCGCCGCTGCGCAGCCATGGTCTGGGCGCGACTTTCGCCTTCGTCGACGTAACCCGGCAACGGCGGGCGGCGGAACGCGAGCGGCAGCAACAGGAAGCGCTGGCCCACGCCTCGCGCCTGTCGCTGATGGGACAGATGGCCTCGGCGCTGGCGCACGAACTGGGCCAGCCGCTGAACGCCTGTCAGAGCTACGTGGGCGGGCTGCAGCTCCGGCTGCAACACGGTGGTGCAACGTTCGCCGACGTTCAGCTCGCCATCGACAAGATTGCCGGGCACCTCGAACGCGCCACCGAGATCATGCGCAACGTGCGCGCCTTCGTGTCGCGCAGGCCGGTGCCGCAGGTGGAAACCGACCTCGGCGCGCTGCTGCGCAAGACCCTGGCGCTGATGGAGCCGCAACTGCGCGCGGCCCAGGTGCGGCCCGAGGTGCGCGCCGACGCGGATCTGCCGCCGGTGCGCTGCAATGCGGTGGAGATCCAGCAGGTGCTGGTCAACCTGCTGATGAACGCGCTCGACGCGATGCAGGACACGCCGGTCGACGAGCGTCGTCTGGAAATTCGCCTCGAACGGGAAAAGAATGCGATGCTCGGTGTGGTCGTTCGCGACACGGGTGCGGGCATTCCCGCCGATGTGGCGGCACGCCTGTTCGAACCCTATTTCACGACCAAGCCGACCGGCCTGGGCATGGGCCTGATGATCTGCCGCAACATCGTCGAGTCGCATGGCGGCGCCTTACGGCTGGTGGCTTCGCGTTGCCGCGGAACGAGCTTCAAATTCACCCTCAGAACGGTGGAGCGATAAATGAGCGACTTACCGGTCGAAGTCTTTCTCGTCGACGACGAGCCCGAAGTACTCGAAGGGCTGGCCTGGCTGCTGGACTCGGTGAAGATCCGTGCGCGCACCTTCACGTCGCCGCAAGCCTTCGTCGATGCGGTGCGCCAGACGGCGGGTCCGCTGTGCGCGGCGCTGGACCTGCGCATGCCCGAGATGAGCGGGCTCGAGTTGCAGAAGAAGCTGGTCGATGAGGGGCTCGACGTCCCGCTCTTCTTCCTCAGCGCCCATGGCGACATTCCGGCCGCAGTGAATGCGATGCAACTGGGCGCCGCCGACTTCCTGCAGAAGCCGTTCAAGCCGCAGGACTTTCTCGACGCGGTCAATAAGGTTATGCGCATCGCCCGCGAGCATCACGCCCGGCGCGTGCAGGCGGCCACCTGGCAGCAGCGCATCGCCAAGCTGTCGTCGCGCGAGCTCGAGATCCTCGACGCCATGAAGGACGGTCTGACGAGCAAGGAAATCGCCCGCCTGCATGGCATCAGCCCCAAGACCGTCGACGTGCATCGGGCCAATGTGCTGCGCAAGATGGACGTGGGCACCACCACCGAACTGCAGCGGCTGATCGCCCGGCACGAGGCGGCCGGCGCCGACCGTCCGCGCCCGGGCTGACGCGCCGCAAACGGCGCGCGGCAGGCCGGCGCCTACTTCGCGCTCTGCAGGAAGCGGTCGATGTTCATTTCCGCGACGCTGAACCAGGCGTTGGAGCTGCGGCGGAACTTGTCGTATTCGACGAAGATCTTCTTGAAGTCCGGGTTCTTCGCCGCCTCGTCGTTATAGAGCTGGAACGCGATCTTGTAGGCGGCCTGCATGATGTCGTCGGGCATCTTCTGCAGCTTGACGCCCTTCTGCAGCAGGCGCGCCAGCGCAGCAGGGTTCTTGGCGTCGTAGGCGGTGATCACCTTGGCCGCCGCCTCGTAGCTCGCCGTCTCGAACGCGGCCTGGTACTCCTTCGGCAGCTTGGCCCACTCGTCCTTGTTCACGAAGAAATGCGCGAACGGGCCCGGCTCCCAGAACGCGGGGTAGTAGTAGTGCTTGGCAACGCGGTCGAAGCCGAGCTTCTCGTCGTCGTAGGGGCCGATCCACTCCACCGCGTCGATCGCGCCCTTCTCCAGCGCGGCATAGGTGTCGCCGGCCGGGATCTGCTGCGGAATCGCCCCCATCGCCGCGAAGACCTCGCCGCCATAGCCGGCGATGCGCATCTTCAGGCCCTTGATGTCGTCCAGCGACTTCAGCTCCTTGCGGTACCAGCCGGCCATCTGCGCGCCGGTGCCGCCCCCCATGAAGGAGATCACGTTGTACTTGGCGTAGAACTCGTTGAGCAGCTCGTTGCCGCCGCCGTGGTAGAGCCATGCCGTGGCCTGGCGGGTGTTCATGCCGAAGGGGATGGCCGAGAAAGCGAAGGCCTTGTTCTTGCCGTTGTAGTAGTTGGAGATGGTGTGGCAGCACTCCACCGTGCCCGCCTGCACCGCGTCGAGCGCCTGCGCCGCCGGCACGATCTCGCCGCCAGGGAAGACGCGGATGTCGAACTTGCCGCCGGTCAGCTCGCGCACGCGGTTGGCGAGGATGTCGGCACCGCCGTAGATGGTGTCCAGGCTCTTGGGGAAGCTGGAGGTCAGGCGCCACTTGACGGTGGGCTGCGACTGCGCAATGGCCGGTGCGGCCAGGGTGGCGGACGCGCCGGCGACGGCGCCGACAGAAGCCTTCTTCAGGAAATCGCGACGTTGCATGGGGTTGTCTCCTCGGATCGACATGAATGCGAAGCTTGATGGCGGACGGCATTCTGGCCGCGGCGCCCTGCGCTCGCATCGGGAGCGTTTCCCTACGGCTTTAGGCAAATCCCGTATTGCAGTGCATCACGGCAGGCCGCGGCACCAAAAAAATGGCCGCCGACCCATGCGGGGCCAGCGGCCGTGAGGAGGAGCCTGCCAGAGGGTAGAGGGAGAGGAGCAGGCTCCCGGAGCGGGCAATGATAACGGCCACCGCGACCGCCGGCACAGGTCCGGCGGCGCGGCAGGATCACTTCGCGGACTGCAGGAAGCGGTCGATGTTCATCTCCGCGACGCTGAACCAGGCGTTGGAGCTGCGGCGGAACTTGTCGTATTCGACGAAGATCTTCTTGAAGTCCGGATTCTTCGCCGCCTCGTCGTTGTAGAGCTGGAACGCCACCTTGTACCCCGCCTGCATGACCTCGTCGGGGAACTTCTGCAGCTTGACGCCCTTCTGCAGCAGGCGCGCGAGCGCCGCGGGGTTCTTGGTGTCGTAGGCGGCGATCATCTTCGCCGCGGCCTCGTAGCTGGCGACTTCGAACGCAGCCTGATATTCCTTCGGCAGCTTGGCCCACTCGTCCTTGTTCACGAAGAAGTGCGAGAACGAGCCCGGCTCCCAGAAGGCGGGGTAGTAGTAGTTCTTGGCGACCTTGTCGAAGCCGAGCTTCTCGTCGTCGTAGGGGCCGATCCACTCCACCGCGTCGATCGCGCCCTTCTCCAGCGCGGCATAGGTGTCGCCCGCCGGGATCTGCTGCGGAACCGCACCGAGCGCGGCGAAGACTTCGCCACCCAGTCCGGCGATGCGGATCTTGAGGCCCTTGATGTCTTGCAGGGACTTGATTTCCTTGCGGTACCAGCCGCCCATCTGCGCCCCGGTGCAGCCACCGAGGAAGCCGATCACGTTGTACTTGGCGTAGAACTCGTTGAGCAGCTCGTTGCCGCCGCCCTGGTAGATCCAGGCGGTGGCCTGGCGCGTGTTCATGCCGAAGGGGAAGCCCGAAAAGGCGAAGGCCTTGTTCTTGCCGTTGTAGTAGTTCGAGATGGTGTGGCAGCACTCCACGGTGCCGGCCTGCACCGCATCCAGCGCCTGCCCTGCGGGCACGATCTCGCCGCCCGGGAACACGCGGATGTCGAACTTGCCGCCGGTCAGCTCGCGCACCCGGCTGGCCAGGTGATCGGCCGAGGCGTAGATCGTGTCCAGACTCTTCGGGAAGCTCGAGGTCAGGCGCCACTTGACGGTGGGCTGGGCCTGGGCGATGGCCGGTGCGGCAAGGGTGGCGGATGCGCCGGCGACGGCGCCGACGGAGGCTTTCTTCAGGAAATCGCGACGTTGCATGGGGTCTCCAACTGTCTGTACGTGCTTATCTCGTACTACCGAAGCAGTCTCGAGATTTTGGGCCGGCGGCCACCGCAGCACAACAAAGGAAACTCACTATTTACTTGGCGCGAACATTCACCTCGGCTCGAGACGATGCTTGTCGATGCGGTAGCGCAGCGTGTCGCGGCTGATGCCGAGCAGCCGTGCCGCCTGGGTGACGTTCCAGCCCGTCTGCCGCAACGCATCGACGAGCATGCCGCGCTCCATGTCGTCGAGCGTGGACCGCGCGTCGGCATTGCCGCTTGCGGCTGTCGGCGGGACGGGGGTGAGCTGCAGCAGCTCGGGCTCCAGCATGGGCCCCGGACACAGCAGCACCGCCTGTTCCATCAAGTTGCGCAGCTCGCGCACGTTGCCCGGCCAGCGATGACGCAACAGCCGCGCCTGCGCCTCCGCGCTGATCTGCAGCGGCGCCCGGCCGTAGCGTACTGCATGCAGCGCGAGGAAGTGGCGGGCAAGCAGCGGCACGTCGTCGCCACGCTCGCGCAGCGCGGGCATCGCCAGTTCGACGATGCGCAGCCGGTAATAGAGGTCGGCGCGGAAGCGTCCTTCGCGCACCCGCTCTTCCAATGGCTGATGGGTGGCGGCGACGATGCGCACGTCGACCTTCTGGTCGCGCAGATTGCCGAGCCGGCGCACCGTCTTCTCCTCCAGCAACTTCAGCAGCTTGGCCTGCAGGCCGAGGTCGAGGTCGCCGATCTCGTCGAGGAACAGCGTGCCGCCGGAGGCGGTTTCGACCAGGCCGATCTTGCGCTCGCGTGCATCGGTGAAGGCCCCGCGCTCGTGGCCGAACAGTTCGGATTCGAGCAGTTGCGCGGGGATGGCGGCGCAGTTGATCTCGACGAAGGGCTGCGCCGCGCGTGCGCCGCCGAAGTGCAGCGCACGCGCGGCGAGTTCCTTGCCGGTGCCTGTTTCACCGGTGATCAGCACCGCCGGCGCGTCGGCGTCGCGCAGCGCGCGTTCGGCGTCGACGAGTTGGATGATGCGCGCACGCAACTGGCGCATCGCCGGCGACTCGCCGATCAGGTTCTCGAGCCCGCCATCGCGCGCATCGCGGCTGCGATAGTAGGAAAGCGCCTGCTCGCGCCGCCCCTCGCCGAGCGCACGCTCGAGCAGCAGGCGCAACTTGGCGAGCGACACCGGCTTGGTCAGGAAGTCGTAGGCGCCGGCCTTCATCGCCTCGACCGCCAGCTCCACCGAGCCGTGGCCGGTGATCATGATCACCGGCGCGCCCGGCGCCACGCCGCGCAGGGCGCCGAGGGCGGTCATGCCGTCCATGCCGGGCAGGTGGAAGTCGAGCAGCACGATGTCCGGGCGCGAGCGCTCGGCTTCGCCCAGGCCGTCCTCGGCGGTGCTCGCGGTCACCGGATCGAAGCCGTAGCGCGCGAGGTAGGCGCTCATGTTCTTCGCCAGCGTGGCCTCATCCTCGATGATCAGTACCGTGCCACCCATGTCCTCCCCTCCCGCTGCATCCGGCGCCGCGCCCTCAGGCCGCGCGCAGGCTGATCTCGACGCGCGTCCCCCTGCCCGCGCTGCTGGACACGTCGATGCGCCCCCCGAAGCGCTCGACGATGCGCCGCGCCAGCGGCAGGCCGACGCCCAGCCCCTTCGCCTTGGTCGTGTAGAAAGGCCTGAACACGCGCGCAAGCTGATCGGACGTCATCCCGGGTCCGTCGTCCTCGATCCACAGCGACACCGTCCGCTCCCTGCGCGCGGCGCCGATGGCGATGCGCCCGCCCGTCCTGGCCTGGTCCAGTGCCTCGAAGGCGTTAGCGAGCAGGCTCGACAGCACCTGGCCGAGCAGCAGCGGGTCGGCCTCGACCGCACCGACGTCCGGCGCCACCTGCGCATCGAGCACCACGTTCTGGCGATTCGCGCCGCGGCTGAAGCTGGCGACCTGCTCGGCGACGAGCGGAGCCACCGGCACGGCGCGCGGCTTTTCCTGCACCGGTCGGGCATAGCTCAACAACTCGCGCACCCAGCCTTCGAGCCGATCGACCTCGGCAATGATGTCGGCGGCCGCTTCGCGCCCGATGACGTCGGCCGTTTCCATCGACAGCTCCGCCGAAGAGCGGATCGACGCGAGCGGATTGCGGATGCCATGCGCCACCGCCGAGCCCATCTCGCCCACCGCGGCCAGCGTCTCGCTCTGCACGAGCTGCTCCTGCTGGTGGCGGATCAGGCGATCGGCATGGCGCACGAGCCAGAACAGCGCGAGGTACAGGAACAGCCCGCCGAGCAGCGCGCCCAGCCAGACCGCGCGCTCGCCGGTGCGGATCGCCTCGAACAGCGCGCGCGGCGTCTTGTAGATCTCGACGGCGCCGACGATGTGGCCGTCGGCGTCGCGCACCGGGAAATAGATCTCGACGAAGTAGCCGATGTCCTGCTTCAGGCTGGCGTGCTCCGACTTGCCGGCGTGGTGCTCTTCGAAGGCCTCATGCACCACCAGTTCGCCGGCGAGCGCGCGATCGAGTTCCGGGTTGTCGGGGAAGCGGCGACCGACGATGGCCTTGTCGTTCGACCAGATGACACGATGGTCCGCGCTGTGGGCGGTGGCACGGAGCACGTCGGGCATGCTGCCAACATGATTGAAGGTGCTCGCGACCTCGGGCGCGCCGGTGCGGCCCTCGCGAAAATAGACCGAAGCGTTCTCCACCAGCACCAGGCTGTGGATGAACTCCATTGTCAGCACCGCCTCCTGGCGCAGCATGCGCTCGGTCAGGAAGCGCGTGAGCGACAGCGCGACGACCACGCTCACCAGGCCGATCGACACCAGGCCAACGAGTGCGAAGCGGCGGCTCAGGCGAAAAGGTTTGTCGGGCGCGGGTTTGTCGGACATGTCCGGATTATCCACGAAGGCCTGGCTCAGAAGACGAGCCGCAGGCCGCAAGCAAGGGTGTTCCAGCGGCTGCGGACCAGCGCGTCGTTGGAATACAGGCGGCCGAGTTCGGCCTCGCATTGCAGGCTGGCATGCTCTCCCAGTGCGCGACTCAGGGTGGCGACGCCGGTCAGGCGGCGGTCGTCGCGGGTGAAGTCGGTTCCCGGGGCGGGGGCGCCGAAGCGCCGCCAGCGCGGCGTGACGCCCAGCGTGAACGTCCACTCGGGCGCCGGCACGAAGACGCGCTCGACGCGTGCCGACAGCTCACGATAGGCGAAGTCGTCATAACCCCAGCGGTTGAACAAGGCGGCCGCGACGAGCTTGGTGCGCCAGCCGCCACCGAGCCCGTTGCCGCTGTGGCGAGTCCAGGCCACGCTGAGGCGGTCGCCGTCCTCGATGTCGTCGGGAAAGCCGTGCCGGAAGCGCTTCCATGCCAGGCTCAGGCCTTCGGCCGCACTGTCGCCCGCGAATGGCAGGTAGTCGATGCGCAAGCCGAACGCGCGGCGGCGGAAGTCGCCGCTGCCCACCTCGAGGTGCTCGAACAGCAGCTCGGCGCCAAGTTCGCTGTCGCCCGATTCCCGCAGCACGCCCAGCGTCAGGGTGTGGCGATCGTGGTCGAGCCCGGGCAGATCGGTCGAGCGGCGCGACTCGAGCGCATAGCTGCCGGTCCAGGCCCAGCTTGGCGCGAAAGGCAGTTCGAGGTCGACATTCAGCGCGGCCTCGCGGAACGGGCTGGACACGCGTCGCGCGCTCCGCGCCAGCGCGACCGCGGTGCCGTCGTCATCGATGAGCGCGACCGGATTGCGGTAGGACTCCACCCCTGCATCCAGCGCGAATTCGGCGGAGAACACCTGCGTCTCGTCGTGCGTGGCGTGGTCCACGTGCCCCGTTGCCTCGTCCCACGTGGCGCGTGCGACCGGGGCGACGACAGCCGCCAGCAAGGCGACAAGCAGGCAATGGCGCAGACGACCGCCCGAACGGGCGGCCTTCTGCACACGGGCAGGGGCGATGACGCCGCGATCAGAGGCCAAGGCGACGATCGGCCCGACGGTCGGCGCGGCGATCCGCCCGACGATCGGCGCGACGGTCTGCCTGGCGACCGGCACGACGGTCTGCCTGGCGGTCGGCACGACGGTCTGCCTGGCGGTCGGCTTGGCGATCGGCGCGACGATCCTCCTGACGGATGTCGGTGCCGGGCAGGTCATCCAGGCCTCGTGCGTGAGCGGCCGGGGCAAGCAGGCAGGCGGTGGAAGCGATTGCGAGTGCGAGTTTTTGCAGGGTCTTCATGGTGGCTCCTCTCTTGACGTCAGGATGGGTCGATTCATCGGTCCGGTTTCCCGGCGGGCAGACACCGGGGCGATCTGCTCGACTCTTCCTACGCAACAGGCGTGCCACCAACAGAACCAAGACTAAATTTCTTTTAAAACAAACCCCTGCAATACAGCCGAAATCTGCGCCGCAGACGTGGTGGGGGATATCCCCCACCCGATTGGGCTTAAACCCCCCCGCCTCGGCCCAAGCGGGCGGGGACGGGACGCCACGCGCCGGGCGCGATCAGTATTCGTATTCGACCGCCAGCCGCAGTGTGTGGTCCGGCGTCGCCCGGGTGAGGCCGACCAGGTAGGCGGCGTCGTACTTGATCGCCTGGCGACCGCCGGCCGGCAGCTTGCCGAAGATGGCCGGGCCGATCTTGTGCTCCTGGTGCTCGGCGCTTTCCCAGTTGTCCCACTTGCCGACTTCGCCAAAGCCCTGCAGGCCGAACTCCAGTGCGGGCCGCCAGCGGTACTTGGCCTGCCACTGGTAGCCCAGTTCGGTCACGCTCCGCGCTTCGGCGTCGAAATGGCGTTCGCTCAGCAGGTTGACGTTCACCTGCAGCTTGCCGAAATCCTTCTGCGTCAGCAGCCCGAGCTTGAGCTCCCAGCCTTCGGCATGATCCCGCGCACGCTCGATCTCGACCAGCACGCCCAGGTCGATTGGAAATTCGCCCGGTTCGGTGAGCTGGAACTTGTTCTCCCATTCGAATGCCTCGTAGCGGAAGTTCTCGCCACGCTCGCGCTCGAATTCCACGGCGACCTCCGTGAACCACGATTGCGTCACCCCCACGCCGAAGCCCAGAACACCGGCCGTCGCCGCTTCCTTGCCGCGATCGCGCTCGGTGCCGGCCCTGAACTCGAATTCACGTTCGCCATATTCGACGTGCGGCGTATACAGATAGTCGGCGGGGCCGGCGTGGACCAGGCCACTGCCAAGGGCGGCAAGCGCCGCCGCGAAGATGCGCTTCTTCATGCAGATACTTTCTCTGGAGGTAATGACGTGAGCAAGGACGCAGCGACGCCCCGCCGGTGTCCGGCGGACCATCGATTGCAGCGGAGGCACTTCAGGTAGCGGGGCGCGCGCTCGGCACGCGGGGCGAACGCACGAGGACCATGCCGAGTGCGATCAGCGCCAGGGTGCCGAGGTAGAAGATCGCCTGCATCGCGCTGGGCCGCGGATCGTAGCCGGCCAGCACGTGCAGCAGGGTGCCGGCGGCCGAATTCACGGGCAGGAAGCCCGAGGTGTCCCACAGCGGATTGGCCAGCGCCGGCAGAACGTCGCCCTGGATCAGGAAGCGCGCCATCTGCCCCGCCATCCCTGCCGCGAGCAGCAGCACCAGGCCGGAGGTGACGGAGAAGAACCAGCGCATCGGCACGCGCACCAGGCCGGCGTACATGCCGCAACCCACCGCCGCACCTGCGGCCAGGCCCAGCGCGCCGCCGCCCAGCACCCGCGCCAGCGAGTCGTCCTGCGTGAGCAGGCCGAACAGGAACAGCGCGGTTTCGGAGCCCTCGCGCAGCACCGCCATCGCGACCACCACGGCAATCGCCGACAGTTCGCGGCGCCCTTCGGCGACTGCGTTCATCACGCTGCGCGTCTCGCTCACCATCTCGCGCGCATGGCGTGCCATCCAGATGTTGTGCCAGCCGAGCATGGCGACGGCGAGCCCCAGCACGATGGCGTTGAGCAGTTCCTGGCCGATGCCGCCGACCGCTTCGGCGATGGAACCGGCCAGCGCGGCGATGAGCAGGGAACCGGCCACGCCGGCCGCGATGCCGCCGGCCAGCCAGCGGTTGCGATACGGCAGCGCACGCGCGGCCGCGGCGACGATGCCGATCAGCAGGGCCGCCTCGAGCGCTTCGCGAAAGACGATGATGGCGGCACCCAGCACGGGCCTTACTCCGCGATCACCACGCCACGCGCGGTCTTGTCGTTGAACTCGCCGAAGAACGGGTACTTGCCCGCTGGCAGCGGCCCGATGAAGACGTTTGCCGTAGCGCCGCCCGGAATGACCTTCTCGCGGTTGAGCTCATGGCTTTCGAACTCCTCCGGCGTCGCATCCTGATTCTGGATCACCAGCTTCACCTTCTGCCCGGCCGGCACGCGGACCTCCTCCGGCTGGAAGCGATGATCCTTGATCATCAGGGAAACCTCGGGCGGCGCGGCAACGGCCAGCGCAGGAAGAGCGAGCAGGGCAAGGAGAAGGCGCGACATGGGGCACTCCAGTGTTCGTTACGATAATGATAACAATTCGCATTACTTTTGTGTGGGATTTTTTGTTCCGGCTTGCCACGCCCTGCCGCAGCGGCGATCTTGATCTCGCGCGGACCGCCTCCATCTCCGACGCAATGCCATGAACGGAGCCCGACCGTGACCGACGCCCTGCACCTCGTCTGCCCGCACTGCAATGCCGTGAACCGCGTGCCCCAGGCGCGACTCACCGAGCATCCCAAGTGCGGCCAGTGTCACCAGCCGCTGTTCGCCGCGCGGCCCGCCGAACTGACTGCCGCCAGCTTCGACCGCCATATCGACCGCAACGAAATTCCGGTTCTGGTGGATTTCTGGGCGCCGTGGTGCGGGCCCTGTCGCATGATGGCACCGGCCTTCGTGCAGGCCGCAGGCATGCTCGAGCCGCACTTCCGCCTGGCCAAGGTCGATACCGAGGCGGAACAGGCACTGGGCGCGCGCCATGGCATCCGCAGCATCCCGACGCTGGCGCTGTTCCGTGGCGGGCGCGAGATCGCCCGCCAGGCCGGCGCGATGGGGGCGGCCGACATCGTGCGCTGGGCACGCGCGCACACGGCCTGACAGCCGCAGACGCGCAGGGTCGCCTCGCCACTGCGGATGAGGCCGCCTCGCGATCCGTGCAACTCAGGCGTGCAGTCGCCGCGCGGTGTCCACCAGCGCCTTCGCCACGCCATCGAGCGTGGCCTGCTGCTTGGGATCCACCAGCCGGTGATCGGGGCCGATCGCTTCATGGGCGCGGCCGACGGCGAGCTGCTGCGGGATCACCTGCATGCCGAGATAGCCGAGGATGTCGCGCACATGGAACAACACGCGCATGCCGCCGAGCGGGCCGGGCGAGGTCGCCAGCACCGCGGCGGCACGACCGGCATACACCGCCCCACCGGAACGTGCCGGATCCTCGGGGTTGGGGCGCGAGCACCAGTCCAGCGTGTTCTTGAGCAGCGGCGTGATGGAACCGTTGTATTCCGGATTGACCACCAGCAGCCCGTCGCACGCGGCCAGTTGCTGCTGCAGTCTGACGATGCAGTCGGGCAGGCCAGACTCGGCTTCGAGATCACCGTGGTACAGCGGCGCCGGATAGTCGGCCAGTTCGACCAGGTTCACTTCGGCGCCGGCGTGCTGCAGCGGCGAGACGCAGGCCAGCGCGAGACGTCGCGCCAAGGACT
>SHNC01000193.1 GCA_004295105.1 Betaproteobacteria bacterium | reverse complement strand
CGAAATAGGCGACAGGCCTCTGGCGATGCAGACCCGCCTGCTGCGCGTGTTGCAGGAGCGCTGCGTGACGCCGATCGGGTCGACGAAGTCGATTCCGGTCGACATTTCGCTTGTTTGCGCCACCCATCGGGCGCTGCGCGAGGCAGTGGCGGCAAGCGAGTTCCGAGAGGATCTCTACTACCGCATCAACGGTCTCACCGTCACGCTGCCACCGCTGCGCGAACGCAGCGACATCCGCGCCCTGGTGCAGGCCATCTTCGAGTCGGAGCTGGACGAGGTCCGGCGCACGGGCGTGTCGATCAGCGAGGAGGTGATGGGATTCTTCGCGCGCTACGCGTGGCCGGGCAACATCCGGCAGTTGCACAACGTGTTGCGCCTGGCGGTGGCGCTGATGGACGACGACGAGGACGAACTGCGTGCCGTACATCTGCCCGAGGACCTGTTCGGCAGCGAGTCCTTCGACCACGTGCCGCTGCGTCCGCGCGCCGCTGCCAGCGAGGCGCCACCTGCGATGGCTCCCCTGCCGGAAGCCGACGGCGGGCGACTGAAGGCCGAGCCGCGCAGTCTGGACGAGATCAAGCTCGAGGCGATCACCTCGGTGATGCGCGAGGTGGGCGGCAACATTTCCGCCGCGGCGCGTCGGCTGGGCGTCAGTCGCAACACCTTGTACCGCAAGCTCGGCCGCATGCACTGACGGATGGCTGGCGCTTCCGTGGCGGCCGTGTGATGCGATAATCGCGGCTGTTTCGAATCAGCAAGGAAGCGACATGATCAAGGTTGGCGTTGTAGGCGGGACGGGTTACACCGGCGTGGAGCTGCTGCGGCTGCTGTCGCGCCATCCGCAGGTCGAGCTGGTGGCGATCACCTCGCGCGGCGAGGCGGGAATGGCGGTGTCCGACATGTTCCCCAGCCTGCGCGGGCGAGTGAACCTGAAGTTCGTCACGCCGCAGGATGCCGCGCTCGACAAGTGCGATGCGGTGTTCTTCGCCACGCCCAACGGCATCGCCATGCAGCAGGCGGCAGATCTCGTCGCTGCCGGCGTGCGCATCATCGACCTCGCGGCCGACTTCCGCATCCGCGATGTGGCCGAGTGGGAGAAGTGGTACGGCATGGTGCACGCCTCGCCCGAACTCGTCGCCGAGGCGGTGTATGGCCTGCCGGAAACCAGCCGCGAGCAGATCCGCAAGGCGCGCGTGCTCGCCAATCCGGGCTGCTATCCGACGGCAGTGCAGCTCGGGTTCCTGCCGCTGGTCGAGGCGGGCGTGGTGGATCTCGCGCATCTGATCGCCGATGCCAAGTCGGGGGTTTCCGGCGCCGGCCGCAAGGCGGAGGTGCATACGCTGTTTTCCGAGTCGGCCGACAGCTTCAAGGCCTATGGTGTACCGGGCCATCGCCACCTGCCGGAAATCCGCCAGGGCCTGACGCGCTTCGCCGGCCAGCCGGTGGGGCTGACCTTCGTGCCGCACCTGACGCCGATGATCCGCGGCATCCACGCCACGCTTTACGGCCGCCTGACGAAGGACGTCGACCTGCAGGCGCTGTACGAGCAGCGCTTCGCCGGCGAGCCATTCGTCGACGTGATGCCGGCCGGCAGCCACCCCGAGACGCGCTCGGTGCGCGCCTCCAACCTGTGCCGAATCGCGGTGCATCGGCCGCAGGGTGGCGACACGGTGGTGGTGCTGTCGGTCATCGACAACCTGGTCAAGGGCGCGGCCGGCCAGGCGGTGCAGAACCTCAACATCATGTTCGGCATCGAGGAAACGACCGCGCTCGACATCGTGCCGGTCAGTCCCTGACGGGAACTTGTCGCGCGTGCGACAATCAGATTTTGACGATAAAGGGGCGGATGGCGCATCATCCGCCTCATACCCCCTGCAGAGGAGAATATATGAACGCTGTCGCTGAAACCCCCGAAATTCTCGTCTTTACCGACAGTGCCGCGAACAAGGTTCGCGAGCTGATCGAAGAGGAAGGCAATCCCGGTCTCAAACTCCGTGTGTTCGTGTCCGGCGGTGGCTGCTCCGGCTTCCAGTACGGCTTCACTTTCGACGAGGAAGTGAACGAGGACGATACGGCTTACCAGAAGAACGGCGTGACGCTGCTCATCGATCCGATGAGCTACCAGTATCTCGTCGGTGCCGAAATCGATTACTCCGAGGGCCTGGAAGGCTCGCAGTTCGTGATTCGCAATCCTAATGCCACCAGCACCTGCGGCTGTGGTTCTTCCTTCTCCGTCTGAAACTTCGGCGGCTGCATGGAATGAAAAACGGGGCGCCAACGGCGCCCCGTCTGGTTTTCGGCCCGGTGCCCGTCAGTCGGCGCGGGCAAGCTGCGTGTCGCGGTTGAGCAGCGCGAAGCGGTGCAGCAGTGGTGCGGTGTCGCGTTTGAAGGCCTGCAGTTCGTGACCTTCCAGCGCGTTGGCGATCGGCAGTTCGACGGTCATCGGGTCGAGGGCTTCGCCGTCGATGCGCACTTCATAATGCAGGTGCGGTCCGGTGGACATGCCGGTCGTGCCGACGTAACCGATGATGTCGCCCTGGCTCACCTCCTGGCCTTCCCTCAGGTTGCGGGCGAAGCCGTGCAGGTGGGCATACGCGGTGGCGATCTTGCCGCGATGCTGCAGCACGATCAGGTTGCCGTAGCCGCGCTGCGTGCCGGCGAACTCGACCACGCCGTCGGAGGTGGCCTTGACCGGCGTGCCGGTGGGGGCACCGAAATCGACGCCTTTGTGGTCGCGCGCGCGGTTCAGGATGGGGTGGATGCGACCGCCGAAGCTGGATGTGACGCGGGAAAACTCCAGCGGCGAGCGCAGGAAGGCCTGTCCGAGGCTGCGGCCGTCGGCGCTGTAGTACTGCTCCTTGTCCGCGCGCTGGTGCAGCACCACGACGTGGCTCCTGCCCTGGTTGATGAACTCGGCGGCAAGGATGCGGCCGGTCCGCACCGGCGTACCGCGATCGTGGATCACCTCGTAGATCACGTTGAAGCGGTCGCCCTTGCGCAGGTCGGCATGGAAGTCGATCTCCGTGCCGAACAGCTCGATGAGCTTGTTCGCCACCTCGTCGGGCAGATCCGCGGCGTCGGTGGCGGCGAACAGGGAGCTGCGGATGACCCCGGAGCGCATCTCGACGAGCGTCGCCAAGGCGTCGTCGTCCCGCTCGCGCACGGCCAGCCGGCCGTCGGCGCCCCGTTCGATCAGCACCCGCTCGCCGTCCTGGCCGACCGGCAGGCTGAACGACTGCAGGCGGCCGTCGCCGTGCACCACCGCAGTGATCGACCGGCCGGCGCGGAGCTGGCGCAGCGTCTGACGGCCCGCGTGGGACTCCGACAGGAAGGCAAGGGCTTCCGGATCGTCGATCCGCAGGCGGCGGAACAGGGTCTGGGCGGTGTCGCCGCTCTGGACGCGCAATTCGCTGACGAAGGGCAGGTCGCCGGACGTCGAGGTGACGGCTGGCGGCGCGGGCAGCCTTTCGGTGACCGATTGTGTCGCAATCTGGGCAGGGCCCTGCTGCGGCACGGCGATCGCTGCCACGACGCCCAACAGGGACACGCCGACCACGCCCGTCAGCGCCCAGGCGCGCGGGCGGGTGAGGAGTTGGGTCGGCAGTTCGGCTAGAATTCGGGTCTTTCTGGTCTGCATCGGGGCAGTCGTCTCCAGAAGTGGACAAAAAACGCGTTGAATTCTAACAAATGTTTCGCCTGCCCTGAGAAGGGTTTTTGGAGAAGTTGAATGAGTGATGTTCAGGCCGCGATCGACCTGATCAAGCGCGGGACCGACGAGCTGCTGATCGAAGCTGAACTGATCGACAAGCTCAGGAGCGGGCGACCGTTGCGCATCAAGGCCGGATTCGACCCGACCGCCCCCGATCTGCACCTCGGTCACACCGTGCTGATCAACAAGATGCGCCACTTTCAGGAGCTGGGGCACCACGTGATGTTCCTGATCGGCGACTTCACCGGCATGATCGGCGATCCGAGCGGCAAGAACGCCACCCGGCCGCCGCTGTCGCGGGAGCAGATCGCCGACAACGCAAAGACCTACCAGGACCAGGTGTTCAAGATCCTGGACCCGGAGAAGACCGAGATCTGCTTCAACTCCGCCTGGATGGAAGGACTGGGCTCGGCCGGCATGATCCGGCTCGCCGCGCAGCAGACGGTGGCGCGCATGCTCGAGCGCGACGACTTCTCCAAGCGCTACGCCAACAACCAGTCGATCGCGATCCACGAATTCCTCTACCCGCTGTGCCAGGGCTACGACTCGGTGGCGATGAAGGCCGACGTCGAGCTCGGCGGCACCGACCGGCGCTTCAACCTGCTGATGGGGCGCGAGCTGCAGAAGCATTACGGTCAGGCGCCGCAGTGCGTGGTGATGGTGCCGCTGCTCGAAGGGTTGGACGGCGTCAACAAGATGTCCAAGTCGCTCGGCAACTACATCGGCATCGCCGAGTCGCCGCAGGAGATCTTCGGCAAGACGATGTCGGTGTCCGATACGCTGATGTGGCGCTACTACGACCTGCTGTCCTTCCGCTCGACGGCTGAGATCGCGCACCTTCGCGGCGAGGTCGAGGGCGGTCGCAACCCGCGCGACGTCAAGGTCATGCTCGCGCTGGAGCTGGTCGGACGCTTCCATGGCCGGCAGGCGGCGGATGCGGCGCTGGCCGATTTCGAGGCGCGCTTCCAGCGCAATGCGATTCCCGATGATCTGCCCGAGGTGCGGGTGGCGGTCGGTGCGGAGGGGCTGCCGGTGTTCCAGGTCGTCAAGCAGGCCGGGCTCACCGGTTCGACCTCCGAGGCGATGCGCATGATCGAGCAAGGGGCGGTGAAGCTCAACGGCGAGCGGGTGGACGACAAGGGGCGGGTGCTGGCCGCCGGCGAGACCGTCGTGCTGCAGGTCGGCAAGCGCAAATTCGCTGCGGTGGTGCTCGAATGAGTTCGACACCCCTCGTCGGCCCGGGGGAGCGGGCGTCGTGACCACGAGCGATGTGGCACGTGCGATCGGCGTGTTCGACTCGGGCGTCGGCGGGCTGACCGTCGTGCGCGCGTTGATGGAGCGCCTGCCGCTGGAGAGCATCATCTACTTCGGCGACACCGCCCGCGTGCCCTACGGGGTCAAGTCGGTGGCGACCATCGAGCACTTCACCGAGCAGATCACCCGCTTCCTGCTGCAGCGCGACGTGAAGATGCTGATCATCGCCTGCAACACCATGGCGGCAGTCGCCGCGCATGTGGTGCACCGGCTGGCGCGCGACATCCCGGTGCTCGACGTCATCGAAGCCGGCGCGCGCGCCGCGGTGGCGGCGTCGCCCGGCGGGCGCATCGGCGTGATCGGCACGCCGACCACCATCAACAGCAATGCCTACGCGCGCCGCATGCATGCGCTGGATGCGTCGGTGCGGGTGTACTCGCAGGCCTGCCCGCTGTTCGTGCCGCTGGTCGAAGAGGGCTGGCTGGATCACGAGGTGACGCGCCTGACGGCGCACGAATACCTGCGTCCGGTGCTGGCGGAGGACGTCGACAGCCTGGTGCTCGGCTGCACGCATTACCCGCTGCTCAAGCCCCTGCTGCGCGACGTCGCAGGCCCGACGGTGAAGCTGATCGATTCGGCAGTCACCACCGCGGAGTTCGCTGCGCTGCGGCTGCAGCACGAGGGACTGGCACATGTCGGCAGCTCGCCGGCGACTTACCAATACGTGGTCAGCGATGTGCCGCTGCGTTTCCAGACCATAGGCGAGCGCTTTCTCGGCCGTTCGCTTGGTCAGGTCGAAAAGGTGGACTGGTAGATCCAGCGGTGTGCGGCGGCTCGCGCCGGGCGGGTTGTGCTGTCGGGTTCAGGCCGGACCGGTGGCGACAGGCCTCGACGGGTCGGCGCACCATTCGCTCCACGAGCCGGCATACAGGCGCGAGCCGGGAAAGCCCGCAGCCTCCATCGCCAGCAGGTTGTGGCAGGCGGTGACGCCCGAGCCGCACTGATGCACCACCTGATGCGGACTGCGCCCGGCGAGCAGGGTCCCGAACTCCTCACGCAGCACCGAGGCCTGCTTGAAGCAGCCGTCGGGCTCGAGGTTGTCGCGGAAGAAGCGGTTGATCGCGCCCGGAATGTGGCCGGCGACCGGGTCGAGCATCTCGTTCTCGCCGCGGAAGCGATCCGGGCTGCGGGCGTCGATCAGCATCATGTCCGGCCTGCCCAGGTGGCCGGCGACGTAATCCGCGTCCACCCGACCCCCCTGCAGCGAGAAGGTATAACTGCGTGTCACCGCCTCCGGCGTCTCGCCGTCCAGCGCCTGCGCCCAGCGGCACCAGGCCTGCAGCCCGCCGTCGAGCACCGCGACGCGATGGTGTCCGATCCAGCGCATGAGCCACCACAGACGTGCAGCGAACATGCCGCCGGTGTCGTCGTAGGCGACCACCTGGCAGTGGTTGTCGATGCCGCACTCGCCCAGCCGCGCCGCGAGTTGCGCCGGGTCGGGCAGCGGATGGCGGCCGTTGCGGCCGGTGCGAAAGCCCGACAGATCGGCATCGAGATCCAGATAGAAGGCGCCGGGAATGTGGCTGCGGCGCCAGGCCTGGTAGCCGAAATCGGGATTCGCCAGATCGAAGCGACAGTCGACGACGACCCAGTCGGGGTCGTGCCGGTACTGCGCCAGGTCCAGCGCACCGATCAGCGTGGCGAAGGAAGCATTCACCGCGTGGCCTCTGCTGCTTCCGCCAGCCAGTCGCGGGCCTCGGCCTCGTCGCTGAAGACCTGCACTTCGGCATCGACGAACAATTGCGACACCCAGGCGCTCCAGGTCAGCCACTGGTCCTCGGTGAGGACCGCAATGCGCCGGAAGTCATGTGCGTGCTGGCGCGAGAACTTGATTTCCTCCCACGCCACATCCAGCGTGAAGCCGACCATCTCGCGCAAGTCCATCAGCAGGTCGACCTGGCCCTCGAACTGCACCTTGAAATTCACCAGCTCCTCGAACTCCTTGTAGTCGGCGAGCGTGAATTCGCCAAAAACGGTGACGGCTACCAGGTTGTCGCTGTGCTCGGTGGTGATCATGGCGGCCTCCGCGGGGCATTGACGTGGTGGTTCTCACTATAGTCCTCGCGCCTGTGACGCTCAATCGCGGCCCGGGCCGCCACAGGGCCCGGGCCGCACGTCACGGGACATCCGCCATGGCGCTGCCGGGCGTTCGCGCGACAGCGTCGAATCGGGTTAGGCTTGACGCCCGCATGGCGCACCCACACGACGGGAGAAGTCGATGAGCTACCTGCTGGCGCTGGACCAGGGCACGACGAGTTCGCGGGCGATGGTGTTTGATGCGGACGGCCGACTGCGCGGCGTGGCGCAGCGCGGGTTTGCCCAGCACTACCCGCATCCCGGCTGGGTCGAGCACGATGCGAACGAAATTCTGCAGACACAGCTCGACTGTGCTCAGGGGGCCCTTGCCGATGCGGGTGTGTGCGCCAGCGAGCTCGCCGCGCTGGGCATCGCCAACCAGCGCGAGACGACAGTGCTGTGGGAGCGTGCCACTGGTCGTGCGCTGGCGCCTGCCATCGTCTGGCAGGATCGGCGTACCGCTGCCGACTGCGACCGCCTGCGGGCAGAAGGCTGGGCGGACGAGCTTCGCCTGCGTACCGGCCTCGAGCTGGATCCGTACTTCTCCGCCACCAAGCTGGCCTGGCTGCTCGACCATCTGCCCGGTGCGCGCGAGCGTGCAGAGCGTGGCGAACTCGCCTTCGGCACCGTGGACAGTTGGCTGGTGTGGCACCTGACGGGGGGACGGCTGCACGTCACCGACCCGAGCAATGCGTCGCGCACGCTGCTGTTCAACCTGCGCACGGGGGACTGGGATCCGCTGCTGCTGGGGCGCTTCCGCATTCCGCCGCAGCTCCTGCCCGCGGTGGTGAGCAGCATCGGCATCTGCGGCGAGACCGACGTCGCGGTGCTTGGCGCCGCGGTACCGATCGCGGGCATCGCGGGCGACCAGCAGGCGGCCGCCTTCGGCCAGGCCTGCTTCGCCGCGGGCATGGCCAAGAATACCTACGGTACCGGTTGCTTCCTGCTGATGAACACCGGCGAAGTGCCGGTGGACTCGTGTAACCGCCTGCTGACCACGATCGCATGGTCCGGTCGGGGCGCGACGCGCTATGCCCTCGAGGGCAGCGTGTTCATGGGGGGCGCCACCGTACAGTGGCTGCGCGATGCGCTCGGCCTGGTGAAGCGCGCGGCCGACATCGAGGCGCTCGCCGCCAGTGTGCCGGACAGCGGCGGCGTGGTCCTGGTGCCGGCCTTCACCGGCCTGGGGGCGCCGCACTGGGACGCCTACGCGCGCGGTACCCTGATCGGCCTGACGCGGGGTACCGGCGCCGGCCAGATCGCGCGCGCGGCGCTGGAGGCGATTGCTTTGCAGACGGTGGACCTCGTCGAGGCGATGAAGCGCGACGGCGCCGAACCACTGCGCGAGCTGCGCGTCGACGGCGGCGCGGCGGCAAATGACCTGCTGATGCAGATTCAGGCCGACCTGCTGGGCGTGCCGGTGCTGCGGCCGCGCATGCTCGAGACCACCGCGCTCGGTGCCGCCTTTCTTGCCGGCCTGGGCGTCGGCGTGTGGACCGGGGAAGAGGCGCTGGCCGCGCAGTGGCAGGTCGACCGCGTGTTCTCACCGTCGCTGCCGTCCGACGCGCGTGAGGCGGTGTGCGCACGCTGGCAGCGCGCGGTGGAGCGTGCGACGGGTTGGGCGCAGCCGTGACGGTGACGGGCGCAATCCGGCGGGAGCGGGCATGCACGCGGCAGACCTTTCCCGGCCGGCGCTGATCGCACGCCTGCGCGAGGCCCGCACCTGGGACGTGATCGTCATCGGCGGGGGCGCGACCGGCCTGGGCTGTGCGGTCGATGCGGCCGCGCGCGGCCATTCCGTGCTGCTGATCGAAGCGCAGGACTTCGCCGCCGGCACGAGCTCGCGGGCCACCAAGCTGGTCCACGGCGGCGTGCGCTATCTGGCGCAGGGGCGGCTTGCGCTGGTACGCGAAGCGCTTGCCGAACGTGCGTACCTGCTCGACAACGCTCCCCATCTGGTGCACCCGCTGCGCTTCGTGGTGCCGGCCTATCGCTGGTACGAGCGGCCGCTGCTCGGCATCGGGCTGGGCCTGTATGACATGTTGGCCAGCGGCAGCAGCACGATCGGCCGCAGCCGGCTGCTCGATGCCGCGCGCACGGTGGCGGCGCTGCCCAACGTCAACACGGCAGGTCTGCGCGGCGGCATCGCCTACATGGATGCGCAGTTCGACGACGCGCGTCTCGCGCTGGCGCTCGCCCGCACGGTGTTCGACCTTGGCGGCACGGCGATCAACCATTGCGAGGTCGGCGAACTCGTGGTGGAGGACGGCCGGGTCCGCGGCGTGTGCGTGCGGGATCGAGACACGGGCGAGGCATGCCGGGTGGCGGCGCGGGTGGTGATCAACGCTACCGGCGTGTGGGCGGACGACGTCCGCCGCCTGGCCGATCCGGCGGCTCCGCCGCTGCTGCGGCCGAGCCAGGGCGTGCATCTGGTCGTCGGCCGCGAGTTCCTGCCCGGGTCTGATGCGATGCTGGTGCCGCGCACGGCTGACGGGCGGGTCCTGTTCGCCATTCCATGGCAGGGGCGGGTGCTGCTCGGCACCACCGACACCCCGCGGCCGGACACCCCGCTGGAGCCGCGTCCGCTGCCTGGCGAGGTGGACTTCATCCTCGCCACGGCGGCGCGCCATCTGGCGCGAGCGCCTGCCCGCGCCGACGTACGCAGTGCCTTCGTCGGCCTGCGGCCGCTGATCGGTGCCGGCGATGCGTCGGCCACGCGCAATCTGTCGCGCGAGCATGTTGTCGAGGTGTCGTCACGCGGCCTCGTCAGCGTGACGGGTGGCAAGTGGACCACCTATCGCCTGATGGCGCAGGACGCGGTGGACGCGGCGCAGTCGGTCGCCGCGCTGCCTCGGCGCGACTCGCCGACCGCGTGCCTGCGCCTGCATGGAGCGCCTTCGGCGCATGACGCCGCGCCCGCATCGGATTGCTACGGAACCGACCGTGAGCAGGTGGATCGCCTGCCGGGCGCGGGGCGCCGTCTGGTCGAGGGGCTGACGCTGACGGAGGCCGAGGTGCGCTACGCGTGTCGCGCCGAGTTCGCGCGCACGGTGGAAGACGTGCTCGCCCGGCGGCATCGGGCCCTGTTCCTCGACGCCGCGCTGGCGGCCGCGGCCGCCCCGGCGGTGGCCGCCATCCTGGCGCAGGAGCGGGGCGCGGACGCCGACTGGTGCACGGCCGAATGCGCACGTTTTGCCGCGCTGGCCGCGCGCTATCGCGATCTGGGCACGGGTGCGTAGCCATCGTCGGGCGCCGCCGTCACTGTCGGGTGTCGCGGCGGCGCCTGTCTCAGTTGCGTCCCGCGCAGCCGAGCGCCTCGGGTCGCAGGATCGCGGTGCCGGCGACCGCCTGCAACCATTGCCGGGCGTGCGACCATGCGTCTGCAGGCCGGTGCCCGGCGCTGCCTTCGAGCGGCGGCTGCAGCCTGATGCGCGCCGCGCCATCGGCCTCGATGAGCGCATGACCACTGCCGGGCAAGACGAAACGATCGCCGCTGGCGAGCCACTTGTCCTGTGAATGGCCCTCAAGCGTCAGCCAGGCGCGCCCGGTTTCGCAGATCACCGTCCAGCCCTCCGCGTCGCGTACGGACAGCAGCCGGTCGACATCGAAAGTCTGCACCAACGATGCTAGTCTGGCTTCCATGTCGCTTCTCCTCGAGCGGTTGTGTGGATTCATTGTGGTCGAGCAGGTGGCGACTTCAAAACGATGAAATCTCTCCGATTTGTGAGCAGGGCTAACACATGGAACGTCCCGGCAGGCTCCCGCCGTTATCGGCACTGCGCATGTTCGAGGCCGCTGCGCGGCTGGGCAGCTTCTCGCGTGCGGCCGACGAACTGTTCGTCACGCATGGGGCGGTCAGTCACCAGATCCGTGCGCTGGAGGAGCAACTCGGCTTCCCGCTGTTCCTGCGGCAGGGACGGCAGGTCAGCTTGACGCCGGCTGGCGTGGAGTTGCTTCAGGGCGCCAACGCGGCCCTGCGACAGTTGTCGGACACGGTATCCGCGCTGCGTCGACGGATGAATCGGAACCGCCTGTCCGTCAGCACGATGCCGTCGTTTGCCGGACGCTGGCTGGCTCCGAGGATTGGCGATTTCATCGATCGCCATCCCGATGCCGAAGTGAACGTCACCGCCACCAACGAACTCGCGGATTTCGCGCGCGACGCCGTCGACGTCTGCGTCCGCTGGGGACCGGGCGGGTATTCGGGGGTGCGCGTGGAGCTTCTGATGGAGGACGAGCTCTTTCCCGTACTCAGCCCGAGCCTGGTGGCCAACCGACGCATCGTCGAGCCGGCCGACCTCGCCGGTCTGCCACTGCTGCGCTCGGATGGCGAGGACTGGCTGCCGTGGTTTCGCGCGGCTGGCCTCAACTGGCCCGAGCCATCGACCGGGCTGATGATCTCGGACTCCGCCCTGGTGGTGCAGGCGGCCATCGAGGGCCGCGGCGTCGCACTGGCGCGTCGCAGCCTCGCCGCGCTGGCGCTGCGCGCGGGCAAGCTGGTGCGGCCGTTCATGATCGGTATCCCGGCCGCGCATGCGCCGCACAGCGAGAGCGGCTGCAGCTTCGATTACCCGGCGGACTTCGACGCCCGTCCGCGCTGGCACTACTGGATCGTGCTGCCGGAACGCCAGGCGGACACCCCATTGCTGACGGATTTCCTGGCGTGGCTGCGCGCCGAGGTGGCGGCAGACCTCGCTGCGCCCTTGTGTCCGCAAGGAGGCCCGGTGCCGCTCGTGCTCAGTGCGCCGCAGGCGCCGCGGGCAGACTGACCACGGCCTCGAGACCGCCCTCGGGGTGATTGCGCAACCTCACCTCGCCACGCTGTGCGCGCAGCAGGTTGCGCGTGATCGCAAGGCCCAGTCCGGTGCCGCCGGTCTCCCGGCTGCGCGAGGACTCGGTGCGATAGAAGGGTTCGAACACCTTTTCGAGTTCCGCCTCGGGCAGGCCGGTGCCGTGGTCACGGATGCGGATCTCGAATTCGTCCGGCCGCTCGACCAGCAGAATGTCGACCCGCCCGCCGAACTTGATGCCGTTCTCGATCAGGTTCCACAGCGCCCGGCGCAGGGCCGTCGGCTGGCCGACGCAAGGATGCCGCGTGCCGCCGGCCACGCTCACCGGCCAGCCCATGTCTTCGGCGTCGGCTCGCAGTGCCGACAGCAGGCCCGCGAGGTCGATGGGCTGTGCCGGCTGGCGCTCGTCCAGGCTGCGCGCGTAGGCGAGCCCTTCCTTGACGAGGGCCTGCATGGCGTCGAGGTCGGACTGGATGCGCGCACGCAGGCCCTCGTCGTCGACCATCTCGGCGCGCAGCCGCAGGCGGGTGATGGGGGTTTGCAGGTCGTGCGAGATCGCGGCGAGGATGCGGGTGCGTTCAGCGACGTGCTCGCGGATGCGCTGCTGCATCTGGTTGAACGCGACGGCGGCCTGGGCGACCTCGGTGGGGCCGGTGGTCTCCATCGGTGCGCGCTCGGGATCCTCCCCCAGGGCCCGCGCTGCGGCGGCCATGCGCGACAGCGGGCGCGTGGCGAGCCGCACCGCCAGCCAGGCGAGCAGGCTGACGCCGCCGATCAGCGCGAACAGGGCGGCGAAAAGGCGGTCCGGCGGTGGCAGTCGCGGGCCGCCAGCGGGCGGCATGCCCGGCAGGCGGACGAGCAGGGCACTGCCGTCGGCCAATCGCACCGAGGCGACGAGCATGGGGTGGGGCATGCCGCCGCGCTCGACGCGATGCAGGCCGACATCGCGGTCGGGCATCGTCTCGCGCAGCGCCTGCAGCAGCGGATGTCCGGTCTGCATGGCGGGCAGTGGCTCGCCCGCTTCGCGCAATGCGAAGCGCAGCCGCCGGTGACCGAATTCGTCGGTCCAGCGTTGGCGATCTGCGGCCGGCATGCGGTCGAGCACATCGGCTGCGGTGGCGATCTCCTGCGCAATGCCGGCGAGCAGTGCGGCGCGGCCGACGCGCTCGCGCTCACCAACGAAGAGCATGAAGCTGAGCGCCAGCAACAGTGCGATGCCGACCAGCCAGATCAGCATCAGGCGCGCGAACAGGCTGCGCGGCCAGGGCAGTTTCATGCCTCGTCCTTCGCGTTGCCGACGGCGATCACTTCGGCGGCGAGCACGTAGCCTTCGTTGCGCACCGTCTTGATGATCGCCGGTTCGCGCGCGTTGTCGCCCAAGCGCTGGCGCACCCGGCTCACCAGCAGATCGATCGAGCGATCGAAGGCATCGGCCTCGCGCCCCTGGGTCAGCTCCATCAACTGGTCGCGCGACAGCACCTTCTGCGGATGGGCGAGGAACACGCCGAGCAGGCGGTACTCCGCGCCCGACAGGGCGACGATCGTGCCTTCGGCGTCGATCAGGTGGCGGTTGACCGTGTCGAGCCGCCAGTTCGCGAAGTGCAGCTCGCGCGCATTGGCCGGCGGCGCCGCATCCAGGTTGGGCGGCAGGGCGCGGGCACGGCGCAGGATGGCGCGGATGCGGGCATACAGTTCGCGCGGTACGAAGGGCTTGGGCAGGTAGTCGTCGGCGCCCATCTCGAGGCCGAGGATGCGATCCATGTCCTCGCCGCGCGCGGTCAGCATCAGGATAGGCGTGTTGGCATGCGGGCCGCCGCTCGCGCGCAGATTGCGGCAAAGCGTCAGCCCGTCGTCGCCCGGCATCATGACGTCGAGCACGATGAGGTCGACGCTGTGTGCCTCCAGCTTGGCCTTCATGTCGCGGCCGTCGGACGCCGTGGTGCAGCGCAAGCCCTGCTTCTCGAGGTAGTCGGCAAGCAGGCTGCGGATGTCGCGATCGTCATCGACGATCAGGATGTGGTCGGTGTGGTTGCTCATCGGGATCTCTCCATGGCCGGCATCTTATGTCGTCGGGTGGCCGGCTTTGTATCCCAGCGTATCCGGCGCGGCACCGGAGACATGGCGCTGCAAAACGGCGGCCGGCGGACAAATCCCGCTTACATCCGCATGCTTGAATGGCTCCGTCGCCCGAATGAACGGGTATCGCCGACAAGGAGAAGAGTCATGAAAGCCTGGATCAAGACCACCATCGCCGCCGCCCTTGCTGCAAGCACCGCCTTCGGTGCCTCCGTCGCGCTGGCGCGCGGCGGGCATTGCGACGGCTACGGCACCGGCCCGGGGGCGATGATGCAGCGGTTCGACCCGGCGCAGATGGGCGAGCGCATCGTGCAACGTACCGAGACCCAGCTCGCCCGCCTGGAGCTTGCGCTGGCGCTGAAGCCGGAGCAGCAAGGCGCCTGGACGCAGTTCAAGGGCGCCATGCTGGTGCGCGCCAAGGACGTCGGCGAGCGGATGACCGCACATCGCCAGGGCGAATGGCCCAAGACAGCCGTTGAGCGCCTGCAGCGCATGGAAGAGAGGAGCCGCTTCCATCAGACCGAGCTCAGCGAGGCGCGGCGCGCGGTGGAGGCCTTCTACCCGACGCTGAGCGATGCACAGAAGAAGGTGTTCGATGCCGACTTCCACATGGGTTTGCGTGGCGGCAAGGGTGAGCATGGACCGGGCATGCGGCCGGGCCGCGGAGATGGCATGGGGCCGGGCATGGGGCCGGGCATGGGGCCAGGTATGGG
>SHNC01000293.1 GCA_004295105.1 Betaproteobacteria bacterium | reverse complement strand
CTTCCGCAGCGCATTGGCGCCCAGTGACACGCCGGTGGCGAACAGCGGCGCGCTGCCGGCGCACCGATGCAGGCGCTGCAGGATCCAGTCGATCTCCTCGCTGTCGCCTGAGTGGTAGGCACGCGCAAGCCGGTTCGGTGCGCCGGAGCAGCCGCGAAAGTGCGGCACCACCCCGCGCCAGCCGCGGGCGCCGAGCGCCCGCATCAGGGTGCGCGCATAGTGTGAGCGGCTGGAGCCTTCGAGGCCGTGGAACAGCACGACGAGTGGCGCGTCGTCGCGGCCGTCCGGTGCCCAGTCGACATCGATGTAATCGCCGTCGGGCGTGTCCCAGCGTTCGCGCCGGTAGGCCGGCAGTGCAGCCTTGCACGCCACCGGCCAGATCGTCTGCAGATGGCCGCCGGGCAGCCACCACGGCGCGCGGTAGGCGGACGGGCCGCTCATCCTTCGTCAGTGCACGATGCGCGGCGCCAGGTCGGCGAGCGGGTCGGCGTCGGGTACCGGCGAGGCGTGATGCATCACCATGCGCCAGCCCAGCGCGCCGCGCAGATAGATGTTGGTGGCGGCGATCAGCGGGCTGCGCCGGCGTGACTCTGCGATGCTGATGCGCTCGAACACGCTGTGGATCGCCATCATCGCGTTGCCGGTGACCACCGCCTGGCTGATCTCGATGTCGAGTCGCGCGCCATTGGCCATCATCTGGCGCCAGATCTCGCGGATCTCGGCCAGCCCGACCAGCCGCGGGCCGCCCGGATGGATGCACACCACCTCGTCGTCCTCGGCCCACACCGACATCATCTTGTCGAGGTCGGAACGGGCCAGTGCGTCGTAGAAGGCGGCTTCCGCATCGGCGGACGAGGTGTAGATCGGCTTGCTCATGGGATGTTCTTGTTTGACGGTCCGGCAGGGGAGTGCGAGGTCCTCAAAAACGCACGGGGGCGTGATTGCCCCCGTGCGTCATCGACCGTCAGGAACGCGTCCGGTTCAGTGATGACCCTTCGGACGCTCCCCGACGAAAACGTAGTGTGCGCTGCAGTACGGGCACACCGCCTCGCCGGTCTTCAGCACGTCGAGGAACACCCGCGGATGCCGCGCCCACAGCGGTGCGCCAGGCGGCGGGCAGTGGAGGGGCAGATCCTTGGCGTGGATCGCGACGGCCTGCGTCTTGTCGGTGTTTTCAACCATGGCGGACCTCTTCGGGTTCAGATGTAAGCGAGCCAGTTGTCGTATTCCGGCGCCTTGCCACCGACCACGTCGAAGAAGCGTGCCTGGATCTTCGCCGTGACCGGACCGCGCTTGCCTTCGCCGATCTTGCGGTCGTCGAGTTCGCGGATCGGCGTGACTTCGGCCGCGGTGCCGGTGAAGAAGGCCTCGTCGGCGAGGTAGATGTCGTCGCGCGTCAGGCGCTTGGTGGTGATGTCGTAGCCGAGCTCGCGCGCGATGGCGTGAATGGAGTCGCGCGTGATGCCGGTCAGCGCCGAGGCGATCTCGGGTTCGTAGATCTTGCCGTCGCGCACGATGAACAGGTTCTCGCCCGCGCCTTCGGCGACGAAGCCCTGGTTGTCGAGCAGCAGTGCCTCGTCGTAGCCCTGGCGGGTGACCTCGAGGTTGGCGAGGATGGAATTGGGGTAGGTGCCCGACAGCTTGGCGCGCGGCATCGTCGAGTTGACGTGGTGGCGGGTGTAGGACGACACCTTGACGCGGATGCCCTTCTCCAGGCCTTCCTCGCCCAGGTAGGCGCCCCACGGCCAGGCGGCGACGATCACGTGCACCTTGGCGCCGATGGTGGAGATGCCCATCTTCTCCGAGCCGTAGAAGGCCAGCGGACGCAGGTAGCAGGATTCGAGCTTGTTCGCGCGCACGACCTCCTTCTGCGCCTCCATGAGTTCATCCTTGGAATACGGGATGTCCATCATGTAGATCTTGGCGGAGTTGATCAGGCGCTGGGTATGCTCGGCGAGGCGGAAGATGGCGGTGCCCTTGGCCGTGTTGTACGCGCGGACGCCCTCGAATACGGCCAGGCCGTAGTGCAGGGAATGGGTCAGCACGTGCGTGGTCGCCTCGCGCCACGGAACGAGCTTTCCGTCTTGCCAGATGAAACCGTCGCGGTCAGCCATGGACATGATGCGGATCTCCAACTTGATGAGTGTTTGAAACGGCCCGGCCAGCCCGGGCAGAATTTTGGAATTCTAGCGCAAAGGAGCGCTGGTAATGCGCCGTCCCGGCTGCGAGCTGTCTCGGTTGGATGCCCGGGCGCGCTAGAATCGCGGCTTGTCGCCGATGGAGGCCCCTGCATGGATCGAAGCTGGAAACCCAACGTCACCGTTGCCGCCGTCATCGAGCGCGACGGGCGCTTCCTGCTGGTCGAGGAGGAGACGCCGGAGGGGCTGCGTTTCAACCAGCCGGCCGGGCATCTGGAGGAAGGCGAGTCGCTGGTGCAAGCGAGTGTGCGCGAGGCGCTGGAGGAAACGGCGCACCACTTCGTGCCGGAGTACCTCGTCGGCATCTACCAGTGGCCGCGGCCGCAGGGCGACATCACCTATCTGCGCTTCGCATTCAGTGGGCGAGTCACCGGCGAGGAAGCCGGCCGGGCGCTCGATGCAGGCATCGTGCGCCCGGTGTGGATGACGCGCGACGAACTCGTCGCCACCCGCGAGCGTCACCGCAGCCCGCTGATCCTGCAGTGCGTGGACGACTGGATCGCCGGGCGGCGCTATCCGCTCGAACTGATCCGGCATTATGACTGAGCGGGCCGTGCCGATGCGTCGTCTGCTGGCGGTGATGATGCTGGGCGCGCTGGCGGGCGCCGCGGTCGCCGCGCCGCGCGGCGCCGCGAAGCCGGCGGTCATGCTGGCGAAGACGCATCCGGCACTGCAGCGCTCCGCATTGCCGGCACCCGCCGCCGACGTCGTCGCGGACGGCAGCTTCCGCATCTGTTTCGACTACGGCTGCCACTCCGAGCGCGACGTGGGGGTGCCCGGCGCACCGCGCGACGCGATCCGCCGGCAGTTGCAGCTCGCCCCGGATGCGGCGGCAGAGCGCAGGGTGCTCGCCCAGTCGGTGGGCGTGCTGCTGGCCGAGGCGGGCCGGCAGACGCCGGTGGCGGCGGACCGGGCGGGCAATTTCCTCGATCAGGAGGTCGACGGGCGCATGGACTGCATCGACCACTCCACCTCCACCACCCGCATCCTCAGGATGATCGAGGCGCACGGCTGGCTGCGCTTCCACAGGGTGCTGGAGCCCGCGCGCCGCACTCGTCTGATCATGCAGCACTTCGGGGCGGTGGTTGAGGAGGCCGCGCCGCGCCGGCCCGAGCCTGCACGCGCGAGGGCGCCTGGCGCGCCGGACTACATGGCGGTGACGCTCGCGCAGTGCGACTGTGCCGAAGTGATGGACGACGTCCGGCGTCCGGACCAGTCCGCCGCCGCGGCGGACGAAGCGGATGGCGGCAATCGATACGTGGTCGACAGTTGGTTCGTCGACAATGGCGAGGCGGCCATCGTGCTGCCGCTCGCCGAATGGCTAGAGGGAGGTGGACCGAATGTCCAGTAAGCAGGATCCGAACGGAATGAAGGTGGTCGTCGGCATGTCCGGCGGAGTGGATTCGTCGGTGACGGCGTTGCTGCTCAAGCAGCAGGGCTACGAGGTGACGGGCCTGTTCATGAAGAACTGGGAGGACGACGATGACGACGAATACTGCTCGACTCGCCAGGATCTGGTCGATGTCGCCTCGGTGTGCGACGTCATCGGCATCGATCTCGAGGTGGTGAACTTCAGCGCCGAATACAAGGACCGTGTCTTCGCCGACTTCCTGCGCGAATACGAGGCCGGACGCACGCCCAACCCCGACATACTGTGCAACTCCGAGATCAAGTTCCGCTGCTTCCTCGACCATGCCATGCAGCTTGGCGCGGAGCGCATCGCCACCGGCCACTACGCCCAGGTGCGTGAGTGGAGCAACGACGGCCGCACCGAGTACCAGTTGCTCAAGGCCGAGGACGGCACCAAGGACCAGAGCTATTTCCTGTACCGCCTGACCCAGGCGCAATTGGCGAAGACGATGTTTCCGCTGGGCGCGCTGTACAAGCGCGAGGTGCGCCGGATCGCCGAGCAGGCCGGGCTGCACGTGGCGACGAAGAAGGATTCGACCGGCATCTGCTTCATCGGCGAGCGTCCGTTCCGCGAGTTCCTGATGCGCTACCTGCCGACGAAGCCGGGCGAGATCCGCGCCCTCGACGACGACCGCGTGCTGGGCGAGCACCAGGGCCTGATGTATCACACCATCGGCCAGCGCAAGGGCCTGCACATCGGCGGCATCAAGGGCAACCAGGACGACGCCGGCGAGCACGACGCCTGGTACGTGGCGAAGAAGGACGTCAAGGCCAACGTGCTGTACGTGGTGCAGGGCCACGACCACCCGGCGCTGCTGAAGGATCGCCTGGTCGCCACCGATCTCAACTGGATCGCCGGCCGCGACCCGCACACCCACTGGGTCTATACCGCGAAGCCGCGCTACCGCACGCCCGACATGCCGTGCGAGATCGATGCCGTCGCCGACGGCCGCGCCGAGATCGCCTTCGCCCAGCCGCAATGGGCGCTGACGCCGGGTCAGAGCGTGGTGGTCTATGAATCCAAGGTGTGCCTGGGTGGCGGCGTGATCGTCTGATGCCCGCCGGCGACGGCCGGTTCGACCGAACGGCCGGCCGTGCTCGTCCTCAGATGCGTGCCGGCGCCGCGCCGGCCAGCACCGCGCGCCCGGACGTGCGCACCAGCTCGCCGTAACGTTCGCAGCGCTCGATGTATTCGCGCGCGCTCTTGGGCATCGTCACGCGGGCGCGGGTGATGTCGGTCAGCAGGTTGCGGCCCTGAACGATGAGGTGCAGGCCGTCGCTGGCCAGTTGCTGCTCGGCGGGGTTGGAGGTCGGTGCCAGTTTCGGCGCGAACAGGCCGAGCCGTTCGGAGGCGACGACGAAATCGGCCCACACGTCGAAGATGTCGGGATCGGTGCGCAGCGTTTCGCACTTGATCTTGGCGATGCGCGCGAAATCGGCCACCAGCGGCTCGAGGCCGTGGAACAGCGGGCTGCTGGCGAAGGTGGAGACCATCACCGCGCCGATCAGGTCGATCTCGCGCAGTGCCTGGGCGATCTTCACGTAGCGGCTCTCGTAGAAGGCCTCCACCGGGATGGAGAAGGCACGGAATGGCTCGCCCCAGAGTTCGTCGATGCCTTCTTCGCCACTGCGGTGCAGCACGAGCTTGCCCAGCTCCAGCGCTTCCTGCAGACAGAAGCCGCATTCGCGCATCAGCGCATTGTCGGTGTCGATCTCGATGCCGAGTTCCTGCAACTCGACCAGCTTGGTGAAGATGTCGGTGGCGCGGTTGAACAGCGCGCCCGCCAGCATCGCCCCCTTGACGCGCTTGCGCGCAGGATCCAGTTCGGTCTCGTAGGCGCGTCGGGCGTCGTTGAGCCGCTTGCCGGGAATGTTGATGCCGTGTTCGACGTGGTTGAAGAGGCGCCGGGTGAGCGCCTGGATCAGCGTCTTCTTGGCACTGAGCGAATCGTGCGGCGGGTCATAGACCTTGAGCCAGTAGCCGTCGTAGTAGACGCGCCGCACCCCGTCGATGGTGTCGAGCGTGCCGTTGGGCAGGTCGGTGCATGCCGCAGGGGACGTGAGCTTGGCTGTATTCATCGCCGCAACAATAACGTGTCGTCGCGTCGCGACGGCAGGTCGTGATCGCGGAACGGGCGAGGCGAGAATGCCACTTCCGGCGGGTTTTGGCTACGGTGCGCCGTCCATGGCCGGCGGCCGGGGCGGGGCCGCGCGTCAGGCGAAGTCGGCCGGGATCACCGCACGCAGCACGGTCTGCGTCTCGTGCTCGCGTACGCGGTTGGTGAACCACCACAGCGCGCCCTTCTTGATCGTCCAGTCGGCCTCGGCGCCCGACAGCAGCAGGGCGCACAGCCTGCCCAATGCCGGCTGGTGGCCGACGACGAGGGCCGCACCGCGCGCGTCCGGCCAGCCTGTCGCGGCGAGGATGTCGGCCACGCTGCCTTCGGGGCCGAGCGCGCTGACGATCTGGAAGCTGTCGGTGAAGGCGGCGGCGGTCTGGCGGGTTCGCAGCGTGGGGCTGGCATACACCTTCAACTGCTTCGGGCGATGCTGGTCGAGCCAGGCCGCCATGCGGCGCGCCTGCTTGCGACCGCGATCGGTCAGTTCGCGGGTGTGGTCGGGGCTGCCGTCCGCGGCCTCGGCGTGGCGCCACAGCAATAGATCCATGCGTGTCTCCGTCCTTGCAGGGGACGGCATGATGCGCTCGTCCTGTTGCACGGAGATGTCGGCGAGGTCGCCCTGGATCAGCGTGACCAGCGGTGTGTCGATGCTCACCATGGCGTCTTCCCCCACAGCAGCGGTTCGCAGTCGTGCAGTACGCGGCGGCGCAGGCGCGCATAGCGCGGTGCGTGCCAGCCCAGGATGAAGGCGGCGGCGGCGCCCAGGCCGCCGTCCGCGCCGGCCCACGCGGCGAGCCGCCCGCGCGCGATGTCGACATCCTGCAGGAAGCCCAGGGTGTCCTGGGCGCGAGTCAGTTCGGCCGTGTAGCGCGCGGTTGCCTTGGCCGGGAACAGCGGCGCGAAGAACTCGATGCCGTACCGCAGTTGCTTGAAACCGATGCGCAGCGCGTGCAGGCGCGTTGGCTCGAGGCCTCCAGCGGCGTCGAACTGGCGCCGGCCGCGTTTGCGCAGGCGCACGAGGCGCAGGCGGGCGAAGGTGCGCATGTCGGCCGCGGCGGCCAACGGGCCGGTCGGCAGGCGCAGCAGGGCGGCGCTGAATTCCAGCATCAGGCGTCCCTGCGCGGCAGGGTCCAGGTTGCGCTCGGCGCTGCGTCGCGCAGCGACACGCGCATCGGTCGCGACCCGCAGCAGGCGCGCCATGCCGTCGGCCTCGGCGAGCCCTTCGGGCTGCACCGGTTCGAGCAGTTCGGTGTGCAGCACATCGAGGTCGCGCGCGTCGCCGAAGCGATTGGTGTTGTCGCGCAGACGCACGTTCCATTCGCCAACGAAGGGTGCCGGCAGCGCGGGCGCGAAGGTCTTCAGCAGCGAGCGCAGGCGACGCTGCGAAACACGCAACTGGTGGATGAAATCGGGGTCGTGACTGTGCGCTGCGCCACTGGCGTTGGCCTGCCACTGGCGCAGGCAGGACAGCGCCAGGCTGCGGAAGGCGTCGACGACGTTCTGTTCGGCGGTGATGCAGGAAGGCTCGGCGCGCAGCGGGGTGACGGGCTGCTGCAGGAAGAGCCGGTAGCCGCGTTCCGCCTTGGATACGTCCGACGGCATCAGCGGCAGGTCGCGGGCGAGCTCGCAGGCGAGCTCGATCAGGTCTAGGGGCGTGCCGTGCTCCAGTTCGAGCTCCAGCTCGCAGATCGGGTCCGTGTGCCTTTCGCCGTCCGTCGTGGTGGCGTCGATGTTGCCCGTATCGATCATGACCAGGATGCTGACGCCGTCGCGCGGCGTGTGGCGGCGCGTCTCGCGGCGGAAGCGGGTGGTGAACACCGGTACCAGGCTGGCGGCGTGGCGCGCGAGCAGCCGGGCTGTGTCGGGGGCATCGACCTGCGAGAAATCGAAGCTGCCGGTGTAGGGCTGCTCCCATTCGGGCCGGTGCGACAGGCCGCCGCTGGACAGCGCGGCACACTTCACCGTCTGCAGCCAGATGCGTCCCTGTTGCCGTGTGCGAACGGCCACCCTGCGCGCCTTGAGGTCGAGCGCCGGGGTGTCGTAATACGTGTTGTGCAGCGTCTGTCCCTTGCCGAGGGGGGCTGCGGCGGCGATGAGCGGGTGGCGACGCAGCGCGGCGACTGCGCGTGCGGGGAGCGCGAGCTTGAGTTCGATTTCCTGGCTCATGGCGACGCCCGCCGGGCGGGCGACTGTCTGTTCTGGCCCATCGATTCTAGTCGCGCCGGGCATCCGGCGTCATGTGCCGTTTCATGACATGAAATATTACGCGCAGGTCATCGGCGCCACGGTTCGCCAGGCTCGGACGGGGACGCAGCCTGCCGGCTGACCCCTGTCGGTCGCCGGCGGCGCGGGGCAACAGAGGGCAGTGCAGGTCTTACTCGGCGAAGACTTCCTTCCACAAGGCCTGCACCGGCTTGCGCGCGGCCTCGGCCTCGCCGGGGTCGACGCGGGACTTCTGGTCGTTGAGACGCTGGCGGTGCTGCAGGCGGCGCAATTGCCGGTAGCTGTCGGCGCAGGCCGCGGCGAGGTCGGCGGGAATGAGCCCGAGCCGGCCGGCGATGCCGAGCAGGGCGATGTTGCCGAGGTTGCCGGTGAGTTCCGGATGCGCGTGGGCGTGGCCGAGCACCAGGTACTGGATCAGGAATTCGACGTCGATGAGCCCGCCGCGGTCATGCTTGAGGTCGAACAGTTCGCTCTTGCCGCCGTGGGCGTCGCGCATCTTGTGGCGCATCGCCAGCACCTCGGCACGCAACGGGGCGAGCTCGCGCGGCAGGCGCAGCACTTCGATGCGGATGCGCTCGAACGCTGCGCCAAGGGCGCGGTCGCCGGCGGAAAAGCGCGCCCTCGTCAGCGCCTGGTGTTCCCACACCCAGGCCGATTCGAGCTGGTACTTGCGGAAGGCTTCCAGCGAACAGGCGATGAAGCCGGATTCACCGTTCGGGCGCAGGCGCAGGTCGGTCTCGAACAACTGGCCGGCGGCGGTGTGGGTGGACAGCCAGGTGTTGGTGCGCTGCGCGAGCCGACCGTAGACTTCGGCCGCCTCGGGCGCGGCATCGTCGTACAGGAACACGATGTCGAGGTCCGAGGCATAGCCCAGCTCCTTGCCGCCGAGCTTGCCGTAGCTGATCACGGCGAACTTCGGATCCTCGCGGTGGCGGATCCTGATCTTGCGCCACACCAGGGGCAGCGTGACGTCGAGCATGATGTCGGCGAGTTCCGACAGGTGGTCGGCGAGCTTCTCCACCGTCAGCAGGCCGGCGATGTCCTGCGTGAGCAGGCGGAATTCCTGCGCATGATGGCGTTCGCGCATCACGTCCATCTGGCGCTCCATGTCCGGCTCGAGGGCGTCGAGGTCGGCGACCAGTCCTTCGCGGAAGCGCGGCCAGTCGGGCGCGGTCTCCATCGTGCGCGGGTCGAGCAGCTCGTCGAGCAGGATGGGGTGGCGCGTCAGGTATTGCGCCGCCCAGCGCGACGCACCGACCAGGTCGGCGACGCGGCGCAGGGCCTGGGGATATTGCTGCAGCAGCGCCAGGTAGGCGCCGCGGCGGCCGATCGCCTCGAGCAGATCGAGGCAGCGCGCCAGCGTGTCGTCGGGGCCGGGCGTGGTCGCCGCGATCTCGATGACGCGCGGCATCAGCGCGTCGAAGCGGCTGCGGATGTTGTTCGGCAACTGCTTGTAGCGCGGGCCGGCATGGATGGCGGCAAGGCGGTCGGCGGCCGCGTGCGGATGACGGTAGCCGAGTTCGCCCAGTGCTGCGGTGGCCTGCTCGGTGTCTTCGGCCGCCTTCCAGACCGCATCCAGACTGTGGTCTTCTTCCGACGGGTCGCCGAACACCGCATCGAAATGCCGGCTCACCACCGCGCGGTGGCGGTCGAGCACCTCGAGCATCGCGCCATGGTCGGCGAAGCCCATGCCTTGCGCGATCAACGCCTGGTCGGCCGCGCTCGCCGGCAGGTCGTGGGTCTGGGCGTCGTCGAGGTACTGCAGCCGGTGCTCGAGGCGGCGCAGGAAGTCGTAGGCTACACCCAGCTCGCGCACCGCGTCGGCCGACAGGATGCCGCGTTCGGGCAGCAGCGACAGCACTTTCAGCGTGGGCCGGATCTGCAGCGAGGGGTCGCGCCCGCCGCGGATGAGCTGGAACACCTGGGCGATGAATTCGATCTCGCGGATGCCGCCCGGGCCGAGCTTGATGTTGTTGGCGCGGTCGCGGCGTGCGACCTCGCGACGGATCTGCGCGTGCAGGTCGCGCATGGCGTTGATCGCGCCGAAGTCGAGATACTTGCGGAAGATGAATGGCCGGGCGATGTTCTGCAGTTCCTGCCAGCGTTCGCCGGTCAGCGCCCGCGCCTTGATCCAGGCGTAGCGCTCCCACTCGCGGCCCTGGGTGATGAAGTAGTTTTCCAGCATGTCGAAGCTGCCGACCAGCGCGCCGGAGTCGCCATTCGGGCGCAGACGCATGTCCACGCGGAAGACCTGGCCATGCTCGGTGACCTCGGCCAGCGCCTGGATCAACTGCTTGCCGAGGCGCTCGAAGAACTCGAAGTTGCTGATCACCTTGGCGCCACCGGTGTCGCCGTCCTCCGGGTAGATGAAGATCAGGTCGATGTCGGAGGACACGTTGAGCTCGCGGCCGCCGAGCTTGCCCATGCCGATGATCAGCAGTTCCTGCTCCCAGCCGGTCTGCGACAGCGGCAGCCCGTAGCGTTGCACCAGCGCCGCACGCAGCACGTCGTGGGCGCGACGGATCGCGACCTCGGCGAGAACCGTCATGGTCTCGGTGACCTCGGCGAGGCTGGCGCGGCTGGCCAGATCGCGCACGATCAGGTGGCACAGCACCCAGGTGCGCAGGTGGCGCAGGGCGGGCCGCAATGCGGCCTCGGCGCCGCCGGCTGCGGCCTCCTGCTCGTCGAGGAAGGAGTGCATCGCGTCCGCGTCCAATGGGCCGCCGATGCTCGCCGCGAGCCGCGCACCGAGCCACGGACGGCTGTCCAGCATGCGCGCCAGGAAGCGTGACAGCCGGGCGGCCGCGCGGATCGGCTCGGGTAGCGTGTCGAAAGTGGCGGCGGGCTGGGAAGACATGAATCGAACTCCCGGTGAGAGATGACGATCGTTGTTAGAATGCGAGGGTCTGCAGCGCGTCGCGAAGGCCCGCGAAGTCAGCGTTTCGATTCTATCCGGGCTTGCGACCGCTGGCTTGCCGAAGGCATCGTCCGGCCGCGCTCATGGCGCTGCGCCGAAGCCGTGCAATCGCGCGGTGCTTCGCAGGCGGGGCCGCAGGCTCCATCGGCCCTACCCAGTGATGGGGCCGCAACTCCGGCACCGCCCGCCGGGGCGACATGGCATGAACGACCCCCTAACGTCCTCCCTCACCACCTCAGACGCTGCCGATCCGGTCACCGAAGCGCGCAGCGTCGCGCGTGCGCGCCGTGTGCTGCGCGCGCTGGGCATGGCTGCACTGGTCGGCTGGTTCGTGCTGGGCACGGCGGTGCTGCTGGTGCGCGAAGTGCTGTTGCCTCGCATCGACGTCTATCGCGACGAAATCGCCGCGGTTGCGAGCGAGGCCATGGGACTGCCGGTGTCAATCGGTGTCATCGACGGCGACTGGAGTCGGCTGCGTCCGCGGCTGCACCTCGCCGATGTCGTCGTGGCCGATGCCGAAGGGCGCCCGGCGCTGAAGCTGCCGCGCATCGATGTCAGCTTCTCGTGGACCTCGCTGCTGCGGCTGTCGCCGCACTTCAGCCGGCTCGAGATCCACTCGCCGCGGCTGTCGGTCCGGCGCGAGGCCGACGGCAGCCTGTTCGTCGCCGGATTGCGCGTGCGCGGCGATGGCGGGCAGGGCGGCATGCTCGACTGGCTGCTCGGGCAAGGTCAGATCCTCATCCACGATGCATCGGTGTCGTGGTCCGATGCGCTGCGCGGGGCACCGGAACTGCAGTTCGAGCATGTCGAGTTCCGCCTCGACCGCCGCTTCGGCGTGCACCGCTTCGCGCTGCGCGCCCAGCCCCCGGCGGCATTGGCGTCGACGCTGGACGTACGCGGCGAACTGCGGCGGCTGTCGGCAGAGGCGCCACAGCGTGCCGGCGGCAGGCTGTATGTGGCGCTCGAGCGCGCCAGTCTGGGCGGCTGGCGACAATGGGTCGATTACCCCTTGCCCTTGCGGGGCGAGGGCGCGCTGCGCGCCTGGGTGGATCTCGGCGAGCAACGCGACGAGCCGCAGCGCAGCATCGCAATTACGACCGATGTCGCCCTCAACGACGTCAATACACGCCTGGGCGACAGCCTGCCCGAACTGCGCCTGAACCGCCTCGAAGGGCGCCTGAGCGCTTCGCGGCGTGCGGACGGCTTCGAGGTCGCCACGCGGCGGCTGGCCCTCGAGACGGGGGACGGCCTGCGCGTGGTGCCCACCGATTTTTCGTTGCAGGTGCGCCATGCGCCGGACGGTAAGACGACCCACGGCAGCCTGCGCGCCAACCGCCTCGACTTCGCGTCGCTGGCCACGCTCGGCGCCTACCTTCCGTTTGACGACGCGGTGCGTGCGCGTCTGGCCGCCTTCGATCCGCGCGGCGAAGTGTCTGGCCTGCGGCTCGACTGGCGCGGCGAGGCGGCGGCCCCCGAGGCGTGGACCTTGGCGGGGGATTTCGCCGGGGTCGGTGTCGCCGCGCGCGACGGGCTGCCTGGCCTGGGCGGTCTGACAGGCCACATCGAGGGCGACGAGCGCGGCGGGCGCTACCGCATCGACAGCCGCGACGCTCACATCGACCTGCCGGAGGTGTTCGCCACGTCGCGCCTGGCGTTTTCGGTGCTGCGCGCCGACGGCGGCTGGCAGCGCCGCGAAGGCCGCCTCGAGATCAGCCTCGATGCCGCCAGTTTCGACAACGCCGACGCCGCGGGCACGGCGTCCGGCCGTTACTGGCCGCAGCCCGGCGGGGCCGGCGAGATCGACCTGCAGGCGCGCCTGACCCGCGCCGAAGGGACTGCCGTGTGGCGTTACCTGCCGCGTGTGGTCAATCGCGACACGCACGACTGGGTACGCAATGCCATCCGCCGGGCGGTCGTTCCCGATGCGCGGCTGCGACTGAAGGGCGTGCTCGACGACTTTCCGTTCCGCGACGGCAAGGGGCAGTTCCTGGTGGCGATCAAGGTGGCCGATGGGCTGCTCGACTACGCGCCGGGCTGGCCGGTGATCGACGGCATTCATGGCGAGGTCAGGTTCGAGGGGCCGGGCATGCGCATCGAGGCAGCCTCCGCGCGCATCTTCGGCGTCAGGTTGGCCGATGTCGTCGCGGACGTGCCCGATCTCGACGTGCTGCCGAGCGAGGTCATGACGATCACCGGCAAGGCGGCCGGTCCCACCGCGGACTTCCTGCGCTTCGTCTCGGAGAGCCCGGTCGCCGGCCGCATCGACCACTTCACCGACGGCATGCGTGCGGAGGGCAACGGCAGCCTCGACCTGCGACTGGTGATGCCGCTGCGCAAGATGGACGATTCGACGGTGCGCGGCGACTACCGCTTCACCGCCAACCGCCTGTGGCTGCTGGATGGCCTGCCGCCGCTCGAGGCGGCCGGCGGGCGGCTGAGCTTCACCGAGGACACGCTGTCGATTCCGGAGGCACGCGCGCAGGCGCTGGGCGCGCCGCTGCGCCTGGTCGCACGGACCGAGGCCGACGGCAACGTGCGCTTCGAGGCCGACGGCGCGGCCAGTCTGGGCGCGGTGCGCGCAGGGTGGCCGCAGGCGGCCGACTGGCCGGTGGTCGATCACCTGTCGGGCAGCGCGCCGTGGAAGGCCGACGTGCGCATCAGCCGGGGCGGCACGCAGGTCGTCGTCACCTCGAGCCTGGAAGGGGTCAGCGCCAGTCTGCCGGCGCCGTTCAACAAGCCGGCCAGCGATGCCTGGCCGTTGCGTGTCGCGTTCGGCCGCCCGACGGGCGGCGGGCCGCCGAGCCTGGACGTGGAACTGGGCGACCGCCTGTCGGCGAGGCTGCGCCGCGACGCCGGCAGCACCGAGTGGCACGGCGGCGTGGGCATCCTGCAACCCGTGCGCGTCGCCGACAAGGGCGTGATGGTGTCGGCCGAGTTCGACACGCTGGATGTGGATGCGTGGCGACGCGCGCTCGCGAGCGAGGGCGCCGAGCCGGCCGATACGGAGGCGGCAACGCCCGCCGAGCCGGCGCTGGCACTCGCCGGCGTGGCGATGCAGGCGCGCGAGATGCGGGCGTTCGGCCAGACATTGAAAGGCGTGCAGTTGCGCGCCCTGGCCGACGCCGGCGGCTGGAAGGCGCGCCTCGACAGCGACCTCGCGGCGGGCGAATTCGACTGGCGTCATGCCGGCAACGGCACGCTGAATGCGCATTTCCGGCATCTGACGCTGGCGGGCGACGACGAGGGGGCGAAGTCGGTCGATGCGCCCGAGGAGGCTCCGCCGCGTCGGTTGCCGGGTCTGGATATCGTCGCCGACCGCTTCTCGTTGCGCGGCAAGGATCTGGGCCGGCTCGAGGTGCTCGCGCGCAATCGCGGCGGGCTGTGGCTGCTCGAACGCCTGTCGGTCGCCAATGCGGACGGCCGGTTGAGCGGAACCGGGCGCTGGCAGGCGGCGGGACGCCAGCTCACCGACCTCGATTTCAAGCTGGAGACAACGGACGTCGGGCGCTTCTCCCACCGCCTCGGCTATGCCGACGCGGTAAGGGGCGGGCAGGCGACGCTGGCGGGCAAGCTGAGCTGGCGCGGGCCGCCGACACGCATCGACTTCCCGTCGATGTCGGGCTCGATGACGCTGGAGACGGGCCCCGGGCAGTTCAACAAGCTCGAGCCGGGGGTGGGGCGCTTGCTCGGCATACTCAGCCTGCAGTCGCTGCCGCGGCGCATCACGCTCGACTTCCGCGACGTGTTTTCATCGGGATTCGCCTTCGATCGCATTTCCGGTAGCATCGACGTCGCCAAAGGCGTGCTGCGCACCGACGACCTCGAGATTCGTGGGCCGGCAG
>SHNC01000044.1 GCA_004295105.1 Betaproteobacteria bacterium | reverse complement strand
GGACGCCCTGGAACTCGTGCTGCTGCGGGTGTCGGAGATGGTCTGCGAGCTGCCGTGGATCACCGAGATGGAGATCAACCCGCTGATCGTCGACGAGAACGGCGCTGTCGCGGTCGATGCGCGCATCATGGTCGAGAACATCTCGCCGACCGCGGATCGCTACGACCACATGGCGATCCACCCCTACCCGCAACACCTGATCAGCACCTGGATCGTGCCCGACGGCACCACGGTGACCATACGCCCGATCAAGCCCGAAGACGCCTCGCTCGAAATCGACTTCATGAGCCGGCTGTCGGCCGAAACGAAGTACTACCGCTTCATGAACACGATGCGCGAACTGCCGCCGGCGATGGTCGCGCGCCTCACCCAGATCGACTACGACCGCGAGATGGCCTTTCTCGCCACGATGGACGTCGACGGGGTGGAGACCGAGATCGGGGTGTGCCGCTATGCGGTCAATCCGGATGGCGAGTCCTGCGAGTTCGCGGTGGTGGTGGTAGACGACTGGCAGCATCGCGGCCTCGCCCGCAGGCTGATGGGCGTGCTGATCGAGACCGCGCGCGATCGCGGCCTCAAGTACATGAACGGCATTTTCCTGTCGAACAACGAGCGCATGCTGAAGTTCGTGCAGAAACTGGGCTTCGTGCTGAGCAACGACCCGGACGACAGCACGATCAAGGTCGGCGTGCTCAACCTGCAGGACTGAGTGCGATGGCCGCAGCGATCGAGCGAATCGACTTCCATGGCCAGCCGGCCCTGCGCCTGGCCACGGCCTCGGGCGCGCAGGCGGTGGTGCTGCTGCTGGGCGCCCAGGTCGTGTCGTGGACGCCCCCTGGCGGGACGGAGCGCCTGTACCTCAGCGACCAGGCGCGTTTCGACGGCTCCACCGCGGTGCGTGGCGGCGTGCCGGTGTGCTTTCCGCAGTTCGCGGCGCGCGGTCCGTTGCCGCGTCACGGCTTCGTGCGGACGATGCCGTGGTCACTCGAAACCGAGCGCACCGGCGCGGACTTCGCGCTCGTCACGCTGCGCTGCACCGACACGGAGGCCACGCGCGCGCTGTGGCCGCACCGATTCGCCGTGGAACTGACGATCGCGATCGAGGAAAGCCGGCTCGACCTCGAGCTGGAAGTCATCAACGAGGACGACACGCCGCTGAGTTTCACCGGCGCGCTGCACACCTACCTGCGCGTGCGCGAGGTCGAGGAAACCCGCATCGAGGGGCTCTATGGCACCGCGTACGAAGACAGCACCGCCGCCGGCGAGATGCGCCACGACAGCGGCGACGTGTTGCTGATCGAGGCCGAAACCGACCGCATCTACCACGAGGTGACGCGCCCGCTGCTGCTGCGCGAGTACGATCGCAGCCTGGGCATCAACCAGGAAGGCTTCCGCGACGTGGTCGTGTGGAACCCTTGGGAAGAGCGCTGCGCCGCGCTCGCCGACATGCCCGATCGCGATTTCCGCCACATGCTGTGCGTCGAGGCCGCCGCCGTGCGCGAGGCCGTCGAACTCGCACCCGGTTCGAACTGGTGGGGGCGGCAGACGCTGGTCGCGCTCTGACAAGGTTCGCGCCCGCGTGGAAGCGGGCTCGACCGCGTTCGGGTGTTGAGCGTCCTGTCGAAGCCCGTGCCAGCAGCGGGGGGGCGGGTCGCGGTCAAGCCCGCTCCTACCGCATCCGGCCCAGCCCACTGCGGAGCTCCCGGCATCGCGCTACCCGCCGGGCTTGTTCCACGCGGCGGCTTGCTGCAACATCGCGCCCTTCCCGCCCCAATCGCGGGGCCCATTCGTGAAACACTGCCCAGCCCAAGGGCTCACCGCATCCATGCTGCCTCCGATCGAACACCGCATCGCCGAAGAACTCGGCGTCTCCCCCCGTCAGGTCATCGCCGCCGTGCAACTGCTCGACGACGGCGCCACCGTGCCCTTCGTCGCGCGCTACCGCAAGGAGGCCACCGGTGGCCTCGACGACACCCAACTGCGCATGCTCGAAGAGCGCCTCGGCTACCTGCGCGAGCTCGAGGACCGCCGCGCCACCGTGCTCGGCTCGATCGACGAACAGGGCAAGCTGACACCCGAACTGCGTGCCGACATCGAGAACGCCGATACCAAGCAGCGGCTCGAGGATCTCTACCTGCCCTACAAGCCCAAGCGCCGCACCAAGGCACAGATCGCGCGCGAGGCCGGCATCGGTCCGCTGGCCGACGCCCTGCTCGCCGACCCGACGCTCACGCCGGAAGTCGAGGCCGAGACATACCTGAACGCCGAGGCCGGTTTCGCCGACGTCAAGAGCGTGCTCGAGGGCGCGCGCCAGATCCTGATGGAGCAGTTCGCCGAGGACGCCACGCTCCTGGGCGAACTGCGCGACTATCTGCACGAACACGGCGAAGTGCGCTCCAGCGTGATCGAAGGCAAGGAGACCGAGGGCGCCAAGTTCCGCGACTGGTTCGATTTCCGCGAACCCATCGCGAAGATGCCCTCCCACCGCGCACTGGCGCTGCTGCGCGGACGCAACGAAGGCGTGCTGCGCCTGGCGCTGGACGTCGAGCGCGCCGACCCCGCGTCTGTCCCGCCCCCGCCGCATCCCTGCGAGGGCCGCATCGCCGCGCGCTTCGGCATCCGCAACCAGGGCCGCCCGGCCGACCGCTGGCTGGCCGACACCGTGCGCTGGAGCTGGAGCGTGAAGATCTCGATCCACCTCGTGCTCGAGCGGATGAACGAGTTGCGCGAGCGCGCCGAGGAAGAGGCCATCCGCGTCTTCGCGCGCAACCTGAAGGATCTGCTGCTCGCCGCACCGGCCGGCAGCCGGCCGACGATCGGGCTGGACCCCGGCATTCGCACCGGCGTCAAGGTCGCGGTGGTCGACGCCACCGGCAAGCTGGTCGATACGGCCACCGTCTATCCTTTCGAGCCGCGCCGCGACCGCGAGTCCTCGATCGCCGCGCTGGCGATGCTGGCGAAGAAACACGCGGTGGAGCTGATCGCGATCGGCAACGGCACCGCATCGCGCGAAACGGACGCGCTCGCCGCCGAGCTGATTCAGCGCCACCCCGAGCTCAAGCTCACCAAGGTCATGGTGTCGGAAGCCGGCGCATCGGTCTATTCGGCTTCCGAACTGGCCGCGCGCGAGTTCCCCGATGTGGACGTGTCGCTGCGCGGCGCGGTGTCGATCGCGCGCCGCCTGCAGGACCCGCTGGCCGAGCTGGTGAAGATCGATCCGAAATCGATCGGTGTCGGCCAGTACCAGCACGACGTCAACCAGGGCCGGCTGGCGAAGAGCCTGGATGCGGTGGTCGAGGATTGTGTGAACGCCGTCGGCGTCGATGTGAACATGGCGTCGGCGCCGCTGCTGGCGCGCATTTCCGGGCTCAACCCGACGCTCGCCGCCAACATCGTCGAATACCGCAACAGCAACGGTCCTTTCCTCACCCGCGCGGCGCTGAAGGACGTGCCGCGCCTCGGACCCAAGACTTTCGAGCAGGCTGCCGGTTTCCTGCGCATCCCCAGCGGCGACAATCCGCTCGATGCCTCCTCGGTCCACCCGGAGGCCTATCCGGTGGTCGAGCGCATCCTTGCCCGCGTGCAGAAGAGCGTGCGCGAGCTGATGGGCAACGGCGGCTTCCTGAAGTCGCTGAAACCTGCCGAATTTACCGACGAGCGCTTCGGTCTGCCCACGGTGCAGGACATCCTCGCGGAACTGGAGAAGCCCGGCCGCGACCCGCGACCCGAGTTCCGTACCGCGAGCTTCCGCGAAGGCATCGAGACACTGAAGGACCTGCAGCCGGGCATGCTGCTCGAAGGCGTGGTCACCAACGTCACCAACTTCGGCGCCTTCGTCGACATCGGCGTACATCAGGATGGGCTGGTGCACATCTCGGCGCTGTCCAACACCTTCGTGAAGGATCCGCACAGCGTCGTCAAGGCCGGCCAGGTGGTGAAGGTCAAGGTGCTCGAAGTCGACATCCCGCGCCAGCGCATCGCGCTGACGATGCGCCTCGGTGACGAAGCGGTCCGCCAGCCGGCGCGCGACAACCGCGGCCAGGACGCCCGGCCGCGCGACAATGCCGCGCGCAACCCGCAGCGCCCGTCCGCCGGCGGCCCCCGCCGCGAGCACGGCGACCGCCGCCCGGCGGCCGGCGGTGCGCTGGCGGAAGCCTTCGCCCGCGCGCGCGGCAAGTGACGCCCGGAGCCCCGCAAATGGACACCGTCGTCTACGGCATCAAGAACTGCGACACGATGAAGAAGGCCTTCGCCTGGCTGGAGGCGAACGCGGTCGCCTATCGCTTCCACGACTATCGCAAGAGCGGCATCGACGCCGACACGCTGCAGCGCTGGTGCGCCCGCGCCGGCTGGGAGGCGCTGATGAACAGGCGCGGCACCACGTGGCGCAAGCTGTCGCCGGAGCAGCAGGCGATCGCCGACGAGGCGGCCGCGATCGCGCTGATGCAGGCCCAGCCCAGCCTGATCCGCCGCCCCGTCGTCGAACACGATGTCACCGGGAGCGGCAAAGGAGAACTCATCATCGGACTCGACACCGACCTCTACGCGCGCGTGCTGCGCCAGGGATGAATGCCATGAACGAGCGCAGGCCCACGAGTTATGTCCAGCCCTTTCTGCTGGAGGATCTGGACATCCGCGGCGCGGTGGTGCAGCTCACCGACGTCTGGCAGGCGATGCAGACCGGGCGCAGCTATGCGCCGGCGGTCGCGCGCCTGCTCGGCGAAATGAGCGCGGTGTCGAGCGTGATCGCCGGCAACCTGAAGCAGCCCGGGCGGCTGACCTTCCAGATCACCGGCCACGGCCCGGTCAGCCTGCTCGTGGTGGACTGCTCCGAAAGCCTGAACCTGCGCGGCTACGCGAAGGCCGCGGGCGTTCCTGAGGGCGACACGCTGGCCGACCTGGTGGGCGACGGCCGCCTGCAGCTCTCGCTCGACATCGAGGGCATGGACCAGCCCTACCAGAGCATGGTCCCGCTCGAGGGCAGCAGCATCGCCGCATGCTTCGAGCATTACCTGGCGCAGTCGGAACAGCAGCCCGCCGGCCTTTGGCTCGCCAGCGACCCCCGCGCCGCCGCCGCGCTGTTCGTGCAGAAGATGCCCGGCGCCGACCTCAAGGACATCGACGGCTGGTCGCGCGTACATCAACTGGCGCAGACGGTCCGGGCGGACGAGTTGCTCGGCCTGCCCGCGGAAGGGCTCCTGCGCCGCCTCTTCGCCGAGGAAGCGGTGCGCGTGTTCGCGCCGCGCGCGGTGACGCACGATTGGCCGGCCGACCCCGAGAAGGTGGCGACCATGCTGCGCGCGCTGGGCGAGGACGAGGTCCGCACCCTGCTGGCCGAACACGGCGAAGTCGTCGTGCATGACGACCTGTCGAACCACACCTACCGCTTTGACGCCGCCGACGTCGATGCGCTTTTCCGGCCACCCACGCTGCATTGAGCCGTGCCTTCGCCCGCCGTCGTACGCTGCTTGCCCCGGCGCCGGCTCGTCAGTACACTCCCTTGATTTTGAAGACCGTTCCGCCCATGTCCGCCCCTGCGCCCGCCCGTCAGATCGAGTTCCGCAATACGACGCTGGGCGCCACCGTTGCCCTGGTGCAGGCGGTCGAACCCGCCACGCTGGCCGACGCCATGCACAAGATGCTTGGCGGCATGCCGGACTTCTTCAACGGCGAAGCACTGATCCTCGATTTCGCCGGTATCCCCCAGTGGCCCGAACGCATCGACTGGGCTGGCCTGCAATCCCTGCTGCGCCGCTACCGCCTGCAGCCGATCGGCGTCTGCAACCTGCCGGAAGACCTCGCCGCCGCCGCGCAGCGCGCCGGCCTGGCCACGCTCGACGCCGCGATCCAGCGTGACCGCCCGGCCGAACCGGCACGGGCCCCCGCCGCCCCGCCCCCGCCGCCCGCAGAGCCCGCCGCGGCCTCGGCTCCCGTGGCGGTCCCGGTGGCCGCCTCGACCATGTATCTCGACCGCAACCTGCGTTCGGGCCAGCAGTTCTACGCCCGCGGCGCCGATCTCGTCGTCATCGGCAGCGTCAGCCCCGGCGCCGAAGTCATCGCCGATGGCAGCATCCACTGCTACGGCCCGCTGCGCGGCCGCGCCATCGCCGGCGCGCAGGGCGACCATTGCGCGCGCGTGCTGGCGACCAACTTCGGCCCGGAGCTGGTTTCCATCGCCGGCGTCTATCGGACCTTCGAGGGCGGCATTCCCGCCGCGTTCGCCGGCAAGGCGGCTCAGGTACGACTGACCGGTGCCGAACACACGCTCAATATCGAATCGCTGCAGCTCGACTGAGACAGCCAGATCAATTCATCAAGGGGAAACCGTGAGAGTCATCGTCGTAACGTCCGGCAAGGGCGGCGTAGGCAAAACCACCACCAGTGCGGCGTTTGCCTCGGGGCTCGCCCTGCGCGGGTTCAAGACGGCCGTCATCGACTTCGACGTCGGCCTGCGCAACCTCGACCTCATCATGGGCTGCGAGCGCCGTGTCGTGTACGACCTGGTCAATGTCCTCAACGGCGAGGCGCGCCTGAACCAGGCACTCATCAAGGACAAGCACTGCGACAACCTCTTCGTGCTGCCGGCCTCCCAGACCCGCGACAAGGATGCGTTGACCGAGGACGGCGTCGAGAAGGTGCTGAAGGAACTCGAGCACATGGCCTTCGACTACGTGGTATGCGATTCGCCCGCCGGCATCGAGCGCGGCGCGGTGATGGCGCTGACCTTCGCCGACGAGGCCATCATCACCACCAATCCGGAAGTGTCGTCGGTGCGCGACTCCGACCGCATCCTCGGCATCCTGCAGTCGAAATCCAAGCGCGCCCGCGACGGCGGTGAGCCGGTCAAGGAGCACCTGCTCGTCACCCGCTACTCGCCCAAGCGTGTCGAGGAAGGCGAGATGCTGTCGTACAAGGACGTCCAGGAGCTGCTGCGCGTGCCGCTGCTGGGCGTGATCCCCGAATCCGAATCCGTGCTGCACGCCTCCAACCAGGGCACGCCGGCGATCCACCTCAAGGGCACGGACGTCGCCGAAGCCTACACCGACATCGTCGCCCGATTCCTCGGCGAGGACCGTCCCCTCCGCTTCGTCACCTACGAGAAGCCCGGCCTGATCAAGCGCCTTTTCGGAGGCAAGTGACATGTCCTTCCTTTCCCGCCTTTTCGGCGAAAAGAAGAAGACAGCGGAGATCGCCAAGAACCGGCTGTCGCTGCTGATCGCGCACGAGCGTGCCAGCAACAGCCCGGCGGCCGACTTCCTGCCTGCCTTGCAGCGTGATCTGATCGAGGTCATCTCCAAATACGTCGCGGTCAATCCCGACGACATCAAGGTGCAGCTCGAGAAGCAGGACAACTACGAAGTGCTGGAGGTCAACATCGTGCTGCCGGAGCAGCCGCGCTGACCCGCTTCATCGGCACCACCGGGTCGCGCGGACGGTCGTACAGCCCGGCATTGGCTGTCCGCTCCCTGGGCGGAAACAGGATCTTCTCGTGAGCCCTACATGACCTCTGTCGAAACCCTCACCGTCCACGGCCTGGGCCGCGTCGCCGAACCCTACCGCGACATCGTCCCGCCCATCCATCCGGCCAGCACCTTCGAGCGCGCAGCCGATGGCAGCTACCCCGGCGGCAGGCTGTACGCGCGGGACGCCAGCCCCGCTTACGACGACGCCGAGGAAGTGCTGCGCCAACTGGAGGGCGGCGCAGACGCCCTGCTGTTCGCTTCGGGCATGGCGGCGGCAAGCGCGGTGCTGCACGCGCTCGAACCCGGCGCACGGCTTCTCGCCCCGCGGGACATGTACTGGGGGCTGCGCAAATGGATGCAGGACCGCGCCGAGCACGGGCATCTGACCCTCGCTTTCTACGACAACGCCGACCTCGTGGATCTCGAGCGCCAGCTCCAGTCGACACCGACGCAGATCGTGTGGATCGAGACCCCGGCCAACCCGACCTGGGACGTCACCGACATCGCCGCCGCCGCCGCGCTCGCCCGCCGCTACGGCGCGACCACGGTCGTCGACTCCACCGTGGCGACGCCGGTGCTGAGCCAGCCGCTGGCGCTGGGCGCCGACATCGCCATGCACTCGGCAACCAAGTATCTCAACGGCCACTCGGACGTGGTCGCCGGCGCGCTGGTCACGCGCGAGGACACGCCGTTCTGGCAGCGCGTCCGCGCGATGCGCGCCCTCGCCGGCGCCGTCCTTGGCCCCTTCGAAGCCTGGCTGCTGCTGCGCGGCATGCGCACCCTGCACCTGCGGGTGCGCACCGCGAGTGCCAGCGCGCTGCACATTGCCCGAACACTCGAAACGCACCCTTCGATCGCACAGGTGCTCTACCCCGGCCTGCCCTCGCACCCCGGCCATGCCGTTGCCGCGAGCCAGATGCATGGCGGTTTCGGCGGCATGCTGTCGATCCGCGTGAAAGGCGGCGGTAGCGCCGCACGTGCAGTCGCTGCCCGGGTGAAGGTGTTCAAGCGCGCAACCTCCCTGGGTTCGGTGGAGAGCCTGATCGAGCATCGCGCCAGCGTCGAAGGCCCAGGCACCCGCTGCCCAGACGACCTGCTGCGACTGTCGGTCGGCATCGAGCCGGTAGCCGACGTTCTCGAGGACCTGATCCAGGCGCTGGACGGCTGAGCGCGGCCCGGGATGGCGCCCGGCCGTCGACGCGCCGTGCGCCGCTCCGCCGGATGCACGATGGCGTGATCGCGCGCACCGCCTTCAGCCGCGGCATCCGAGCGTCGCCCGCTCGCCCGACACCGACGGCCGCGGCGCATTTTCGTCGGCAACCTTCACATTCGTTTGGTATGCTGCACCGCAGCACCTCACGATCGTGTCGGATCGCCCGACGAACGCGGCCGCTTATGCGACTCGTGCGCCCCATGCAACTACCTGCTGGAGGGAATTCTTCATGTCGTTACTGTCCAGCCTGTTGATGCTGATCGTGGCCGCCCGCCTGCTCGGCGGCCTGTCTGCCAGACTGGGCCAGCCGGCCATGGTCGGCGAAATTCTCGCCGGCGTGCTGCTGGGGCCCGCCGTGCTGAACATCATCCATCCCAACCCCTCGCTCGCGGGCGTTTCCGAACTCGCGGTGTTCCTGATCATCCTCAGTGCGGGGCTCGAGATCCGCTTTTCGGACATCTTCGGCGCCATGCGCGGTCGCGGCATGCTGGTGGCCGTCGTCGGTTTCGCCCTGCCCTTCGTCGCCGGTCTGATCACCGGCACGCTGTTCGGCCACGATCTGATGCGAACCCTGTTCCTCGGCCTGTGCATTTCCATCACCGCACTGCCGGTGGCGGTGAAGCTGCTGAGCAACCTGGGCATCCTGCACAGCCGCATCGCCCACTACGCGCTGGCCACCGCCGTCGTGAACGACATCGTCGCGCTGTTCATCCTCGGCATCTTGCTCAACCTGCCGCAACAGCAGACCTTCATCGACACCCTCGCCACCATCGGCACCGCCAGTTGGAAGCTGCTGGCGCTGGCCGCGGTGGTGGTGGCGCTGAATCAGTTGCTGGAATGGCTGGATCGGCGCGAGATCAGTGTCCACGCGGTTCCCGAGGCCCTGGTGCGCTATTTCGGTCCGGAAGCCTTGTTCGGCATCGTCGTGATCTTCGTGCTCGTGTTCGGCTCGCTCAGCGAGATGCTGGGCTTTCACTTCGTCATCGGCGCCTTCTTCGGAGCCCTGTTCCTCGACCAGCGCCACTTCCTCGCCTCGCGCTACGAGGAGTTGAGCGGAACGCTGAACTCGGTGACCACCGGCTTTCTCGCGCCGGTGTTCTTCGCCTATCTCGGGCTCGAATTCACCGCCGACGCCTTCGACGACCTGTCGTTTCCCATCGTGGTGACGCTCGTTTCCGTCGCGTCCAAGGTGGCTGCGGGCTGGATCGGCGGACGTCTGGTCGGCATGCCCCGGCAGGAAGCCATCGGCCTGGGCTGCGTGCTCAACGGCCGCGGCGTGATGGAACTGGTCGTCGCCGGCATCGCCTATCAGAACGGCTTCATCGGCCAGGGCATCTTTGCGACGCTGGTGCTGATGGGCGTGGTCACCACGCTGCTGACGCCGCTGCTGTTCCGCTGCGCCTACCCGGGCAAGGCGCTGGAGGCGTACCGGCAGGAGCAGGCCTCGGGCCTGTCGGAATCTCGATGAGCCGTGTCGCCGGCCTTGTGCGCCAACGGGCGGGCAGGCATGAACGGCCAGGCCCCGAGCGGAGCCTGGCCCATCTACATCAGAACGCCGGCACCACGGCGCCCTGGTACTTTTCGGCAATGAACTTCTTCACCTCGGGCGAAGTCAGCGCGGCAGCCAGCTTCTTCATCGCAGGGCTGTTGGCATTGTCGTCACGCGCGACCAGCAGGTTGGCATAGGGCGAGCTGGCGTCCTCGATGAACAGCGAATCCTTGACCGGGTTCAGCTTGGCCTGGATCGCGTAGTTGGTGTTGATCAGCGCGAGGTCGACCTGGTTCAGCACGCGCGGCAACGTGGCCGCCTCCAATTCGCGGAACTTCAGCTTCTTCGGATTGGCGACGATGTCCTTCGTGGTGGCGATGATGTTGTTCGGATCCTTCAGCGTGATCACGCCCTGCTTGGCCAGCAGCAGCAGCGCGCGGCCGGAGTTGGACGGATCGTTCGGCAGCGCCACCGTGCCGCCCTCGGGCAGTTCGGCGAGCGACTTGTACCTGGTCGAATAGCCGGCGAAGGGCTCGACATGCACCTTGGTCACGACGGTCTGGATGTCGTTCTTCTGCTTCTTCTTGAATTCGTCGAGGTAGGGCTTGTGCAGGAAGAAGTTGCCGTCCACCCGCTTCTCATTGGTCTGCATCGACGGCTGCACGTAGTCGGTGAACACCTTCACCTCCAGTTCCACCCCCTCTTTCGCCAGCATCGGCTTGACGAACTCGAGCAGCTCGGCGTGAGGAACGGGCGTGGCGGCGATCACCAGCTTGTCGGCGGCCTGCGCCGCGGCGGCGAAGGCGAAGGTGCCGATGGCGGCACACAGCAGTTTGCGAAGCGTCAGGGTCATGGAAGGCTCCAGGGAAGAAAGGTCACTTGCGGGTGAAATACAGCACCAGGCGGTCGCCCGCGTGCTGGATGAACTGCACCAGCATCACCAGCAGCGCGACGGTGATCACCATCACTTCGGTCTGGAAACGCTGGTAGCCGAAACGGATGGCCAGATCGCCCAGGCCACCGCCGCCGATCACGCCCGACATCGCCGCATACGACATCAGCGTGATGGCGGTGACGGTGGTGGCGGCGATCAGCCCGGGCATCGCCTCGGGCAGCAGCGCGCCGAAGATGATGCGATGTGTCGGGACGCCCATCGCCTGGCAGGCCTCGATCACGCCGCGATCGACTTCGCGCAGCACGTTCTCGACCAGCCGCGCGAAGAGCGGCGACGTGCCCACCACCAGCGGCGGAATCGCGCCCTCGACGCCGAGCGAGGTGCCGATCAGCAGCACCGTCACCGGGATCATCACGATCAGCAGGATCAGGAAGGGCACCGAGCGCAACACGTTCACGACGAACGACAGCACGCGGTACACGCCGGGCTGCTCCAGCAACTGCCCGCTGGCGGTGACGAACAGCAGGATGCCCAGCGGCAGGCCGAGCAGCACGGTGAACAGCAGCGACACGCCGGTCATCACCAGGGTTTCCCAGGTCGCGAACGCGATGTCTCCCCATTCGATCATCGACAGGTCGATCATTGCAGCACCTCGTGGTGGATCTCGAAGCGGTCCAGCTCGGCAAAGACCTTGCGGATGTCGTCGTCGCTGCCCTCGAGTTCCAGCAGCAACTGGCCGAAGGGCAGATCCTTGATGCTCGACACCTCGCCCTGCAGGATGGTGAACCGTGCCGGCGTCGCCGCGGCGATGTGGCTCAGGATCGGCTGGTAGGTGATGTCGCCGAGATAGGTCAGGCGCACCAGCGTGCCGCGCAGCTTGTCCTTGGCGAAGGCATGGCCGGGGTCGAGCATCGCCGCGGTCAACGGGTCGCTCTGCGCCACCATGCCGCGGGTGACCGGATGCTGCGGATGCAGGAACACGTCGGCGACCCTGCCGCTTTCGACGATGCGGCCGCCGTCGATCACCGCGACGCGGTCGCACAGCGTGCGGATCACCTGCATCTCGTGCGTGATCAGCACGATGGTGAGGTCGAACTGGCGATTGATGTCGAGCAGCAGGCGCAGGATGGATTGCGTCGTTTCGGGGTCCAGCGCGGAGGTGGCCTCGTCGCACAGCAGCAGTTGCGGCCGGTTGGCCAGCGCACGGGCGATGCCCACGCGCTGCTTCTGCCCGCCGGACAGTTGCGCCGGATACTTGTGCGCATGCTCGGCGAGGCCGACCAGCGCCAGCAGCTCGGCCACGCGCGCTGCGCGTTGCGCAGCGCTCAGGCTGCCGGTGCTCTTCAGCGGCCAGTCGATGTTGCCCGCCACCGTCTTGGCGTTGAGCAGGTTGAAGTGCTGGAAGATCATGCCGACGCGCTGGCGCAGCGCATACAGCCGGCTGCGGTCGAAGCCGGTAATGTCCTCGCCGTCTATCAGCACGCGGCCGGCGGTGGGTCGTTCGAGCAGGTTGAGGCTGCGCAGCAAGGTGCTCTTGCCGGCACCGGAACGGCCGATGATGCCGAACACCTCGCCCTTGCCGATCTCCAGGTTGATGTCGTTCAGCGCAGAAACCTCGCGCCCGTCGACGCGGAAGGTCTTGCTGAGTTGTTCGATTCTGATCACGTGAAAAGCCGCGGCGGCAGCACCGGGCGCAAAGACGCGGAGTTTAGCAATCCGCCCGTTGCCGCACCACCGCCGTCACCGCAGCAGCAATAACCGGACTGCGTTCGAATCACCGTTGTCCCGACTGACAACGGATTGCCGTGCCGTCACGACCGCCAGGCCTGGCCGATGGCGCGACAAGGCGGCGAACGTCACCGGGGCGGGTCTCGAATGTGGCCACTTCCTCCTCGAGGCGGCCGCGCGTGCCCTGGACGAGGCGTCCCTTCGGTTCATCCACGAGACCCACCATCGAGCGGACCGAACAGGCCTCCCGCCAAGTACTTGAGCCCGCTGTCGCAGGCGACGGTGACCACCGTCTTCCCGGCTCCCAGCTCACGTGCAAGCTTCAGCGCCGCGGCCACGTTCAGGCCCGACGATGTCCCCACGAGCAGCCCTTCCTGCGTCGCCAGCGCCCGGCACATGCTCCGTGCATCGTCTTCAGGGATGCTCATCACCTCGTCGTAGAAGGCAGGGTCGAGCAGCGGGGGCACGAATCCGACGCCCAGACCTTCGACGTGGTGTTCACCAGCGCGCCCTTCCGACAGGACCGGCGACGACGTCGGCTCGAGCGCCACGATCCGCGTGCCCGCTGCGGACGCCTTCAGCACGCCGGCGACGCCCATCAACATGCCGCCGACGCCGACGCCGCCACAGAAGGCGGTGATTCCCTGCGGAAACTGCCGAACGAGTTCCTCGCCGATCTGCGCATAGCCGACGAGCGCGTCGCGGTTGTTGAACTGGTCCGTCATCAAACAGTCTTCGGCGCCGCCGATCTCCTGCGCGCGGGCGATCATGCGCGGGATCAGGTCCGCGGTGATGCGACCACCGGCACTGGGAACGATGTCCAGTTGGGCGCCGAATGCGCTCATCGTCTTCAGCTTTTCCGGCGCGAACGCGTCCGACGACACGACGCGGAAGCGGTAACCCTTCACCGCGCAGACGAAGGCGAGCGACGAGCCGGTGCTGCCGCCGGTGTACTCGACGACGGTCATGCCGGGGCGCAGCGCCCCGCGGCGCTCCGCGCCTTCGATCATCGCCAGCGCCATGCGGTCCTTGTAGGAACCGGTCGGGCTGAAGTACTCGAGCTTGACGAAGACATCGGCGTGACCGGGCGGCACCAGACGCCGCAACTGCACGACGGGGGTGTTTCCGATCGCATCGAGGGCAGACGCCACGGGAAACGGTGCTGACATATCCATACTCTGCCTCCATTGCTGATGGACCAGGCACATGGCTCCGCCCCTGCAGGCCGATCCGGCGCCTGGTGTGCCTCGAGTTGCTGTCACGCAAGCGCGCAGCGGCCGCTATCGAACGGCAGTGCTTCCGCGTCGGCGACTTCGAACGCGATCTGCAGCCGGTCGGCGGCCGCCCGTTCGCGCGCGCGGTCGAGCAGGTCCGGCACGTAGTCGCTCGCGACCACCTCGCACCAGCGGCGCGCCGCCGCCAGCGCGGCGTTGCCGTTGCCGGCGGCGACATCGAGCACCTTCTGTCCGGCGTGGATGTCCAAGGCTTCACAAAGCTGCTCGCCGACGATCTGCGAGGTGGTGCCGACGATCGCGTAATCGCCGGACGACCATGCGCCGTGCTGGCGCGCCTTGACGGCGGCGAGGTCGGGCGCAATGGAGGGTTTTTCCAGATTGGCGTGGGTCATGTCCATGATCTTCTCCTGCAGGGCTATAGTTTTCTCAGAGGCTTGCGGCCGGCGATCGATGAGCGCAGCGCAAACCTGGGACCAAAGGTAGGACACGGAGGTGGAAGCGAACGTGGGAGCCAGCGTGGAAACGTACCTGGTCGCGTCCGGCCGCTCCGATGGACCAGGCGCCGACGGCGGTCGGCTGCACATTCGCTTGCTCGGGCCGCTGTCGGTCCGGCGCGACGGTGCCGAGCTGGCCTTGCCGGCATCGCGCAAGGTGCGCGCGCTGATCGCCTACCTTGCACTCGCGCCGCGTGCCGTCAGCCGCAGTCGTCTGTGCGAGCTGCTGTGGGACGTCCCCAACGATCCGCGCGGCGAGCTGCGCTGGTGCCTCAGCAAGATGCGTCACGTGCTCGACGAACC
>SHNC01000082.1 GCA_004295105.1 Betaproteobacteria bacterium | reverse complement strand
ATGGCTGGCGTGTGGCTGACCTGGATCACCCTTCATGCCCATCGGTCGCGCGATGCGATCTGCGCGGGCGTTGCGTTCGGGCTCGGACTGTATGCCTCTAACTTCGGCTGGCTGTTTGCCGGGATCCGTTCCACCGATTCGCCGATCCTCGCCTTTGGTGCGCCGTCGTTGCTGGTCCTCGGCTTCGCCGCAGCGCCGGCGCTCATCGCGTGGAGTGCCTTCCGGGCGCGACTGGCGGGCATGCGCCCGCTGCAACTGGCCGCCCTCTTCATTCCAGGGCTGTGGACGATCACCGAGTGGTTGCGCCATTTCGGCGCCTTCCACTTCCCTTGGGGACACCTCGGCTACACGCAGGTGCCCGACAGCCCGCTGACCTTGCTCGCGCCCGTCGCTGGCGTGCTCGGTGCGAGCTTTGCCAGCGTGATGCTCGGGGGCCTGGCGTTGCTCGCGCTGCGACCCGCCAACGACTGCGCCCGGGAACAGGCGCTGGCGGCCGTCGTCGTGCTGGCGGCGGCGCTGGCTGCGAGCACGGCCGTGGAATGGACCCGGCCAGTCGGGGATCCGCTCCGCGCTTCCCTGGTCCAGGGCGGCTTCCGCATGGGGGAGAAGTTCGACCCCGAGACGGTCGTCGAGGCGCTCGAAACCTATGGCGCCGCCGCGCGCGACAGCGATGCTCGCATCACCGTCGCACCTGAGACCGCCCTGCCTGTCCTCGAGCACCAGTTGCCGAAGGGCTATCTCGCCTCGCTCGAGCGCGTTGCCAGAGACGAAGGACGCGACCTCGTGCTGTCCTTCTTTCGTCGGCAGGACGGGCGCAATGCCGGTTATTTGAGTTCGGCGCGGGTCATCGGTGCCTCCGGCACGCAGACACGCGACAAGCGGAGGCTCGTCCCCTTCGGTGAGTACGTGCCGGCCGCCGGCCTGTTGCGTCCCCTTTACGAGCGCATAGCCGCTGTCCCCCTGCTCGATACGGTCGCCGGTCATCCGGATCAGGACGGCGTCGTCCTCGGCGGGGTGCGTGCCGCCCTCAAACTCTGCTTCGAGGATCTCTTCGGCCATGCCCTGCGGGCCGAGGACGGCGCGGCCCGGTTCATCGTGGTTCTCGCCAACGACGACTGGGATGGCAGTCGGGTCGCGATGGACCAGCATCTGCAGGTGGCCCAGGCGCGCGCTGCCGAGGCGGGGAAGCCGCTGCTGCGCGTCGCGAATACCGGCTGGACCGCATCGATCGACCACGCTGGCCGCATCGTCGCGGCGGCGGCACCCGATCGTCGCGCCATGCTCGAAGTTGCCATCCAGCCCCGCGAGGGCGTCACCCCATACACCCGTTTCGGCGACACGGTCCCGGTCGGCATTGCGATGCTGGGCGTGGCGGTCGCGCTGGCGCGGTCAACGGCTGCGCGCGTGGTGAGGGCGGAACCTTCGGAGGTGATCTCGTGAACGACCGCATCGGCGGCAAGTGCACGCAGGGGCAGGCGCTACCGCTCGGGCTGTTCTTCGTCCTCGGGTCGGCCGCGCTGATGTACTTCATGTACAACAGCGGCCGGGCTGTCGACGAAAAGCTCCGCATCACCAATGCGGCCGACAGCGCCGCCTACAGCGTGGCGGTGCTCGAGGCCCGGGCCCTGAACTACGATGCCTACGCCAACCGTGCGATCGTCGCCAACCAGGTGGCGATTGCCCAAGCAATCAGCCTCGCCTCGTGGATACGCTATTTCCAGAGCGGCGTCGACAACGCCGAAGCCATTGCCGACGTTGCGGCAGGCTGGATCTACGACCCGGACGAATATCCGGAGCTTGCCCGCGTGGTCGCCGCCTTCGGCGGTACGGCCTACCTCGATCAGCTCAGCGCAGGCGCATTCGCCGCGGGGCTGAATGGGACGGTGAGCCGGCTGGATGCCCTGCTGGCGAACCTCGTTTCCGCGCACGACGTCGTTTCGCAGGCGCTCTCGGCCTCGCAGGCGGTTCTGCATGCCGCCCTGAGCTCGGGCGCCGCACAGCAGCTCCTCGCCAATGACATCGTGCGCCACATCGATCCGGCAATGTCTGCCGAGATCATCCCTGCCAGCCACGGCTTCGACGCCTTCACCCACGCGTATGGCAGGGAGGCCACGAACGGCGACGAGCGTGGCCGCCTGGCCGAAACGGTCCTGCGCTCCCGCGACCGCTTTGCAGCCGAGCGACGGTGGTCGATCAGCGGCCCCGACATCTGGCCGCTGCAGCGCAATGTCGAGCTCAAACGGCGCGGTGGAACCGAACTCATCAACTATGACGAATGGCGCGCCATCGACACCCTCGAGCATGAAGGTCAACGGCTGCGCAAGGGCAACTGGCGGTGGCGGCGCACATCGCTTGCATGGGGCGCTGCCGAGGCCGACAGCGGCGATGGCAGGCCGGGTCGCGCAAGCCATGGTGGCAGCTACGACGACAACCTCCAGACGACGAAGAAATACGCCGAGCCATCGATGGTCGACCTGAACAGTGTCGGCGCCCGCTTCAGCGGCCTGCCTATCACACGCGACCTGGCGCGCCCGGATACGAGCGACTTCGCGAGCACCGGCGTCAGCATCAGGGTCAGCAAGCCCCGCACTGAGCTCCGCCTCTCCGGTGGCAGCAGCAGCGTGCAACCGTCCGGCCGCCTGCGGCAGTTCGACACCGAAACACCCGGCGATGTGATGGCCGCCTTATCGCGTGCCGAGGTCTTCTTCGACCGTCCCGAAGTGCGCCCTGATGGCCAGACCGAATACGCCAGTCTTTACAGCCCGTACTGGCAGGTACGTCTCGCATCCCCCTCCGAACTCGATCGGGCGTGGGCCGCCGGCCGTCAGGATGGCCTGTTCCTGCCATGAACCGACTTCATGCCGGCGCCCAGCGTGGGCAATCGCTCGTCGAGTTCGCGATGCTGTCGCTCGCGCTGCTTCCCCTGTTCCTCGCCATTCCGTTGCTCGGGAAGTATCTGGATCTGGCGCACAGTGCGGAGAGCGCAGCGCGCTATGCCGCATTCGAGGCGACAGTGAACGATGCCGTCACGGGCCGGAAGACGGATGCCCGACTGGCCGAGGAGGTGCGCCGGCGGTTCTTCGGCACGAGCGACGCGCCGATCAAGACGGACGATGTCGGGGGCGATTTTGCCGCACATCGCAACGCCCTGTGGGTGGATCACGCCGGCCGTCCCCTGCTGCAGGAATTCGCCAGCGACGTCGCGGTGCGGACACAACGGGCGGATGCGCCCGTGCAAACAGCACCGCTGGCACTGGGCAACAGCGGTTTCGGACTTTCCGCAGACAGTGTGACCACGGCTGCGGTGACGGTGCGACCGCGCAACGTCGCGGGACTCCCGCCCTTCGATGCGCTGAGCCTGGAAATTCGCCGGCATCAGGTGCTGCTGGTCGACGGCTGGGGAGCAACGGGGGCACGCGAGGTGGCGCGCCGCATCGCCGGCGGCAGCGCGGCCGTCTATCCCATCGCGCCCCTGAAGCTGCTCGGCGACACGTTCGGCCAGTTGCCGACGCTGGTTCTCGATCCGCCGATGGCGGTCGGCGAGGTTCAACCCGATATCGTTCCCTGCGATCGTCTGGAGTCGGGATGCTGAAGGGCAAGGCCGATCCGGTGCGGTGTCTCGCCCTGCTCCTTCTCGCAAGTGTCGGCACAGCGGCCCCCTGTGGCGCACAGCCCCAGATCGAGCCCCTTTCCGGAGCCAGGTTCGCGGACCTCGGAAACGATCTGACGGTGAACGGCACACCGACCCGAATCCGCGAGTTCCACCTGCCGCGCCCCTTCCCGAGGGTTCTTGCCGATTGCCGGCGCTGGCTCGGTCCACGCCGCGTGGAGCACGATCTCGATGGCTGGAAGGTGCTGGCGCGCAAGGAGGGACAGCAACTCACGATGCTGCGTCTGCGACCGCAGGGCGAGACGGTCACGATCGGAACCCTGTCCGAGGCCAGCCTGCATCCGGTGGCAGCGACCCGTCGCACGCACGACCTTGCCGTGCCCGCAGACACGCTGCTCGCCTCGGAGATCACCACGATCGATCCGGGCAGGCGGTCCCGACTGCTGACCTTTGCCAACCCACACTCGATCGGCACGAATGTCGCGCACTTCCGCGCGTCGCTGCAGGCACGGGGGTACAGGCTGGAGCGGGATGCTGCGCCGAGTCCTGGCGCGAGGGACGGGCGCAGCCTGTGGTTCGCGGGCGACGATGGCGACGTCCTGCTGGTCGTAGCCGATCTCGACAATCGTGCGATGCAGGGAGTGCGCACCGCGATCACCCTGAACTTCGTCACCCGCCTCCGGGAGCGCGCTCGATGACTCGCCCGCGACTGCGCCCTCTCCACTGCCGCCTTCGCGGCCAGTCGATGGTCGAACTGCTGGTCGTCCTCGTCGTCGTGATCGGCATTTTCGCGTTGCCGCACGAGGGACACGGATCCCTGCTGAGCGTCTTCACCGACGCGATGGGGATTGGCTTCGACCGCTTCCTTGCCGCGCTCTCCCTTCCCCAGTAGGTCTGTCCATGTCCCTCAGGCTGCATCGCAACTGGATCATTCTCGCCATCGCCCTTTTGGTCGGCGCGGCGGCCGCCATGACCGCCACGCGCTACCTCGACGATCGCGTCGCGGACATCGAACGTCGGGTCGAACAGAAGACGGCGCGGGCCGTCGTGGCCAAGGAGAGCCTCTCCGCCGGCGAGCGGATCGACCACGAGCGAGTCGCGGTGCGTGAGGTCCCGGTCGAATGGCTGCACTCGGGCGCCATTTCTCCGGAGCAGTTCGATCGCGCTGCCGGCTCTGCGCTGGCCTTTCCGGCGCAACGCGGCGAACCCTTGATGTGGTCGCAACTCGAGGGCAGGAGTGCGCCCACCCTGTCGGCCAGGCTGGCGCCCGGTCGCCGCGCCGTGACCCTGTCAGTGGATGAGGTCAGTTCGATCGCGGGCATGCTCGAGCCGGGCGACAAGGTCGATCTGCTGCTGACGGTCCGACGCGACCGCGACAACCTGACCTTACCCTTGATTCAGGGCGTCAGCGTCCTGGCGGCCGGAGCGCGCACGGTGGTGGCCGGCGCACCCGAGGGCGGCGAGCGGCGCTACACCACCATCACGCTCGACGCGAGCGCCGAAGAAGGCCAGCGCATCATCGCTGCACGCACGGTAGGCACCATCACCGCGATGCTGCGGGGCCCCGGCGACCACGGGGTGCTGGCCACGGTGCGACCCGATGCCCTGGCCCTTCTCGGTCTCGAACAGCGACCTGCCGACAGTCGGCCATCGGTGCCGGTCATCTACGGAGGGCGAGGCGGACAACTCGTGCTGGCACAGCCGCTCGACGGCCTGGTGCCGTACGAGGCGCAAGGGGGGCGGCCGTCCCCTCCGCTCCCGAATTCGGGACGGCTCACCCCATCCGGCCCCTGAGCGAGCGTACAGGCCCCCGCTGCACCAGTTCGGTCGCGTCCGACCGCATTCTTTCCCACGAACCATTGCCGCCGCCCATGTCCAGGAAGATCCTTTGCGTTCTTGCGATGCAAGCCCTGCTTCTCGCGCCATCGGCCACGAACGCGTCGCCCGTCGCGTCACCCCCATCCGCACCAGGCGCGGATGCGGCGACTCCCGCTGAAATTCGGCTCTTTGCCGGCGAAAGCCGCGTCCTCGCTCAGCGCAATGCCACCCGCCTTGCGGTGGGCGACGGCAAGATCGTGTCGGCCGCCGTTCTCGACGACCGCGAGATCCTGCTCATGGCCAATGCCGCCGGGGAGACCACGCTGCAAGTATGGACCGGTGGCGGACGCAGCCACCGCCTCAAGATCGTCGTCCATGCGAACGACATGGCCCGCGTGACGCGCGATCTGCAATCCTTCTTCCGCGACATCCCCAACGTGCGGACGCGCAGCATCGGCGATAACGTCCTGATCGAGGGCAACGACATCGCCGATGCCGACCGCGACCGCATCGCGGAGATCGTCAAGCGCTTTCCGCAGGTCATCGACTTCACCAGCCGTGTCGGCTTCGACAGGATGTTCGAGTTCGACGTCCGCTTCGTCGAAATCTCGCGCAGCGGCCTCGAGGACCTAGGGCTGGACTGGACCACCCAGGGCAAACCGCTGATCGGTTTCGAAATCGGTGGCGATCTCTATCACAACAATCGCGAGGGTCGTCCGGTGTCAGCCGTGCTCGATGACGGCAATGGCCGCAGCGAAATCGACATCGGCACCGATCGCCTGCGCCGATTCTCATCCCGGATCAGCGTCGTCGGCTCCCTGTTCGGGCGCCTCAATCTGCTGGCACAGAAGGGCGACGCCGTCATCCTTGCCCAGCCGCGCCTGGCCGCGCGAAATCGAGGAACGGCGAGTTTCCTCGCCGGCGGAGAGATTCCGATCGCCACCGCATCGGCCACTGGCACACCCAGCATCAGCTTCAAGGAGTACGGCGTCCGCCTCGAGATCCTCGGCCCGGTCGCCGACGATGCCGGCGCAATCCGCGCGCGCATCAAGACCGAAGTGAGCTCGCTCGATCGCAGCGTGGCAGTCATGGGCGTGCCCGGCCTGCTGTCGCGCCGCACCGAGACGGAGTTCAATTTGCGCGAAGGCGAAACCCTCGCCCTCGCCGGCGTGATCAGTCGCGATCAGGCCAATGATGTCAGCGCCGTGCCCTATCTGGGCGAGGTTCCGGTCCTCGGCAGCCTGTTCCGCTCGACGCGTTTCCAGAATCGCGAAAGCGAACTGGTGGTGTTCCTCACGCCTCGTGTATTGCATTCCGATCGGGCCGACGCCGCAGCACTCGATCTCGACCGCCGCGCACACCGCCGCCTGGCGCCGTTGCCACCGGCGCCCCCGGGCGCGGACCGGTCCGCACCCCCTGCCAACCCGGCCGGAGACTGAGCACGATGTTCTCCGTGACCATCAGTGATGGCGACGGCGACAGCCGCGAGGTGATCATCGACGGCGACCGAACCGTGATAGGGAAGCACGTTGCGGCCGGTATCCGGCTAGGCGGCTGGCGTGTCGGCCGCGAGCACGCGCGTATCCTGCGCAACGAACAGGGCCTGATGCTCGAAGATCTGGGTCAGATGACGGGAACCTGGGTCAATGGCACGCGCATCGTGCGCCACGGGCCGCTGGCATTCGCCGACGAGGTCGTCATCGGCGCCTATCGCCTGCGTGTGCAGGACCTGTCCCGGCCGACAGGGGTGGCGGCGCCAACCCTGTCGGCCGATGCGTACGCGGCGGGGCTCGAATCGGATACGGCGCCCGCGCCGCTGCCGGGCGCCATGCCGGATGTGGCGACCAGCGCTCGCTTCGAATGGCGCAAACGCCTCCACGAGCGCCTGCTCGAGACCATCGATCTTCGCCGCCGCGACCTGACGCGCATGTCCGATGCCGAGCTGCGCACCGAGACTTCCCGCCTCATTGGCGACATCATCGCGGCCGAGCCCACCCTGCCGGCCGCTATCGATCGTTCCGCCCTGCAACAGGAAGTGCTCGATGAGGCCATCGGCCTCGGCCCGCTGGAGGCGCTGCTGGCCGACGAGACGATCACCGAGATCATGGTCAATCGTCACGACGAGATCTTCGTCGAGCGCGCGGGGCGGCTCGAACTCCATCCGGTCGCATTCACCAGCGAGCGTGCCGTTCTGGGCGTCATCGAGCGCATCGTGGCGCCGCTGGGCCGCCGCATCGACGAGTCCTCGCCGATGGTCGACGCACGACTGAAGGACGGCTCGCGGGTGAATGCGGTGATCGCTCCGCTTGCCTTGAAGGGGCCGACGCTGACCATCCGGAAGTTCGCCCGCCGTCACCTCGACGTCGCCGCCATGCTGAGCTTCGGCACGCTGTCCCGCGAGATGGCGGAGTTCCTGAGAATCTGCGTCGAGCAGCGCCGCAACATCGTCGTTGCCGGCGGTACCGGGTCCGGCAAGACGACCCTCCTGAACGTGCTTTCGAATTTCATCCCCGACGGCGAACGCATCATCACGATCGAGGACGCAGCCGAGTTGACGCTCAATCACCGTCACCTGGTGTCGCTCGAGTCCCGGCCTGCCAATCTCGAGGGGCGCGGGGCCGTGTCGATCCGCGACCTGGTGCGCAACGCGCTGCGCATGCGTCCCGACCGCATCGTGATCGGTGAATGCCGCGGTGGCGAAGCGCTCGACATGTTGCAGGCAATGAATACCGGCCACGAGGGCTCGCTGACCACATTGCATGCGAACAGCCCGCGTGACGCTGTCGCCAGGCTGGAGACCCTGGTCCTGATGGCTGGGATGGAACTGCCGCTGGCGGCCATCCGCGAACAGATCGCAAGCGCGGTCGACATCCTTGTGCAGCAGACGCGCTTCCCCTGCGGCGCCCGCCGCATTACCAGCATCGCCGAAGTGACGGGACTCGAGGCGGGACGCATCCAGTTGCAGGAGCTCTTCCGATTCGAGCGCGGCGGTCGCGGCACCGACGGCGTGATCGGCCGGTTCACGGCCTGCGACACGGTCCCTCGCTTCTATGAAGAGCTGCGCCACGGCGGCCTGACGGTCGATCTGAGCCTTTTCGCGAGGAGCGTCGCATGACCGCAACCATCATCGTCGCTGCCCTCGCCTTCGGCCTTACCGCAAGCCTGTTGGCCTGGATGGCCATCGAAATCGGCAATGCCGTTTTCGTCCGCTATCGCGAACGCTTCACCGAGCAGGCCGGATTCAATCTGCGCGAACTCTTCCTTTTCATCGACCCGACACGGCTCTTCCTGCTGAATCTTGCGGTAGCAATCCTCCTCGGCGCTGGCATGTGGCTGGTCACGGACGCGGCGCTCTGGGGATTGCTCGGAGCGGCCCTGACCGGATTGACTCCGCGCATCGTCTTTGCCCTGCTACGGCGGCGACGCCTCGAACGTATCGAGGAACAAATGCCCGACGCATTGTTGGTCATCGCTGGCGGGCTGCGCGCGGGGCTTTCGCTGATGCTCGTGCTGCAGCAACTCGTGCGCGAGGGGCGTCCGCCGATCGCGCAGGAGTTCGAACTGCTGGTGCGCGAACAGCGCCTCGGCGTCCCCGTGGACGACGCCCTCGACAACCTGGCACGGCGCATACCGCTTCAGTGCGTCACCCTGGTCGTGTCGGCGATGCGGATCGCCAACGAGACGGGCGGGAGCCTCGCCGAAGCGCTCGAGCGCGCCGCGCTGACGATACGCAGCCAGCTCGCCATGGAAGCGAAGATCCGGGCGCTGACGGCCCAAGGCAAGTTGCAGGCGATCGTGGTCGGGCTGCTGCCCGTGGGCCTGATGCTCGTGCTTGGTCGAATGGAGCCGCAGGCCATGGCGCTCATGTGGACCACGCCACTGGGCTGGGCCACCCTCGGCACCATCGCGCTGCTCGAACTGTTCGGCGTGCTGCTGATTCGTCGCCTGCTCGCCGTCGACGTGTGAAGGGGACGACGATGTTCAGCCACACACCTCAGATGCTCGTCGGCATCGGCCTGCTCGTGGGCGCGTCGGTGGCTCTCGTGCTCTGGGTTGCATTGCGCGCCATCGCCGACGTACCCGCCGAGGACCGAACCTGGCGCGACCGTCCGCCATCCTTCATCCGATGCGTCTGGTGGCCTACCCGGGTCCTGGCGCACTGGATCGGCCGGCTGCTGCCGATTGCCCTCCGCCAGCGCATGCTGGTGCGCATGCGCATCGCCGGGCTCGACTATGCCCTGTCGCCGGCACAGCTCATCGCGCATCGCGTGGTCATCGCCTTGCTCTCCGGGGCCTTCGCCGGCTGGCTGGCGTACGGCTGGCAGGCGCACGAGCCGCTGCTGTTCGCACTGCTCGGCAGCGGCGTCGGATTCCTCATCGCGCGGTCCTGGTTTGCCGACCGCGTGGCGGCCCGGCGACGGCAGTTGCTGAAGACCCTGCCCTTCTTTCTCGACCTGATCACGCTTTGCGTTGAGGCCGGCCTCAATCTCACGGGCGCATTCCAGCAGGCGGTAGCCAAGGGTCCCGACGGCCCGCTGCGCGACGAATTCCAGCGCGTGCTGCGCGACGTACGCGCCGGCAAGTCTCGCGCCGATGCCTTGCGCACCTTCGGCGACCGCCTCAACGAACCCTCCATCGCGCATCTCGTGTCCGCGATCATCCAGGCCGAAAACCTGGGCATGAGCCTGGGCCCGCTGTTGCGGGCGCAGAGCGAGCAGCGCCGCTGCGAGCGTTTCGCTCGCGCCGAGAAGGCGGCAATGGAGGCGCCGGTAAAACTGCTATTCCCGCTCGTGGCGTTCATTTTCCCCTGCACCTTCCTCGTCATCGGTTTCCCGATCGTCGTGCAGTTCATGCGCATGGGGCTTTGACGATGCGATGGCCGCAGACTCCCCTTCCCGTCGAAACACCAAACGGGACACTGCTGGTTAGCATTGCCTCGACCTTCGCCGCGCGCAGCCGGGGACTTCTCTTCACGTCCCGTCTGGACCAGCGCGAGGCACTGTTGATCCTGCCCTGCAGCGCCATCCACACCATCGGCATGCGCTATGCGATCGATGCCCTGTTCGTCGACGAGCAGGCCATCGTCATCGCCAGGCGCGAGCGGCTGCCTCCTTGGCGGCTCGCCTCCTTTCAGGGCGCGCGCGCAGTGCTCGAAATGGCGGCGGGTGCCGCGGAGCAGGCGGGATTGCGTCCTGGTGAAGTCCTTCGCGACCTGGGCCGCATCGTGGGGCGTCGATGACCCGAGGGCATGGGCACTCGTGCGCGACGTGTCGCAGCCGCCCCGAGCACGGCGGCGCGACCCTCGTCGAGTTCATCGTCGTCGCGCCGACGCTGATGATCATGGCCCTGGCGATGATGCAAACAGCGCTCGTTTTCCACGCCAAGAACAATCTCAACTATGCGACCTTCGAAGCCGCGCGTGCCGGCGCCCTGGACCACGCCCGCCCGACGTCCATTCACCGCGCCTTCGCCCGCGCCATGGTGCCCTACTACGGCGGCGGTCGGACCCCCGTCGAACTGGCAAGCTCGCACGCGCGCGCCGTGGCGGACCTTGCCCTTGGAGTTCGCATCGAGATCCTGTCGCCAATGCGCGAAAGCTTCGACGACTACCACAGCCCACGCGCAGCCGAGGCCCTGCAAACCGGTGCACGGGTCATCGCAAACACCCATCTCGCCATGCTGAGCTGCCCGATGGACCGACCTTCGTGCGCGAGCGACCCGGCCTCGAACCGCGCGGGCCAGACGCTGCAGGATGCAAACCTGCTGAAGATCCGCGTCACCTACGGCATCCCGCGCGCCAAGCAGATTCCCCTCGCCGGTCGCTTCTTCACCTGGGCGGTCGCCACCATGCATCCCGACCACCCCGATGCCTTTCGCCTCGCGCTGTTGGCTGCCGGCCGGATTCCGGTCGTATCGCATGTCACCGTGCGCATGCAGTCCGACGCGATCGAGAACGAGCACCTCGTTTCTCTCCCCGGTCCGGGCAACGCAGGCAAACCCGTTGCCCGGGAGCCCGTTGCCGGAGCGAGCCCGATTCCGGATTGCGGCTGGACCGATCCCTTGTGCACCCCCGCGCCGGACCAACAGCCGGATGGCGGGACCGAGCCACTCCCGGACGACGAGCCGTCCGGAACGGGTGACGATGCGGAGGACTTGCAGTGCTCCCCGCCATGAGATCGCGCTGGCGGACGGCATTCGCGCGCAGATGGGCGGGCGCCCTGCCCGGGCTGCCGGCGTGGCTGGCCGTGCTCACCGGCCTGGCCTTGCCGTGTGCCGCAATCGCCGCGACCCAATCCACGTCGGGCGCGTCTCCGCCCGTCGCGCCAGGCGCGGGGCTGACCACCGACGCCGGATCCTGGGCGAGCAGCGCGATGTGCGCGCCACCGGCCAGTGGTTCGACCTGCGGCGGTGGCGGGCCGGCGAGCCAGGGCGATGTTGCGGGAGGCGGCGTCGATGTCGGTGCCGGAAATCCGATCAACCTCACCAACGGCAACAAGCATCAGACGGAAATCGATCTGGCAGCGCTTCCCGGCGTACTGGGCCTCGAGATCGTGCGCCACTACGACAGCGCGTCGAGCAAGGTGCGAGGTCGCAACGGCCTGTTCGGTCGAGGCTGGCGCTCGAGCTACGAGACCACCCTGCACCCGGCAGCAGATGCGATACGGATCGTCCAGGCCGATGGCGCACGCCTGCGCTTCGACTGCGCTCCGAGCGGCACGCAGCGCTGCCGCAGCGACGACCCGGCCCAGGGCTTCGTCGATCGCAGGACGACGCCCGATGGCGAGGTCTTCACCTGGCACTGGTCGCACGGCGACGCTGCCGGCAGGCAACTGCACTTCGATCGAGCCGGCCGTCTCACGCGCATCGCCGCCCCCAGCGGCGAGTTCGTCAGCCTGCTCTACGACCCGCAAGGCAGCCTGCGCAAGGTCGTCGATCCGCAGGGACGGGCGCTCGAATTCCATTATCCCGAGCGTCGTCATGCGCGCGCCGAAGGGTGGCATGCGGGCGTCGAACGCATCGTGTCCCCGACCGGCACCTTCCGGTACCGGTACGGCAGCGCCGCGCTGCCCGGCGAGGATGCCGTAGTGCTGAAGGCCAGACGGTCTGCACTGATCGAAGTGAGCGGTCCGGACGAGGGCGACGCAGCGCCGCGACGCCGGTATCACTACGATGATCCGCAACACCCGACCCTGCTGACCGGCATCAGCGTCGAGGCACGCTCAGGCGACGGCCGGCGCACCTCGAGGCGCCTGGCAACGTATGGCTATGACGCGGCGGGGCGCGGAATCCTCTCTGCCCCCGGCGACGCCGCGGCAGAGGTGGTCACGAGCGCCGGCTCCACGAATCGTCTCGTTCGCCTGGACTTCCGTACCCGTCCCCGCAGGGGATTCCCTGGAACGACGGTGCTGACCACCGCCGACGGCACGAGCACGACCTACACCGTCGGCCTCGTCGCCGACACCTACCGGCTGCTCGAGGCGCGTGGTCCGGGTTGTCCTCGCTGTTCGCCGGGCAACATGCGTTACCGCTACGACGGCGCCGGACGGCTCACGGAAGCCACTGCCCTGGGCACCGTCTCGGGACAGCCAATCCATAGCCTGCGCATCGCTCGCGACGGTCTCGGCCGCGTGCAGCGGATCGACAAGCTCATCCACGAGAGGGGCAAGCCCGGCGTCCCGCGTCTGGTAAAGAGGTACGAATACGCTGGCGAAGAAGCATGGCCTGCGGTGGTGGCCATCCCGAGCATCGTCGACGGCCGTGAACACCGCCTCTCCCTGCGCTACAACGCTCAGGGGCAGATCGTCGAGATGCGCGAATCGGGCTATGCCCCGCTCGACGAACATGGTAAGCCCTTAGCGGGAGGCAGCCCGATCGAGCGCACCACGACCCTTCGTTATGCGCGCATCAATGGCCGGAGCCTGCTCGTCGAGATAGACGGCCCATTGCCGAACGGTTCAACGGCCTCGCCGGCGGACTCCGACATCATGCGCCTGCACCATGACGAAGGCGGCAATCGAGTCGAATCGATCACCCATCCGATGAATCTGCAGGAGCGTTTCGAGCACGATGCTGCCGGCCGCGTCGTCGCGCATACACCGACCGATGGCGTGACGGTTCGGCATGCGCTCGATGCACTCGGCCAACCCGTGCGCTGGCAGCGCGGCGAGGCGCGCGTCGACGTCGATCGCGACGGTTTCGGCAGACCGTCACGAATCACGCTGCCCGACGGCGAAATCCTGCATCTTGGTCATGACGGGCCAGATGGACTGGCGGCGATGGTGTCCAACCTCGGCCGCGGATGGTGGCTGCGCGACGCCGCCGCCCATCCCATGCTCAGGCGCTCGCGGCCGTTCGTGGACGCGGTCGCCGCCACGCGCGGACGGCACGCCGAGGCGCCGACGGAAACCGGCGACTGGGCGGGGCTACGGCGCTGGATCGACGACTTCGGCCGCATGCAGGCACTGCGGACCGACGCGACCGGCCTCGAGCACTTCCGCTACGATGCCGCAGGCCGTCTCGTCGAGCGGCGTTTCGCCGATGGCTGGACATGGCGCTGGATGCGCGACGCCGCCGGCCGCATCGTCGCCCACTCGGTCAGTGCGCATGGTTCAGCCGACGCACTGACCACTAGCCTGCGCTATGCCGGCCCCCATCTGGTCCGCATCGAACATGCGACCCAGATCGAAACGCGCACACATGACGCCATGGGCCGGATACGCTCGCGCACCATCGAGCGCCCGGCCTCCTCGCCCGGGATCACAGCCGTGCGCTATCGGGAAGCCTATGTTTACGACGCTGCCGACCGTGTGACCCGCCACGAGCTTCCCGAGGGGGGCGAACTGCACTACGAATGGGGCCGCGGCGCGCAGTTGCGCGGCATCGCCTGGCTGGATGCATTGCGGCGCCGGACCCCGTTGCTCGCCCCCCTGCCCTCCCCCTCCCTGACGATGGTGCCAGGGGCCGCACATGTCGCGAAACCCGCACGCACCACCGGAGGCTATCGGTTCGGCAACGGCACCGAAGTACGCTTCAGCCTCGGCGGAGACGAACGGCTGAGCGAGCTGCTGCACGTGCTTCCCCAACAGCCGTCAGCACCGGAATGGCCAGTCTGGATCGCCCATGCGTACGCGAACGGAAGCACGCCTCCCGTCGGGACGCCTGGCGACAGTGTCGATCCCGCCAGCGAATTGATAGCGGGCTGGCGATACGACTATGACGCCGCGGGGCGCATGGCCCAGCGCACCGACGCGCGCCTGTCGGTGCCCACCGCCTTTGCCTTCGATCGGTATGCCCGCGTGATCGCCGCGCAACCCGGCATCGATAGCGATCGCGCCGAGTACTACGCCTACGACGCCACCGGCACCATCGTCGGTCGCCGGCGAGAGGCCATCACCGAAGACTTCCGCGAGGACA
>SHNC01000094.1 GCA_004295105.1 Betaproteobacteria bacterium | reverse complement strand
TCGTCGGCGACATACATGCCGAGGACGGAAAACGGGTCGCCATGGGTGGCCTGCATCAGCGCCGCCAGGGTTGCCGGATCGACGCGCCCGTCGCCGTATGAAGGGTCGTTGGGGAGATCGCGTCGTGTATTAACCATGGTCAACGGCACTGCGCTGGCGGGAGGGAGTTGGTTGCACCTGTCATCCTTGTGAATGTTCGCGCAAATTCGGGCTGGCGTGGCGGAAATCGATCGGCGATGCGGGTCTTGTCACGGCTTCCGGTCCGGGTCGCTCTGCTTCCCGCGTCGGGCAGGATCGAGCGACAGGCTGCATCATCGCAGAATCCAAAGCGCTTTGGAATAGCCTTCCACAGGAAAATCCATCGCGGCCGGCGCGGGCCGGACCGCTCGGCGCGCCACGCGATGGGGGCGCGGGCGGCTGATATAATTCAGTGCGTAACAAAGACAAGAACCTGCGCTGCCCTGCATGCCATTCAATATTCCCAATTCCCTCACCTGGGCGCGCATCGCGCTGATTCCGCTTTTCGTCGGCATCTTCTACCTGCCCGAGAAGTGGATGACCGTGACTCATCGCAACGAACTCGCCACCCTGCTGTTCGTCATCGCGGCCGTCACCGACTGGTTCGACGGTTATCTTGCGCGCGCGCTGCGCCAGACATCGGCCTTCGGCGCGTTTCTGGATCCGGTCGCGGACAAGCTGATGGTGGCGGCCGCGCTGATCCTGCTGGTCCAGCTCGCGCGGGTGGATGCCATCATCGCGGTGGTGATCATCGGCCGCGAGATCACGATCTCGGCGCTGCGCGAATGGATGGCGCGGGTGGGGCGTTCGGCGAGCGTGGCAGTGGCCTACGTCGGCAAGCTCAAGACGGCGGCGCAGATGACGGCGATCCCGCTGCTGCTGTTCGATGCGCCGGTGCTTTCGATCGACGTGCGCATGCTGGGCAGCGTGCTGATCTACGTCGCGGCGGCGCTCACGCTGTGGTCGATGGGCTATTACCTGCACCGCGCACTGCCGCTGCTGGCGCAGCACGATGCCGAGTGAGCGCCGACCCGGCTTGGATTTTCGGTTGACAGTCGAGTCTTGCTGCCTATAATGGCGGTCTTTCCGAGCGGGAATAGCTCAGTTGGTAGAGCGCAACCTTGCCAAGGTTGAGGTCGCGAGTTCGAGACTCGTTTCCCGCTCCAGCATTTCCGGATCGAGCCTTCCGCTCGGTCCCACGGCGAGCCGGGCAGTTCGGCAGCCGGTCAGCAGATCGTGGCGCGATGGCAGAGTGGTTATGCAGCGGCCTGCAAAGCCGTGTACCCCGGTTCGATTCCGAGTCGCGCCTCCATGAGAAAGGCAGAGAGCCCGCCCAGTGCGGGCTTTCTGCTATTTGTGCGCCTTCTTCTCGCTTTTCCTCGATGTGCGTCTGGTCGCGCCCGTTTCTTGCTTAGTGAGTGCGCCGATCGACCGCGATCGCTCAACGCAAGGCGCGGACAATGCGCTCGGCGCATCGGGGGATACCCGGGGGTGCCTTGTGAGCGATGAGCTTGCATTGCAGAATCGAGAAAATTTAATTCTCGAGATTTGATGTCCTGCGAACCGCTGCTGCGCTCGAGGTCGTGCCGGGGCCTCTGCACCACGATCGCGCACCGACGCACCAGTTTGTCACCCAAAGCCAGATCCTGACCGGAGAACCACCAATGATTCGCCGCCTTCTCGTCGCCAACCGTTCCGAAATCGCGATCCGGGTATTTCGCGCAGCTACCGAACTCGGCATCAGGACCATCGCGATCTATGCGGAAGAGGACAAGCTGTCGCTGCACCGCTTCAAGGCGGACGAGGCCTACCTGATCGGTCGCGGCGAGGGCCGCAATCTCGGGCCGCTCGAAAGCTATCTGTCGATCGAGGAGGTGATCCGCGTGGCGAAGGAAGCGGGCGCGGATGCGATCCATCCCGGCTATGGCTTTCTGTCCGAAAGCCCGGAGTTTGCCGAGGCCTGCGCGGCCGCCGGCATCCTGTTCATCGGTCCGCGGCCCGACACGATGCGCACGCTGGGCAACAAGGTGTCGGCGCGCGAACTGGCGGTGTCCTGCGGCGCCCCGGTGATGCCGGCCACGCCGCCGCTGCCCGATGATCCGGCGGAGGTCAAGCGCCTCGCGAGGGAGGTCGGCTATCCGGTGATGCTGAAGGCCTCGTGGGGCGGCGGCGGGCGCGGCATGCGCCCGATCGAGAGCGAGGATGCGCTGCTCGACGCCGTCACGGTCGCGCGCCGCGAGGCGAAGAGCGCCTTCGGCAAGGACGAGGTCTATCTGGAGAAGCTGGTGCGCCGCGCGCGCCACGTCGAGGTGCAGATCCTGGGCGACACCCATGGCAACCTGGTGCACCTGTTCGAGCGCGACTGCTCGATCCAGCGCCGCAACCAGAAGGTCGTCGAGCGCGCCCCGGCGCCCTACGTGGATGAGGCGACGCGGGCGCGTCTGTGCGAGGCGGCGCTCGCCATCGGCCGTGCCACGCGTTACGTCGGCGCGGGCACGGTCGAGTTCCTGATGGACGCCGACACCGGCGAGTTCTACTTCATCGAGGTGAACCCGCGCATCCAGGTCGAGCACACCGTCACCGAGATGGTGACCGGGCTGGACCTGGTGAAGGCGCAGATCCGCATCGCCGAAGGCGGGCATATCGGTGATACGCACGAGACCGGCATTCCGGCACAGCAGGGCATCGAGCTGCGCGGTCATGCGCTGCAATGCCGCATCACCACCGAGAACCCGGAGAACAACTTCATCCCCGACTACGGCCGCATCAGTGCCTACCGCGGCGCGATGGGTTTCGGCATCCGCGTCGACGGCGGCACCGCCTATTCGGGTGCGGTGGTCACCCGCTTCTACGATCCGCTGCTGGAGAAGGTCACCGCCTGGGCGCAGACGCCGGAGGAGGCGATCCGCCGCATGGACCGCGCGCTGCTCGAGTTCCGCATTCGCGGCGTGGCGACCAACCTGGCCTTCCTGCACAACGTCGTCAGCCATCCGCGCTTCATCGCCAACGACTACACCACGCGCTTCATCGACGAGACACCGGCGCTGTTCGACTTCCGCAAGCGCAAGGACCGCGCGACCAAGCTGCTGGGCTGGATCGCCGACGTTACGGTAAACGGCCATCCGGAAACCCGCGACCGCCAGCGTCCGCCGACGCACATGCGCACCCCCGAGGCGCCGCGCTTCGACGCGGAGCCCGCCAGGGGAACGCGCCAGTTGCTCGAAGAGCTGGGGCCGAAGAAGTTCGCCGAATGGATGCGCAACGAGCAGCGCGTGCTGATCACCGACACCACGATGCGCGACGCGCACCAGTCGCTGCTGGCGACCCGCATGCGCAGCCGCGACATCGTCGGCGCCGCCGAAGCCTATGCGCGCGGCCTGCCGCAACTGCTGTCGCTGGAGTGCTGGGGCGGCGCGACCTTCGACGTGTCGATGCGCTTCCTGAACGAGGATCCGTGGGAGCGCCTGGCGCAGATCCGCGCCCGGACGCCCAACCTGCTGACGCAGATGCTGCTGCGCGGCGCCAATGGCGTCGGCTACACCAACTACCCGGACAACGTCGTGCGCCATTTTGTGCAGCGCGCGGCGGAAGCCGGCATGGACCTGTTCCGCGTGTTCGACTGCCTGAACTGGGTCGACAACATGCGCGTGGCCATCGACGCGGTGCTCGAGACCGGCAAGCTGGCCGAGGGGGCGCTGTGCTACACCGGCGACATCCTCGACCCGGCGCGCTCCAAGTATTCGCTCGACTACTACGTGAAGATGGCGAAGGACCTCGAGAAGGCGGGCTGCCACATCATCGCCATCAAGGACATGGCCGGCCTGCTCAAGCCGGCGGCCGCCACCCGGCTGGTGAAGGCATTGCGTGACGAGGTCGGCCTGCCGCTGCACTTGCACACGCATGACACCTCGGGGATCGCGGCATCCACCATCCTCGCCGCGATCGAGGCCGGCGTCGATGCGGTGGACGCGGCGATGGACGCGATGTCGGGCATGACCTCGCAGCCCTGCCTGGGGTCCATCGTCGAGGCGCTGCGCCACAGCGACCGCGACCCCGGCCTGGATCCGGAGGCGATCCGTCACCTCAGCTTCTACTGGGAGGCGGTGCGCATGCAGTACGCCGCGTTCGAAAGCGACCTGAAGTCGGGTGCGTCGGAGGTCTATCTGCACGAAATGCCCGGCGGCCAGTTCACCAACCTGAAGGAGCAGGCACGCGCGCTCGGGCTGGACACGCGCTGGCACGAGGTGGCACGCGCATACCGCAGCGCCAACGACCTGTTCGGTGACATCGTCAAGGTCACGCCTTCGTCCAAGGTGGTGGGCGACATGGCGCTGATGATGGTGGCGCAGGAACTGACCGCCGACGACGTGCTCGACCCGTCGCGCGAGATCGCTTTCCCGGCCTCGGTGGTCGAGATGATGCACGGCGACCTCGGCCAGCCGCCCGGCGGCTGGCCGCAGGATCTGCAGAAGAAGGTGCTCAAGGGCGACACGCCGATCACCGTGCGGCCGGGCTCGCTGCTGCCGCCGGCTGATCTCGTCGCCACCCGTGCCGAGGCGGAGAAGAAGTGCGGGCGCCAGATCTCCGAGGAGGAGTTCGCGTCCTACCTGATGTATCCCAAGGTCTTCACCGAATACAGCACCATGCTGCGCCGGTACGGCCCGGTGTCGGTCCTGCCCACGCCGACCTTCTTCTACGGCATGCAGCCGGGCGAGGAAATCACCGTCGAGATCGAGCGCGGCAAGGCGCTGGTGATCCGCCTGCTGACGCTCAGCGAAGCGGACGAGGAGGGCCAGGTGAAGGTCTTCTTCGAGCTCAACGGCCAGCAGCGCATCATCAAGGTGCCCGACCGCAAGCTCGCGGCCAAGGTCGTCAGCCGCCGCAAGGCCGAGGACGGCAACGATGCCCATGTTGCCGCGCCGATGCCGGGGCTCGTCGTCACCTTGGGGGTGCGGCCGGGCCAGGAGGTGAAGGCGGGCGACATCATCGCCACGCTCGAGGCGATGAAGATGGAGGCGGCGCTGCATGCACCGCGCGACGGCAAGGTCGGCGAAGTGCTGGTCGCGCCGGGCCAGCAGGTGGATGCCAAGGATCTGGTGCTGGTGTTCGCCTGATCGTCGGAAGCTCGCCAGACGTCGATGTGAATCCGCTGTCGGGAATCCATCTGAGTGTTGACAGCATAGGAAGATCGGCTAGAATGCCGGTCTTTCCCGAGCGGGAATAGCTCAGTTGGTAGAGCGCAACCTTGCCAAGGTTGAGGTCGCGAGTTCGAGACTCGTTTCCCGCTCCAAGATTCTCGTGCAGGATGAAAGGGGTTCTTCATCCGGCCGGCAGTAAGACATGCGGGAATAGCTCAGTTGGTAGAGCGCAACCTTGCCAAGGTTGAGGTCGCGAGTTCGAGACTCGTTTCCCGCTCCAGCATCCGAAGCCGGATGAGTGCAATGCGCTCATCCGGTTTTCTGCTTTTGGGGTCGCGTCGATGCAGCCCAGCCTCGAGACACTGCCGAGCGGTGCCATCCTGCCGGATTATGGCGACGAGGGCCTGTACGGCTTCGCCTGCGGACTCCGCCATTGGCTGCACGATCTGCAGGCCGATTGGCCGCAGGCGGGCGTCGAAGCGGATGAGCGCCGTGTCGTCGTATTGCTCGTCATCGACGGCCTCGGCGACCGCTTCCTCGCGCGCCACGGCGGCGGGTCGTCCCTGTCGGCCCATCGCCGGCGCCCGATGACTTCGGTGTTTCCCAGCACGACTGCGAGCGCAGTCACCCTGCTGCACACCGGCCTGTCGCCGGCCGAACACGGACTCACCGGCTGGTTCATCCACGATCGCCGCTTCGGCGGCGTCATCGCGCCGCTGCCGCTGGTGCAGCGGGGCAACGGGCCCATCGAAGCCTTCCGGCTGACCACGCGCCTGTTCCCCTACGCATCCATGTTCCGCGGCGCGAAGCGACCCGTCACTGTGCTGTCGCCTGCCGACATCGCTTTTTCGCGCTTCTCGATGCACCACTCGCGCGGTGCCCGCGTGCGGCCCTATCAGGGGCTGGATCAGCTTGCGGCGGCGATCGTCGAGGAGGCGGGCGCCCTGGCTGGCCAGGGTGGCCTGGTGCATGCCTACTACCCGGTGTTCGACGCCATCAGCCACGTCCATGGGGCTGACTCGGCCCAGGCGATGTCGGTGTTTGCGCGGCTCGACCGTGCATTCGAACGGCTGCTCGACGCGCTGCGCGGCAGCGGCGCGGTGCTGGTGGCGACCGCCGATCACGGCTTCATCGACGCGCCGCAGGACAAGACGGTATCGATCGTGCCCGGATCGGAGGTGGCACAGATGCTGGCGGCGCCGCTGTTCGGCGAGCGCCGGGCGGCATTCTGCGCGCTGCGCCCGGGTGCGGAGGGCGAGTTCCTCGGCTGGGCCGCGACCGCGCTGCGCGGCAAGGCGGTGGCGGTGACGGCGGAGGCGATGCTGGCGTCCGGGCTGCTCGGGCCGGGCAAGCCGCATGCCCGGCTGCGAGAGCGCGTGGGCCGTTGCGCGCTGCTGATGGAGCCGGGCTGGACGGTGATCGACACGGTGGAAGGCGAAAAGCCGCACGCCATGATCGGCGTCCATGGCGGGCTCAGCGCCGACGAGATGTGGGTGCCACTGATCCGCGCCGAGGTGTGAACGGGCACCGGGCAAGCACGGAGCGGGCGCGCAGACGAGGCGCGTCGCCGCCGGTGCGGGGCCGAAACTGTGGAGCGCCCGAGGCGCCGGGTCAGTGCAGGCTCTTCAGTGCAGGTCTTCGTCCGAGGGGGGCACCGGCATCAGCATGATGCCTTCCTCCAGCAGTTCGACCACCTCGTCACGCGAGGCGGCACCACGGATGCTGCGCGCCTCGGTTTCCCCGTAATGAATGCGTCGCGCTTCCTCGGGCAGGCGCGAGCCGACATCCTCGGCCTCGCGCGCCAGCTTGCGAAGCATGGAGATCACCACTGCAGCCGTTTCCGGCGATACCGGCATGTGGTCCGGTGCGGCCGATGGAACATCGGCCGGCTTCGCCTGAGTGGGCGACTGAGCGGGCGCCGGCGCCGCGTGCCGCGTTTGCACATAGGGCGCACTGGGCAGGCGCTTCACACTCTTCGAGCCACAGACCGGACACTCGACGAGGCCACGCGCAAGCTGCCCTTCGAAAGCGTCGGCAGAACCGAACCAGCCTTCGAAGCGATGTTCCTTTTCGCAGCAGAGGTCGAGGACGATCACGGGTGATGACTCAATCCAGGAGGTAGGTGGATGCAACCGATGCAGCAGCGTCTGAACGTCGACCGCCGCCCGTCGAGATGGTGCCCGGTACGAGGGATCGAACGGTAAAACGGAAACGGAAGGATTTCAAGCCGCAGTTGTCGCATTGCAGCAAATCGGGTCATGCCGAATTGGTTGATTGCATGATGCTTTATCCTGTTTATGTTGCACTGCGGTAGCGAATCGGGTTGCGCTGCGTGCCGTCGCTGACGCGCTCGACGGGCAGACGGCGCATGCGGAAATCACGCGGTACAATGCGCGTCCCCTGCCCGAGTGATGAAATCGGTAACCATAGCGGACTTAAAATCCGCCGGCGCAAGCCTTACGGGTTCGAGTCCCGTCTCGGGTACCAGCGGCACTTCCCGCACCGCTGCAACATTCTTCCCCAGCGCCAGGCCTACGACCGGGCGCGGCGACGCCGGAATAAGCAATCCGTTTTTTCTTGGTTGGTCCCTGGCGGACATCCCGATAGATTTTCCAGGCGACGCATGTGGGGACAGGCCCCGCGGCGCGGGAACATCCAGCCACCGACAGGGACGACCATCATGACCATCCAGGCCATCAACGTACGCAACCAGTTTCGCGGCAAGGTGAAAGAGATCATCAGGGGGGACGTCGTCAGCGAAGTCGACGTGCAGACGCCCTCGGGGATCGTCACATCGGTCATCACCACGCGCTCGGTGGATGAACTCGGGCTCAAGCCCGGTTCGGACGTCGTCGCGCTGGTGAAGTCGACCGAAGTGTCGATCGCCACGCTCTGAGCCGCGCGGCGATGTGTCGGCGGCGGAACAAGGAGGGAGCGTCATGCAACACTCGACCCTGATCGTGCCCGGCTTCCACGGCAGCGGCCCGCTGCACTGGCAGACCTGGATCGAGGAGCGCTTGCCGGGCGCCCAGCGGGTGCGCAGCATCGACTGGGAGGCTCCCGTCCTTGCGCGCTGGGCGGGGGCGGTGCGCGACGAGATCGACGCCGCGCCCCATGCCGTATGGCTGGTGGCGCACAGCTTCGGCTGCCTGGCCAGCGTCGTGGCAGTAGCGGATCGCCCGGAGAAGGTGGCCGGTGCGCTGCTCGTGGCGCCGGCCGATCCGCGGCGCTTCGGCCCCTTCGGCCTGCGCGATGCAGACGCGGACGACAGCGAATGCATTGCCGGCTGGCTGCCCGACGCGCCGCTCGAATGTCCAAGCACCGTGGTCGCGAGCAGCACCGACCCCTGGGTGCGGCTGGAGAACGCGGCGCTGTGGGCCGAGCGCTGGGGCAGCCGGCTGATCGATATCGGCGACGCCGGGCACATCAACACCGAGTCGGGCTTCGGGCCCTGGCCGTTCGGCCTCGAGCTGCTCACCGCCATGCAGCGCGTGCATGACGACGTGCCGCTGGGCGCCATCTCCGGCGAGGCCAACTCCCAGCGCGGGCGTCACGGCGCTCTGGCCCGCGTGCGCCACCACACCCGCTTCACGCTCAACCGGCTGGCCGGTCGCGCGGGGTGAATGGTCCGCCGCGACACGGCGACCGTGGCCGGGCACGCCCAGGCGCGGGTTCGATCCGACTGCCGATGCAGCAATGATGAGGGCCACGGTGCAATCCGTGGCCCTCGTTTCATCCGCCGGCGCCTCGTCCAAGCCAGCAAGAGCCCTCCCGGCAGGTGTTCGGGGATGCGCTTGCGGGCATCACCTCACATCGAAGCGATCGAGGTTCATCACCTTGCTCCAGGCGGCGACGAAGTCGCGCACGAATTTTGCCTTCGCGTCGTCCTGTGCATAGACCTCGGCCAGCGCGCGCAACTGTGAGTTGGAGCCGAACACCAGATCGACACGGGTCGCGGTCCATTTCAACTCGCCGCTCGCACGGTCGCGGCCTTCGAACGTCTCGGCGGCGTCCGAAGTCGGCTTCCACTCCGTACGCGCGTCGACCAGATTGACGAAGAAGTCGTTCGTGAGCGTGCCGGGACGTTTTGTGAACACGCCATGCGTGGACTGGCCGACATTCGCATTCAGCGCACGCAGGCCACCGACGAGAACCGTCATTTCCGGCGCGGTCAGCGTCAGGAGCTGCGCCTTGTCCAGCAGCAGTTCCTCGGCCCGAACCGAGTACCGGGTCTTGAGGTAGTTGCGGAAACCGTCGGCCGTGGGCTCGAGCACCGCGAAGGATTCGACGTCGGTCTGCGCCTGCGAGGCATCGCTGCGGCCGGGGGTAAAGGGCACCGCGATCGCATGTCCGGCCGCCGACGCAGCCCGCTCGACGGCGGCGCAGCCGCCCAGCACGATGAGGTCGGCGAGCGAGACCTTCTTGCCGCCCGTCTGCGCGGTGTTGAAGGCCGACTGGATCGCTTCGAGCGCCGCCAGCACTTTCGCGAGCTGAGCGGGCTGGTTGGCCTCCCAGTCCTTCTGCGGCGCCAGCCGGATGCGTGCGCCGTTGGCCCCGCCACGCTTGTCCGAACCGCGGAAGGTGGAGGCCGAGGCCCAGGCGGTCGATACCAGCTCGGACACCGACAGGCCGCTGGCGAGGATCTTCGCCTTGAGGTCGGCGATGTCCGTTGCGTCGATCAGCGGATGGTCGACCGCGGGCACCGGGTCCTGCCAGATCAGGTCTTCGGCCGGGACTTCCGGCCCGAGATAGCGCGAGCGCGGGCCCATGTCGCGGTGGGTCAGCTTGAACCAGGCCCGGGCGAAGGCGTCGGCGAAGGCGGCCGGGTCCTGGTGGAAGCGGCGCGAAATGGGCTCGTAGATCGGATCGAAACGCAATGACAGGTCCGCAGTCGTCATCATCGGACGGTGTTTCTTCGACGGATCGTGGGCGTCGGGGATCATGTCCTCGTCACGCACATCCTTGGCCAGCCACTGCCAGGCGCCGGCGGGGCTCTTCACCAGCTCCCATTCGTAACCGAACAGGGTGTCGAAGTAGCCGTTGTCCCAGGTGGTCGGGTTCGGCTTCCATGCGCCTTCGATGCCGCTGGTCGTGGTGTGCACGCCCTTGCCCGAGCCGAAGGCGTTCTTCCAGCCCAGGCCCATTTCTTCGAGCGGCGCAGCCTCGGGCGCAGGGCCGACAAGCGCGGGGTCACCGGCACCGTGGGCCTTGCCGAAGGTGTGGCCGCCGGCGACCAGGGCGACGGTTTCCTCGTCGTTCATCGCCATTCGGCCGAAGGTTTCGCGCACGTCGCGGCCGGATGCGACCGGGTCCGGGTTGCCGTCCGGCCCCTCCGGGTTCACATAGATCAGGCCCATCTGCACGGCGGCCAGCGGGTTCTCCAGTTCGCGGTCGCCGGAGTAACGGCTGTCGGCCTTGTCGCTCGTGGCCAGCCATTCCTTTTCGGCACCCCAGTAGATGTCCTCTTCCGGCTCCCAGATGTCCTCGCGGCCGCCGCCGAAGCCGAAAGTCTTGAAGCCCATCGACTCCAGCGCGCAGTTGCCGGCGAGAATCAGCAGGTCGGCCCAGGACAGCTTGTTGCCGTACTTCTGCTTGATCGGCCACAGCAGCCGGCGCGCCTTGTCGAGGTTGCCGTTGTCGGGCCAGCTATTGACCGGCGCGAAGCGCTGGTTGCCGGTGCCAGCGCCGCCACGGCCGTCGCCAACGCGGTAGGTGCCCGCACTGTGCCAGGCCATGCGGATGAACAGGCCGCCGTAGTGGCCCCAGTCGGCCGGCCACCAGTCCTGGGACGTGGTCATCAGCGCGTAGAGATCCTTCTTCACCGCGGCCAGGTCGAGCTTCGCGAACTCTTCGGCGTAGTTGAAATCCCCGCCCAAGGGGTTCGACAGCGACGAATGCTGGTGCAGGATCCTCAGGTTCAACTGGTTCGGCCACCAGTCGCGGTTCGACTGCATGCCGGTGGTCGTGCGGGCGCCGTGGGTGGCGTGGAATGGGCACTTGCTTTCGTTGCTCATGACTTTCTCCTCCTTGGCTTGTTGTTGGAGAGGTTGAGACCACAAGAACGCCGTTGTGATCAACGGACATGGCGCTCTGAAGAGACACGTTCGAACGTGCCAGCGTTGATGCGATGTTCCGGCTACGCGAGACGCCGATCATCCGAACCATCATCGGCAGCCATCGGTCTTGTCGGCGTCCAGCGTGTCGTCGAGGCGCGGACGTAGAGTGCCCCCAATGACCGATGGGTTCAATGCCTGGGTCCGATAGCAAGCCTCTATGGCTGGCTCGCTTCGATCCGCGCCGATTACGGGGGTACGCCAGCCGCGATGGCCGGGGTACCGGGGAAATGCTACAGAGCCAGCGTCCGCACGACGAGGCCGACCACTGCGCACGCGGCAATGACATGGATCACATTGCGCTTGTAGCGGAACAGCGCGATGGCTGCGGCGATCGCGATCAGCGCGGAAACCCGGTCGAAAGGGCCGGCAAAACCCTGCGGCCACAGCACGTGGTAGCCGAAGAACAGCGCCAGGTTCAGGATCACGCCGACCACCGCGGCGGTGATCGCGGTCAATGGCGCGGTGAATTTCAGGTCGCCGTGCGTCGATTCGACCAGCGGCCCGCCGGCGAGGATGAACAGGAAGGATGGCAGGAAGGTGAACCAGGTCACCAGCGCTGCGGCCGCGGCGCCCGCCAGGAACAGCGCGTCCGGCCCGAACAAGGCCTTCAGGTAGCCGCCGACGAAGCCGACGAAGGCGACCACCATGATCAGCGGACCCGGCGTGGTTTCGCCCAGGGCCAGGCCATCGATCATCTGCGTCGCCGACAGCCAGCCGTAGTGTTCCACCCCGCCCTGATAGACGTAGGGCAGCACCGCATAAGCGCCGCCGAAGGTCAACAGCGCGGCCTTGGTGAAGAACCAGCCCATCTGCGTCAGCGTGTCGGCCCAGCCGCGCGTGAGCATCAGCAGGCCCATCGGGAGCGACCACAGCAGCGCGCCGGTCAGGACCACGCGTGCGAATCCGCTCCAGCGGAAGCGTGCGTGTGCCGGGGTGGGCGTGTCGTCGTCGATCAAGGCCGGCCCGAACGACGCTCCCGCCTTGCCGTGACCGCCGCCGGCGGCGAAGTGTTGCGGGGCCATGCGGCCACCCAGGAAGCCGACCAGCGCGGCAGCAGCGACGATGGCCGGGAAGGGCACGTCGAGAGCGAAGATGGCGACGAAGGAGGCCGCCGCGATGCCCCACAGCCAGTTGTTCTTCAGCGCGCGCGAGCCGATGCGATGCGCCGCCTGCAACACGATGGCGGTGACCGCCGGCTTGATGCCGTAGAACAGCCCGGCGACCAGCGGCACGTCGCCGAAGGCGATGTAGACCCATGACAGGCCGATCAGGATGAACAGCGAGGGCAGCACGAACAGCGCCCCGGCGACGATACCGCCCCAGGTCCGATGCATCAGCCAGCCGATGTAGGTGGCAAGCTGCTGCGCCTCGGGGCCGGGCAGCACCATGCAGTAGTTCAGCGCGTGAAGGAAGCGCCGCTCCGAGATCCAGCGCCGGTTCTCGACCAGTTCCTGATGCATGATCGCGATCTGCCCCGCAGGGCCGCCGAAGCTGATGAAGCCGAGCTTGAGCCAGAAGGCGAAGGCCTGCCAGAAGCCGATGGGCGGCATTGATGAAGCGTCGCGTGCGGTCATGGTGGTGTCGAGAGGTGTCATCGGACGGTGCTGCGGTCAGGAGATCTCGCGAATCTTGTACGGAGAGTGTGCCAGCGGTTCGGCATGTCCCGGACTGGTCGCGATCAGGGTTCCGCCCTTGCCCCTGCCATGCGATTTCACGTGCCAGCCCAATGGTGGGGAGATCGTCCGTCTTGCCTCATCGACGATCCATCCTTCCGAGACATCGACCGTGCTGCCATCGCCATTGTGAGTGAGGATCCAGCCCCCCGACGGGTGCCTGCCGCGGTTGTGCGGAACGCCTTTCATGGCGTAGTCCATCGGAATGTTGATGACGCCGCCGCGGGAGAACAGGAACGATCTGACATCCCACCCGGCGGGGATCTCGATCGTCCCGAGATGGGTTCCATCCTGCTGGCCCTCGTCCCAGGCCTTGTCCGCAGCGCCGCGCGTCTGGGGGGCGGGCTGGGTGTCGCGGTACAGCCTGCCATCGACCGACATGACGATTTCGTTGCTGCCGGTCACTTCGACGCCGGTGATGCCGGCCTGCCGCAGTGCTGAAACCATCAGCGCTACCGCCGATGAAGGGGCGGCCGTGCTGCTGGCCGAGCCCAGGGTCGCGCCGGTCGTCATATGGCGAGCGCCCATGCACGCCGCCAGCGCGATCGTCACCAGGCCCTTGGAGTTCTTGTTTCCCGCCAGGGATTTCACCCGTGCGTTGTTCGCCACCGGAGACAGACCATTCCTGGCGAGCCACGTGATCAGCAGGTCCGCTGAAACGGACGAGGGCACGCCCGTCTGCTCACTCATCCAGATGGCACCTTCGCCGTCGCCGTGGGCATTGATGCGAAGCTTGCCGGTGTGTGCGGGGTCGTTGATCCATCGGACGAGATTCTGCGCGGTCACGCTGACCGCGGCGGTCTCGAGCTCGAAGATGCTGACGGCGCTTGCGACATAGCCGTCCGGCAGATCATCGACGGCAGCGAGCTCGTCCGGCGTGATGATGCACTTGTGCTTGCTGTCCACCGGGCTCAGCAGGAATCGCTTGAGCGAGTCCGCCGTCTGCTTCGCGGCCTGATGTTCGGCCTGTTCCCGGATCTGGCTGGCGAAGTCGTAATGGCCGTCGCGTGCCAGTACGTGAAGATCCCAGAAACGATCGTAGTTCGACATGAGCTTCCTCTCCTGGCGTGACGCGGCGCTGCAGGAAAGGTAGCACAGCCGCGGCCCGGGCCGTCTTGAGCATCGTCAGCGCCGGGCTACCCCGGCCGCATGGCCGGTCGGAGGCCGCGCCGAAGCTGCGGGCCTGCCATCGATCACGCATTGACGCCAGTGTGGAAAGGAAAGCAGAAATCCTTCGTTCATGTTGCAGTGCGCACAAACTAAGCTTTCGGCATGACGATGCAGGCCGTCTCGCGGTGGGCGAGGCGGCGGAGAACGCCCCAGCGCACCATGCAAGAGTCCCATCGCGTCCGCGGAGAGAGCCAATTGAACGAATCGAACACCGCAAGGCTGCTGACCTTGCCCAACGCCGGCCAGGCGGCGCTGTCCATCCGCGCCAAGGCCTTGATCTTCCACGACGCCAAGTCCCTCAGACTGCTGCGTCAGGTCGAACTGATCGCACCGAGCGAGGCCAACGTGCTGATCATCGGCGAGACCGGCACCGGCAAGGAACTGGTCGCCCGTCATATTCATGCCCAGAGCGGGCGCAGCGGGCCCTTCGTGGCCGTGAACTGCGGCGCCTTCAGCGAGAACCTGGTCGAGGCCGAGTTGTTCGGCCACGAGGCCGGTGCCTTCACCGGCGCGCAGCAGGCGCGGCCAGGCTGGTTCGAGGCGGCCAACGGCGGCACGCTGTTCCTCGACGAAGTGGGCGACCTGCCGCTGCCGATGCAGGTGAAGCTGCTGCGAGTGCTGCAGGAGCGCCAGGTGGTGCGGCTCGGGTCGCGCAAGCCGATTCCGGTCGATGTGCGGCTGGTGGCGGCGACCAACGTCAATCTGGAGAAGGCCGTGCAGGCCGGACACTTCCGTCTCGACCTCTACTACCGGCTGAACGTCGCGCCGGTCGAACTGCCGCCACTGCACGAGCGGCCGGGCGACATCCTGCCGCTGGTCAATTACTTCATCGAGTACTACCGCCAGCGTCT
>SHNC01000223.1 GCA_004295105.1 Betaproteobacteria bacterium | reverse complement strand
CTGCGCGCGAAGCTCAAAGCGATCGCGGTGATCCGCCCGCCGCTGCCGGTGCGCGACTCGGTCTCTTCTGACGGCACGCGCAAGTGGCTGCTGGACGTCGGCAATGCCAATGCGGTCGAGACGGTGTTCATCCCGGAGACCAACCGCGGCACGCTGTGCGTGTCGTCCCAGGCCGGCTGCGCGCTCGATTGCGCGTTCTGTTCGACGGGAAAGCAGGGCTTCAACCGCAACCTGTCGGCGGCAGAGATCATCGGTCAGTTGTGGCTGGCCAACAAACTGCTCGGCGCAGCGCGAGTCGATCCGAACGAGGCCGCAGCCGGGCTCGAGGCGGGCGACAAGGACAACGGCCGCATCATCAGCAACGTGGTGATGATGGGCATGGGCGAACCGCTCGCCAACTTCGACAACGTCGTCACTGCGCTGCGTCTCATGCTGGACGATCACGCCTACGGCCTGTCGCGGCGGCGCGTCACGGTGTCGACCTCCGGCATCGTGCCGGCGATGGACCGCCTGCGCGACGAATGCCCGGTGGCGCTTGCCGTGTCGCTGCATGCTTCGAATGACGCATTGCGCGATCGTCTGGTGCCGATCAACCAGAAATACCCGTTGCGCGAACTGATGGCCGCCTGCCAGCGTTACCTGGAGCGCGCGCCGCGCGACTTCGTCACCTTCGAGTACGTGATGCTCGACGGCGTCAACGACAGCGATGCGCATGCGCGCGAGCTGGTCGCGCTGGTACGCGACGTTCCGTGCAAGTTCAACCTGATTCCCTTCAACCCCTTCCCGAATTCCGGCTTCCTGCGCTCGCCCGCGGAACGCATCCGCCGGTTTGCCGGTATCCTGATTGACGCTGGCATCGTCACCACCACGCGCAGGACACGTGGCGACGACGTCGACGCGGCCTGCGGGCAGCTCGCCGGCCAGGTGCAGGACAGGACGCGGCGCACGGTGCGCCTGAAGCAGGTGGAGGTTCGTCGATGAGGTGCGGGGCGGTGATGTGGTGCGCGGTGCTGGCATCCTTACTCGTCGCGGGCTGTGCGACGGTGCCGGGCGCAGTGGGTACCGAACCGGGCAGCATGAGCCGACCGCTGGCGGACCAGTCGCCGGTAAGCGAGGCTGAGAACCGCGCCCGCACCCATGTCGACCTGGGCATGGCGTATTTCGAGCTCGGCCGCTTCGATGTCGCGCTGGACGAGGCGCGCATCGCCATGGACAACGTTGCCGGCCATGCACCGGCCCACCACCTGATGGGCCTCGTCTACATGATGCTGGGCGAGGCCGCGGCCGCGCGGGCGAACCTGGAGCAGGCCCTGCGTGCGGCGCCCGGCGACCCGGACTTCAACAACAGCTACGGCTGGTTCCTGTGCACGCAAGGCCAGGAGCGCGAGGGCCTGGCACGGCTGTCGTCCGCTGCGCGCAACCCGTATTACCGCTACGGCTCGCGCCCGCTGACCAACGCCGGTCTGTGCCACATGCGGCTGCATGAGGTGGACGCCGCCGAACAACAGTTCCTGCGCGCCTTCGAGCTCGATCCGCAGAACGCTCAGGCGTTGCTGCAGCTTGCCGAGATCGCCTATGGACGTGGCAACTTCGAGCTGGCGCGTACGCGCCTCGTGCGCCTGCACCAGCAGATGTCGCCCACCGCGGCCTCGGTGTGGCTGGGGCTGCGCACCGAGCGCCGCCTCGGCAACCGTGACGCCGCGGCGAGTTACGAATCGCAGTTGCGTGGCCGCTTCGGCGATTCGCCCGAATTCCAACTGTTGTCGCAAGGGAAGTACGAGTGAGCAGCATGCAGTTCGACTCTTCACCTGGTGTGGCCGCCGACGTCGGTGGCATGACGGCCGGCGCGCGCTTGCGCAAGGCGCGCGAGTCGCGGGGAGAATCCGTCAACGAAGTGTCGCTGGCGCTCAAGCTGGCCCCGCGCCAGGTGGAGGCGCTCGAGAGCGGTCGCTATGACGCGCTTCCCGGACTCGCCTTCGTGCGCGGCTTCATGCGCAACTACGCGCGTTACCTCGGGCTCGATCCGGCACCGCTGCTGGCCGAGGTCCAGGCGACGCTCGGGCAGACCGATGTCGACCTGTCGCCGGTCTCCAACGCCGCCGGCGATCTCCCGACAGGTGGCGGGCGCACCGCCAGGACCGTGCCGGCCGGTCCGATCGCCGCGGTGCTGATCGCCATCGTGCTGGCGGGCTGGTATTTCGACTGGTTCGATACGGCGCCACCGCGTGCGGAGCTGGAGACCGTCGCGGCGCCGGCGGCCGAATCCGTTCAGGAAGCCGCGGTAGCGCCGATCGCCGCGCCTGCGCTGGCAAATGCCGCTTCGGTCGCGATGCCTGAGGTACCGGTCGCCGCCGCTGTCGAGCCCGCGGCGATCGCACCGGTGCCAGCGCCGTCGCCGGTGGCCGTTGCCGAGCCGGCGCCTGCTACCACGGCCGTCGCGACCGAACCGGGCGTCAGCCAGCTCGCCTTCCGGTTCGCGGGGCAGTCATGGGTCGAGGTGCGCGATGCGGGCGGAGCGATCGTTCATTCCGGCACCGGTTCGGCCGGAAGCACGCGCAACGTGCAGGGCAAGGCGCCCTTCACGCTGGTGATCGGCAACGCGGCGCAGGTGAGCCTGGAACGCGATGGCCAGCCGGTCGACCTGGCTCCTCACACCAAGGGCACGGTCGCCCGCCTGAAACTGCAATGATGGACAGGGCAATGACGAACCACAGCTTTCTCGCCGCCCCGGCGCAGCGGCACGTCACGCGTCAGGTGCGCATCGGCCGCGTCCGGGTGGGCGGCGGCGCGCCGGTGGTGGTGCAGTCGATGACGAACACCGACACAGCCGACGTCCTCGGCACCGCGATGCAGGTTGCCGAACTGGCTCGGGCCGGCTCCGAGATGGTGCGCATCACGGTGAACAACGACGAGGCGGCACAGGCGGTGCCGCACATCCGCGATCGCCTGCTGGCCCTGAACATGGATGTGCCGCTGGTCGGCGACTTCCACTACAACGGCCACACGCTGCTGACCAAGTATCCGGCCTGCGCCGAGGCGCTGGCCAAGCTGCGCATCAATCCGGGCAACGTCGGTGCCGGGAGCAAGCGTGATCCGCAATTCGCCGCCATCGTCGACATCGCGTGCAAGTACGACAAGCCGGTGCGCATCGGCGTGAATTGGGGCAGCCTGGACCAGTCGGTGCTGGCCCGCATCATGGACGAGAATGCCAGGCTCGCCGAGCCTCGCGATGCCGGCGCAGTGATGCGCGAGGCCCTCGTCGTGTCGGCTCTGGAATCCGCCGCCAAGGCCGAGGAATACGGCCTGCCGGGCGACCGCATCATCCTGTCGGCCAAGGTGTCGAGCGTGCAGGACCTGATCGCGGTGTATCGCGATATGGCACGCCGCTGCGACTACCCGTTGCACCTGGGCCTCACCGAGGCCGGCATGGGCAGCAAGGGCATCGTCGCGTCCACCGCCGCGCTGGCGGTGCTGTTGCAGGAGGGCATCGGCGACACCATCCGCATTTCGTTGACCCCCGAGCCGGGCGGCAGCCGCACGCAGGAAGTCGTGGTCGCGCAGGAGATCCTGCAGACCATGGGCTTGCGCGCGTTCACGCCCATGGTGACCGCCTGCCCGGGCTGCGGCCGGACCACCAGCACGTATTTCCAGGAACTCGCCTCGGGTATCCAGGACTACGTGCGGGCGCAGATGCCGGTGTGGCGCGAGCAGTACGACGGCGTCGAGAACATGACGCTGGCGGTAATGGGCTGCATCGTCAACGGCCCCGGCGAGAGCAAGCATGCCAACATCGGAATCTCGCTGCCGGGCACCGGCGAAACGCCGGCGGCGCCGGTCTTCGTCGACGGGGTCAAGGCGGTCACGCTGCGCGGCGACAATATCGCCGCCGAGTTCAAGGCCATCGTTGACGACTACGTGGCGACGAAGTACGTGAAGAAGGCGGGCTGAGTCCCGCGGACACAACAACAGCGCGATCACACAAGACGTATCACCAATGAGTCAGACATTGCAGGCCGTGCGCGGGATGAACGACATCCTGCCTGATGACGCCGACATCTGGGAGCATTTCGAGGACATCGTGCGCGATTGGCTGCGCAGCTACGGCTACCGCCCGATCCGCATGCCCATCGTGGAGCCGACGCCGCTGTTCAAGCGTGCGATCGGCGAGGTCACCGACATCGTCGAGAAGGAGATGTACTCCTTCGAGGATGCGCTGAACGGCGAACATCTCACGCTGCGCCCCGAGGGCACGGCGTCCTGCGTGCGTGCCGCCATCCAGCACAATCTGGTGGCCGGGCACGGGCCGCAGCGCCTGTACTATCAAGGACCGATGTTCCGTCACGAGCGCCCGCAGAAGGGCCGCTATCGCCAGTTCCACCAGATCGGCGTGGAAGCGCTCGGCTTCGCCGGTCCGGACATCGACGCCGAGCACATCCTGATGTGCGCGCGACTGTGGCAGGACCTCGGCCTGGAGGACGTGTCGCTCGAGCTGAATTCGCTGGGGTCGGCCGAAGAGCGCGCAGCCCATCGCGCAGCGCTCATCGCCTACCTCGAACAATACAAGGACAGCCTGGACGAGGACGGCAAGCGTCGCCTGTACGCGAACCCGCTGCGCATCCTCGACACCAAGAATCCCGACCTGCAGGCCATCGTCGAGGCGGCGCCGCGCTTGTCCGACTATCTGGGCGACGAGTCGCGCGCGCATTTCGAGGCGGTGCAGCTCTTCGTCAGGGATGCCGGCATCCCGTTCCGCATCAATCACCGCCTGGTGCGCGGCCTGGACTACTACAACCGCACGGTGTTCGAGTGGGTGACGACGCGCCTCGGCGCACAAGGCACGATCTGCGCAGGCGGTCGCTACGACGGATTGGTCGCCCAACTGGGCGGCAAGTCGCAGCCGGCGGCCGGCTTCGCGATGGGGGTGGAGCGGCTGCTCGCGTTGTGGCGCGAGAGTGGCGGGGAAGCCGAGCGGCCAATCCCGGATGCCTACGTCGTGCATCTCGGCGATGCCGCGCAGCGGCTCGCGTTTCGTGCCGCAGAAGCCTTGCGCGAGCATGGTTTCGACGCGGTGCTGCACTGCGGCGGCGGCAGCTTCAAGTCCCAGATGAAGAAGGCCGATGGCAGCGGTGCGGCGGTCGCGCTGGTGATCGGCGAGGATGAGGCCGCTGCCGGCGAGGTCGGCATCAAGCCGCTGCGTGGCCCGGGTGCCCAGCAGCGGGTGGCGCTCGAGTCGCTGCCCGAGGCCCTGGCCATGCTGATGTTCAGCGAAGAAGACGAAGACAACGGCGAAGAAGGGGCGCGCGATGGCGGTGTATGACCTCGAGGAACAGGAACAGATTTCCGAGCTGAAGGCCTGGTGGGCGCAGTACGGCACGCTGGTGACGGCGCTGGCCACCATCGCCGCGGTAGCGGCCGTCGGCTGGCAGGGCTGGCAGTGGTACCAGAATCGCAACGCCGCGGAGGCCAGCGCGATGTACTTCGTTGTCGAGCAGGCCGTCGAACGTCAGGATGCACAGAGGGCGCGCGATGCGGCGGGCCAGCTCATCGGTCAGCAGGGCAGCACCACCTATGCGCAACTGGGTGCGCTGCTGGCGGCCGGGCTGCAATTCGAGAAGGGCGAGCTCGACAACGCGCGGGCGCAGCTCGAGTGGGCGGCGGACAAGGGCAAGGATCCCGCGCTGCGTGATCTCGCGCGCCTGAGGCTGGCGGCGGTGCTGCTGCAGAAGGGCGAGTTCGACGCGGCCCTGGCGCGGCTCGAGGCGGCACCCGTCGCGAGCTTCAAGGCGCGTTTTGCCGATCTGCGTGGCGACGTGCTCGCGGCCCAGGGCAAGCCGGCCGAGGCGCGTGCCGCCTACCAGGCGGCCATCGATGCGCTGCCCGCCGACGACGAGCAGGCATCGACCCTGCGTGAAGTGGTGCGACTCAAACTCGAATCCCTGGAAGGCTGATCGATGAAACCGTTTTCGCTGCGTGCTTTTCCGATGGTGGCGGCAATTGCGCTCGCGACTGGCTGTTCGTCCCTGCCGTCCCTCAATCCGTTCGCGAGCAGCGCGCCGAAACCGGCGCCCCTCGTCGACTTCAAACCCACCGCCCGGATCGTGCCGGTGTGGGAAGCGAACATCGGCAAGGCCGGCACCTATGTATTCCAGCCTGCGGTGGTCGGCGACAGCGTCTATGCCGCCGCGCGCGCGGGCGACGTGGCGCGGTTCGAGAACGGCCGTGCGGTGTGGCGCGTGCGCGCAGGCTCCGATCTGTCGGCCGGCGTGGGGGCAGATGGTTCACTCGCGGTGGTGGTGACGGCCGACGGCAAGGTCATCGCCTACGACGCGCAGACCGGCAGCGAACGCTGGCGCAGCCCCATTGGCGCCGAGGTGCTGGCGCCACCGGCGGTGGGCGGTGACGTCGTCGTCGTGCGGACGTCGGACCATCGCCTGTTCGCCCTCAATGCACGCGACGGCAGCCGGCGCTGGGTCTACACGCGCAGCAATCCTCCGCTCGCGTTGCGCAGCTACGCGGGCGTGGTGATCGAGGGCGCGGTGGTGCTGGCGGGCTTCCCCGGTGGCAAGCTGGGTGTGGTCAGTCTCGCCAACGGCGGCGCGATCACCGAGCTGACGGTGTCCGCTCCGCGCGGCGCCACCGAGCTCGAGCGGGTGGCGGACGTCGCCGGCACGCCGGTCACCACGCGGCGCGAGGTCTGCGCGGTGAGCTACCAGGGGCGCGCGGCATGCTTCGACGCGAGCAACGGCAACGCCCTCTGGGCGCGCGACTTCTCGAGCAGCGTGGGGATGGACCGCGACACCCGCTTCGCGGTGATCACCGACGATCGCGATGCGGTCAACGCGCTCGATGTCTACAGCGGCGCCAGCGTATGGAAGCAGGATGGCCTGGCGCGACGCGGCGTGACGCGTCCGCTGCTGGTGGGCGACAACGTCGTGGTGGGTGACGCGCAGGGCTTCGTGCATGTGCTCGCGCGCGATACCGGCGCCTTCGCGGCGCGTGATCGTGCCGACAGCAGCGCCATTGTCGCGCCGCCGCGGGCGCAGGGCACGGGCTTCGTCGTGCAGAGCCAGGATGGCCGCATCACCGTCTACGAATTGCGCTGAGGCGAAGGGCTCGTCGTGAAACCCACCATCGTTCTGGTCGGCCGCCCCAACGTCGGCAAGTCGACCCTGTTCAACCGCCTGACCCGCACTCGCGATGCGCTGGTCGCGGATCAGCCCGGCCTCACCCGAGATCGCCACTATGGCATCGGTCGTGTGGGCGATCGCGAGTACCTGGTCGTCGACACCGCGGGCTTCGATCCTGTCGCCAAGGACGGCATCATGCACGAGATGGCGCGCCAGGCCGAGCAGGCGATCGCCGAAGCCGACGTGCTGCTGTTCCTCGTCGATGGTCGTGCCGGGCGGACGCCGCACGACGAGCAGATCGCCGCCCGGCTGCGCCGCGCCGGACGCCCGGTGCATGTCGTCGTCAACAAGGCCGAAGGACTGGACCGGGCCACCGTCGCCGCCGACTTCCATGCGCTCGGGCTTGGCGATCCGCTGCCGGTCTCGGCGGCGCACGGCGATGGTGTCAAGCAGCTCGTGGAACTGGTGCTGGCGCCCTTCCCGCACGACGAGGAGAAGGAGGCGACGGAGGACGAGGGGCCCAAGGTGGCCATCGTCGGTCGCCCGAACGTCGGCAAGTCCACGCTGGTCAATACGCTGCTGGGCGAGGAGCGTGTCATCGCCTTCGACATGCCGGGCACCACACGCGATGCCATCTCGATCCCCTTCGAGCGCGGCGGTAAGCGTTACACGCTGATCGACACCGCCGGCCTGCGCCGGCGCGGCAAGGTCTTCGAGGCGATCGAGAAGTTCTCGGTGATCAAGACCCTGCAGGCGATCCAGGAAGCGAACGTGGTCGTGCTGGTGCTCGATGCGGCGCAGGACATCTCCGAGCAGGACGCCCACATCGCCGGCTTCGTGCTGGAGGCCGGGCGCGCGCTGGTGGTTGCGATCAACAAATGGGACGCGGTCGACGACTATCGTCGCGAGCGGCTCAAGCTCGACGTTTCACGCAAGCTCGCCTTCCTGTCGTTCGCGCGCCTCCACGAGATTTCGGCGCTCAGGTCCGCCGGCATCGGCGGGCTGTTGAAGTCGGTCGATGCCGCGTATGCAGCGGCCACCGCGAACCTGCCGACGCCGCGCCTGACGCGCGCCCTGCAGGCGGCTGTCGCGCGCCAGGCGCCACCGCGTTCGGGCCTGGCGCGGCCCAAACTGCGCTATGCGCACCAAGGCGGCATGAATCCGCCGGTCATCGTGATCCATGGCAACGCGCTCGATGACATTCCTTCCGCATATGTGCGCTATCTCGAGCGCAGCTTCATGGAGGCATTCAAGCTGCAGGGCACACCCTTGCGGATTCAGTTCCGTACCACGCAAAATCCATTTGCGGCCAGACCCTGAAGGCGGCAGGGAAAAAAGCACCATCCACACCGGTTTTCGTTGCATACTGCAGTTGTTGCAGTGCAGCAAAAACTCCGCTAGATTCATATAAACATAATTAAAGAGGTTCGATGATGAGCAACAAAGGGCAACTTCTACAAGACCCGTTCCTGAACACCCTGCGCCGGGAACACATTCCGGTCTCGATCTACCTGGTGAACGGAATCAAGCTGCAGGGCCAGGTGGAATCCTTCGATCAGTACGTCGTGCTGCTGAAGAACACGGTCACCCAGATGGTGTACAAGCACGCCATCTCCACGGTCGTGCCGGCCCGTCCGGTCGTGATCCAGCAGGACTCGGGCGAGGGCGGCAACTGATTCCGCCGATGACAGGATCCCCGCGCGGGTGCCAGGGACGGGCAGGCGCTCATGTTTGAGCGCCCCGCAAGCGGCGAGCGCGCCGTCGTCGTGCAACTCGACCTTGGCCAGGATGCGATCGACGAGCGCCTGTCCGAGATGAAACTGCTCGTCGCCAGTGCGGGGGCGAGCGTCCAGGCGGTGATCCAGGGGCGTCGTGCGGCCCCCGACCCCAAGCTGTTCGCCGGCAGCGGCAAGGTGCAGGAGATCGGCGACGCGCTGCGGGCGCACGAGGCCGATATCGTCATCTTCAACCATGCGCTGTCGCCGGCGCAGCAGCGCAATCTCGAGCGCGAACTGCAGTGCATGGTCATCGACCGGACCGCGCTCATCCTCGACATCTTCGCGCAGCGTGCGCGCAGCCACGAGGGCAAGCTGCAGGTCGAGCTGGCCCAGCTCCAGCACCTGTCGACCCGCCTGGTGCGCGGCTGGACCCACCTCGAGCGCCAGAAGGGCGGTATCGGCCTGCGTGGTCCGGGCGAGAAGCAGCTCGAGACTGACCGCCGCCTGCTCGGCAACCGCGTCAAGATGCTGAAGTCGCGACTCGCCCAGATCGAGAAGCAACGCAAGGTCAGGCGCCGTGCGCGGGAACGCCGCGAGGTGCTGTCGGTCTCTCTCGTCGGTTACACGAACGCAGGCAAGTCGACGCTGTTCAATGCGCTCACGAAGGCGGAGGCCTACGCGGCCGACCAACTCTTCGCGACGCTGGACACGACGTCCCGGCGCCTGTTCGTCGAGGGCGAGAACGTGGTGCTGTCGGATACCGTCGGATTCATCCGCGATCTTCCGCATGCGCTGGTCGCTGCCTTTGAGGCCACCCTTGAGGAGACGGCCGAGGCGGACCTGCTGCTGCACGTCGTGGACTCAGCCAGCGACGACCGCGACGCCCAGATCCAGGCGGTGAACGAGGTTCTCGCCGAGATCGGCGCGGCCGACGTGCCGCAGATCCTGGTGTGGAACAAGATCGACCTGACCCATGCCCAGGCGGCGGTCGAGCGGGGTGACTGTGATAAACTCAGGCGCGTTTTTTTGAGCGCCAGGACGGGCGAAGGGCTTGATCTGCTGCGCTCGGCGCTTGTCGAAGTGGCACGCCGGGCCAAGGGCGGCAATGCCGGACGGATGCCGGGCGCGAACGACGACGGAATTTCAGTTCAAACGTGATTACAGGCGTTCTCATGTCACTTAACGACCCACGCTGGGGCGGCCAGGGCGACGGCAATGGCAATCGTGGCGACGGTGATCGCCGCGAGGGCAATCGCGGTGGCAATCAGGGGCCGCCGGATCTCGAGGAAGTCTGGCGCGATTTCAATCAGCGCCTGTCCGGGATGTTCGGCAAGCGCCAGGGGCGGGGCTCCGGCGGCGGCGATGGCGGGGGTGGCGGTCCGCAACTGCCGAATTTCTCCTTCAAGCAGTTCGGCGGCGGGCTGGGCGCGCTGGCTGCGCTGGTGGTGGCGATCTGGCTGGCGAGCGGCTTCTACACGGTGGATGCGAACCAGCGCGGCGTGGTGCTGCGTCTGGGCAAGTTCATCGAGACGACCGAGCCGGGCCTGCGCTGGCGCCTGCCGTACCCGTTCGAGTCGCACGAAATCGTCGACCTGACCGGCGTGCGCACCGTCGAGGTGGGCTATCGCGGGTCGGAGCGCAACAAGGTCCTGCGCGAATCGCTGATGCTGACCGACGACGAGAACATCATCAACATCCAGTTCGCCGTGCAGTACGTGCTGAACAGTCCCGAGAACTACGTCTTCAACAACCGCTTCCCCGACGAGTCGGTGGCGCAGGCCGCGGAAACGGCGATGCGCGAGATCGTCGGCAAGAGCAAGATGGATTTCGTGCTGTACGAAGGCCGCGAAGAGATCGCCACCACCGCGCTGGATCTCATGCAGCGCATTCTCGACCGCTACCAGACGGGCATCCAGATCAGCCGGGTGACGATGCAGAACGCGCAGCCGCCCGAGCAGGTACAGGCTTCGTTCGACGACGCGGTCAAGGCCGGTCAGGACCGCGAGCGGCAGAAGAACGAGGGCGAGGCCTATGCCAATGACGTGATCCCGCGGGCCCGCGGTACGGCCTCGAGGCTGATCGAGGAGGCCAATGCCTATGGTTCGCGCGTCGTGGCCAATGCCGAGGGCGAAGCGAGCCGCTTCAACCAGGTCTTTGCCGAGTACCGGCGTGCGCCGGACGTGACGCGGGAGAGGATGTACATCGAGTCCATGCAGGAAGTTCTGTCGCGCACTTCGAAGGTCATGATCGATGCCAGGGGCAACAGCAACCTGCTGATGCTTCCGCTCGACAAATTGATGCAGCAGGCGGGGGTTGCCAAGCCGGTCACGCCCGCACCCGATCCGCAATCCGCGGCCGCACTGGGCGCCAATGCGCCAGCGGCAGCCAGCGATACACGCAACCGGGACCTGATGCGCGGTCGTGACAGGGGAGAGCGCTGATGCGTGACAAGATGCCAATCATCGGCGGTGTGCTGCTGTTCGTGATCGCGCTGGCGTCGATGTCGCTGTTCACCGTCGATCAGCGGCAGTACGCCATCGTGTTCCAGCTCGGCCAGGTCAAGGAAGTCATCGACAAGCCCGGTCTGAACTTCAAGCTGCCGATGATCCAGAACGTGCGCTACTTCGACAAGCGCATCCTGACGATGGATACGCCTGAACCCGAACGCTTCATCACGTCCGAGAAGAAGAACGTGCTCGTCGACCACTTCGTCAAGTGGCGCATCATCGATCCTCGCCTCTATTACGAGTCGGTGGCCGGCGACGAGGCGCGCGCGCGCACCCGCCTGACGCAGACGGTGAATGCCGGGCTGCGCGAGGAGTTCGGCAAGCGCACCGTGCACGACGTGGTGTCGGGCGCCCGCGACCAGATCATGGAAGACATGCGGGTCAAGGCCGACCAGGATGCACGCAAGATCGGCGCCCAGATCATCGACGTGCGCCTCAAGCGGGTCGATCTGCCGACGGAGGTGTCGGAATCGGTGTATCGCCGCATGGAGGCGGAGCGCAAGCGCGTGGCCAACGAACTGCGTTCGCAGGGTGCGGCCGAGGCCGAGCGCATCCGCGCCGATGCCGACCGACAACGCGAGGTCATCATTGCCGAGGCATACCGTGCGGCACAGAAGGTCAAGGGCGAGGGCGATGCCAAGGCGATCGCGATCTACGCCGAAGCCTTCGGCCAGAGCCCGGAGTTCTACTCCTTCTACCGGAGCCTCGAGGCCTACCGTGCCAGCTTTGCCGGCAAGGAAGATCTGCTGGTCGTCGATCCGGGTTCCGAATTCTTCCGTTACATGAAGGGGCCGCAAGGCGCGAGGAAGAATTGAGTCACCGGAATTGAGCCCGCATGGGCGCCTCGCTACTGACCGCCTTCGCATTGATGCTGATCATCGAAGGCATTCTTCCCTTCGTCGCGCCAGCCGCCTGGCGCGAAACTTTTTTGCGCCTCGCCAACATGGCTGATGGGCAGATCCGCTTTATCGGGCTGACCTCCATGCTCACCGGCGTCGTTCTCCTGTTCATCTTCCTCTGACCTCACACATGCGCTGGGTATTGCCCGATCACATCCAGGACGCCCTGCCGTCCGAGGCCGCGCAGCTCGAGGCGCTGCGGCGTCGGCTGCTGGACGCCTTCCGCATCCGCGGCTATCAGCTCGTCATGCCGCCGCTGCTCGAATACCTCGATTCGCTCACGACCGGCGCGGGGCAGGATCTGACACTGCGCACCTTCAAGCTCGTCGACCAGTTGTCCGGGCGCACGATGGGCTTGCGGGCCGACATGACGCCGCAGGTCACGCGCATCGATGCGCATCTGCTCAACCGCAGCGGCGTGTCGCGCCTGTGCTATTGCGGCAGCGTGCTGCATACCCTGCCGTCGACCCTGACCGCGACGCGCGAGCCGCTGCAACTCGGTGCCGAACTCTATGGCCATGCCGGGATCGAGGCCGACATCGAGATCCTGCGCCTGCTCGCCGAAGTCTTGCGGCTGGCCGAAGTGCCGGCGACGCGCATCGACATCGGCCATGTCGGCATCTTCCACGCACTCGCGGGAAGGACAGGTCTGGTGCCGGACCGCGAAGAGGAGCTTTTCGACCTGCTGCAGGCCAAGGACGTCCCGGAGCTGCGTCTGCGCATCGCGGACGTCGCCGAGCCGGTGCGTAGCGCGCTGCTGGCCCTGCCGGAACTCTATGGCGGGCCGGAAGTGCTGGAGGAGGCGGCCCGGCGCCTGCCGCAGGAGCCCGAAATCGTCGCTGCCCTGGGCGAACTGCACGTGCTGGCGCAGGCCCTCGGCGATCTGCCGATCAGCTTTGACCTCGCCGATCTGCGCGGCTATCACTATCACAGCGGCGTGGTGTTCGCCGCCTATGGCGGCGGATCGCCCGCGGCGCTGGCGCTGGGCGGGCGTTACGACCGCGTCGGCGCGGCCTTCGGGCGCGCGCGGCCGGCGACCGGCTTCAGCCTCGACCTGCGCGAACTGGTCTGGCGGCTGCCGCAGGCGCCCTCGGCCGGCGCGATCCTCGCGCCGATGGCGGGCGATGCAGCGCTCGTCGCCGAGATCGCCGCGCTCCGCGCTGGAGGCGAGATCGTCGTGGCGGCGCTGCCGGGGCACGACGGGACTTGGAACGAAGCCGGCTGCGACCGGCAGCTTGTCATGCGGGACGGCCGATGGAAGGTCGAGCCGTTACAGGGAGATTGAGGCAATGTCAAAGAACGTCGTGGTCGTCGGCACCCAGTGGGGCGACGAGGGCAAGGGCAAGATCGTCGACTGGCTGACCGATCACGCCAGGGGAGTGGTGCGCTTCCAGGGCGGACACAACGCCGGCCATACCCTGGTCGTCGGCCAGACCGAATACAAGCTCAACCTGGTGCCGTCTGGCATCGTGCGCGAGGGCGTCGCCTGCTTCATCGGCAACGGTGTGGTGCTCGACGCGCATCACCTGCTCGCCGAGATCCGTACGCTGGAGGCGGGTGGCATCAAGGTGCGCGACCGCCTGCGCATCAGCCCGGGCTGCCCGCTCATCCTCGGCTACCACAGCGCGCTCGACCGCGCGCGCGAGGATGTGAAGGCCGCGTGCGACAAGATCGGCACCACCGGCAAGGGCATCGGCCCCACCTACGAGGACAAGGTGGCGCGCCGTGCGCTGCGCGTGTATGACCTGTTCGACCGCGAGCGCTTCGCTGAGAAGCTGAAGGCCAACCTCGAATACCACAACTTCGTGCTGACCCGGCACCTGGGCGCGGAGCCGGTGGAATTCCAGCCGGTGTTCGATCAGGCCATGGCCGATGCCGAGGAGTTGCTGCCGATGGTGGCGGACGTATCCGCCGAGCTGTACGCGATCAACAAGTCGGGCGGCTCGCTGCTGTTCGAGGGGGCGCAGGGGACGCTGCTCGACATCGACCACGGCACCTATCCCTTCGTTACCTCCAGCAACTGTGTGGCTGGCCAGGCTGCGGCCGGATCGGGCGTCGGCCCGGGGCGCCTGCACTATGTGCTGGGCATCACCAAGGCCTACTGCACGCGCGTGGGCGGCGGGCCGTTCCCGACCGAGCTCGACATCGAGACCAGGGGCACGCCGGGTGAGCAGATGTCCACCAAGGGCCGCGAGTTCGGCACCGTCACCGGGCGCAAGCGTCGCTGCGGCTGGCTGGACCTGGCTGCGCTGAAGCGCTCGATCATCATCAACGGCGTCACCGGGCTGTGCATCACCAAGCTCGACGTGCTCGACGGTATCGACGAACTCCGGCTGTGCACCGGCTACATGCTGAACGGCAAGCGTATCGACCTGCTGCCCATGGGGTCGGAAGAGGTGACCGCGTGCGAGCCGATCTACGAGACGATGCCGGGCTGGAGCGGTACGACCTTCGGCGCGCAGAGCTGGGATGCGCTGCCGCCGGAAGCGCGCGCCTACCTGCACCGCATCGAGGAAATCTGCGAGATCCCGATCGACGTCATCTCCACCGGCCCGGAACGCGACGAAACGATCCTGCGTCGTCATCCGTTCGGTGTCTGATCGCGATCGCCAGGCGCTGGGCGGGGCGATGACCGGTCCGCCCAGCGCCCGGCGATCGGGCGGGCGTCTGGAGCACCGTTACCTGCACGCCGGAACGCATAGGGTGTCCATGTCGCCGATGACGCCACGCGCATAGCGGCCGTTGCCG
>SHNC01000258.1 GCA_004295105.1 Betaproteobacteria bacterium | reverse complement strand
TCTTGTAGATGCCGGCACCGGAGCCGGCCTGGGCGGCGGGGAGGCTCGACAGGGCCGCATCGGTGGAGGGCGTGGCATAGAAGGCGAGGCCGACGCCGAACAGGGTGTAGCCGATCATGGCCAGGATCTTGTAGTCGTGCAGCATCAGGTTGGCCGGCGACAGCAACACGATGGACAGACCGGTGATCAGACAGCCCCAGATCATCGGCTTGCGGGCACCGAAGCGCTGCAGCAGCTTCTCGCCGACACGGATGAAGGCGATGATCGCGACCGCATAGCCGAGGGTCAGCGCGCCCGCTTCCTGGGCCGTCATGTTGCCGCCGAGCTGCACGAGTTGCAGCGAGACCAGCAGGGTGCCGGCGACGCCGTTGAGCAGGAAGTTGGAGATCGTGGCGCCGGTGTAGGTCGGGTTGCGGAACAGCTTGAAATCGACGAAGCCCTGCGCAGCCGTACTCTCGATGCGGAAGAACAGCGAACCGAAGACCACGGTGACGGCGATCAGGCTGAGGATCAGCGGGCTCGTCCAGCCCAGCTTGTTGCCCTGGGTGACGACGATCTGCAGCGCGACCATGGCGATCATGAAGGTCACCACGCCGGCGAAGTCGAACTTGTAGTCGCCTTTGGATTCGACCTTGCTCTCAGGCGTGCCCTTGATCATCAGCAGGCCGATCACCGACACGACGATGGAGGCGAAGAAGATGTAGCGCCAGCCGAAGTTCGCCGTCACCAGGCCGCCGAACAGCGAGCACACGCCCGAGCCGCCCCACGACCCGATGGACCACAGGCTGACCGCACGCTGGCGCGCCGGACCATCCCAGTAGGTCTTCACCAGCGCCAGGCTGGCGGGCATGATGCAGGCGGCCGACAGGCCCTGCAGTGCGCGCCCGACGAGCAGGAAGGCGGCGGCCAGGTCGCCGGTCGGCGCGAGGCCGATCAGCAGCGAGCCGGCCATGTTGAGGAAGAAGCCGATATTGACGACCTTGACACGGCCGACGCGGTCGGCGAGACCGCCGATGACGACGATGAAGATGCCCGAGAACAGGGCCGTGATCGCCACGGCGATGTTCATCATGCTCGAATCGAGACCGAGCTCGCGCTGCATGTCGGGCGCGATGTTGAGGGTGGTCTGGGCGAACATCCAGAACGCGATGACGCCCATGATGATGCCGTAGAGCAGCTTGTCGTTGCCCTGAAAGACGGGTGCATGGACCGCTGTTGCCGTCGCCGTCGCCGTCGCAGTGTTACTCATGGTTATCTCCTGAAGAAAACCGCTTCAATTGGGACTACGAGCGCATCCTAGGCTTTCTGGTGATTTCCAAAAGACGCCGTATTGACGGGGGTGACAACCAATCGGATTCACATACCCCCGTCCGTGGCAGGGGTATGCTTGGCGCCGCCCCCGGAACTGGGCACACTGCCCGTCGGCGCTGCACTTGCGCGCGCCCGGCGGCGTGAATCCGCGCCGCATGAGCGCATGGCGGCGGGGCATGGCGCCCCGCGCATCTTTGGGCTACCGCGATGAAAGACCATCAGTTGAGGGCGCTGCTGCGGGTTGCCGAGTGCGGATCGATCCGCGCCGCGGCGCGGGCGATGAACCTGAGCCAGAGCGCCTTGACCAAGGCCTTGCACGAGCTGGAGGAAGACGTCGGCGCCGAACTGCTGACCCGAAGCTACAAGGGCATCGAGTTCACCCCCGCCGGCGCCGCCCTGCTGACGCATGCGCGGCTGGCCCTGTCCATCCTGGACAAGGGCGCAGAGGAAGTGCGGCTGCTGAGTGGGGGTGCGCGCTCGCACGTCGTCCTCGCCGTGACGCCCATGGTGGGCGCGCTGGTGCTGCCGCGCGTGCTGCGCGAATACGAGCGCCTGCGTCCCGATGCCGAAGTGCAACTGACCGAAGGCCTGCTCACGCAGATCCTGCCGGACCTGGTCGAAGGCCGGCTGGATTTCGCCATCGCGGTGGCCAATCCTGACAACCTTCCCTACGAAGTCGCGTTCGAGCGCATCGGCAGCGTGGAGATCACGCTCGCCGGGCGAGCCGGGCATCCGCTCGGCACCCGCACCACCTGGGCGGAGCTGGCCAAGGCGAAGTGGATCATGAACCTCAGCCAGGGCAGCCTGGGGAGCGCGCTGGAAGAGTGGATGGAGCAGCAGGGCCTGGCGCGACCGGCGCACCTGATCCGCTGTGCATCGTCCATGCTGATGCTGGAACTGATGCAGCGCACCGACTATGTCGGCCTCGGCCCGGCGGCGCTGTTCCGCGACGAACTCGTCGGGCATGGCATCCAGTGCATCGAGGTCGAGCCCTTTCCGCCGCCGATGCCGCTCGGCCTGCTGCGCCTGCGCGGCATTCCGTTGTCCAGCTCCGCAAAACCGATGGCCACCCTTCTGGCGCGCTATATGGCCGGGTGATCGGCCAGCGCGACGGCGGTGGCGCGCGCCACACCACCTGCCGTCGAGCCCCCCGCGCTGCCCGCGGAATCGACCGCTGCGCACAGGGCGTGGGCGACACCCTGGCCCTGGGTGCTTACGCCCGTCCCCCGTCGCGCGATGGGATTGACCGCAGCGATCATGCGGTTGGAAGCGCCCCGCCTTGCTCCCTCGCCTGAACCTCCACCCGGCTCAGATCGTCTTTACGATGCCGCCGTCGACCCGGATGTTCTGGCCGGTGATGTAGCCGGCGCCGTCGGACAGCAGGAAGGCGACCGTTTTCGCGATTTCCTGCGTCCTGCCGAAGCGGCGTGCCGGTATCCGGGCGACGTTCTCGGGCGTTTCCGGCCAACTGTCGACAAAACCCGGCAGGATCGAATTCATGCGGATGTTGTCCGCGGCGTAGCGCTCGCCATAGAGACGCGTCACCGCGCTCAACGCGGCCCGTAGCGACGACGACACCGGCATGGTCTGCTCCGGCATCACCGCGGCGAAGCTCGAAATATTGACGACGGCGCCGCCGCCCTGCCGCTGCATGATGGGCGTCACCCTGCGCATCACCCGCAGCACGTTCAGGATGAGGAGGTCCAGCGCGGTGTGCCAGCTCGCGTCGTCGATGGCGAGCAGGTCGCCCTTGGGTGGATGGCCGGTGTTATTGACGACCGCGTCGATGCGACCATATCGGTCGAGTGCCGCCTTCACGAAACGGTCGAGGTCTTCATCCTGCGCGACCGAGCCCTGGATGCCAAGCCCATCGACCTCCCGTGCGAGCTCCGTCACGTCCCCGGTCGCCATCAGCGCGATGCGGTAACCATTCGCCGCGAGCTCGCGCGTGATCGCCGCACCCATGCCGCGGGTGGCCGCGGTCACCAGTGCCACTTTCTCCACTGCCATGGTCCTCTCCTTCGGTTCCTGAAAGACGTCCGCTCGCACTCGAATCATGCAGGACGCCGGATGTGGAATTGCCGGGTCGGCGCCCGACCCCTACCTGTTCAGGAGATCTACTTGCGGCCCCCAGGTGTCCGAAAGTGCGAACCCGTTCGGGAAGGGATCGTCGGCATCGATGCGCAGCTCCTCGCGGCCATACACCCAGCCGCGACCGGTGATGCGGGGCAGCACGGCCGGCCGCCCGGCAACCGTGGTCTCGCCGATGACCTCGGCCAGGAATTCGCCACCGATGATCGAGCGCGAGCGCCTCGCATCCCCCGACCTGACCTCCCCGCGCGCGTGCAGCACCGCCAGGTTCGCGGAGCTTCCGGTGCCGCACGGCGACCGGTCCACCCGTCCCGGCTTCAGGGTCGTGCAGGTGCGCACGGCTCCATCGGGTTCGCGACCGCGGAACATCACATAGGCGACCTCGTCGATGCCCGGGATTTCCGGATGCCGGACACGGACCTGCTCGGCCAGCAGCGCCTTGATCTCGATGCCCGCTTCGGCCAGCGCGCGGGCATGGCGCGGCTCGATGGCAAGGCCGATCTGATCGACGTCGACGATGCCGTAATACACGCCGCCGAAGGCGATATCGACCTTGATCCGGCCCCAGCGCGGCGTGTCCAACGCCTGGTCGAGGGATTCGACGAAGGCCGGGACGTTGTCCAGGCTCACCGACACGCACCGGCCGTCGACCACGGATGCGGTCGCCGTGATCAGCCCCGCCGGGGTATCGAGGCGGACGGTCGTCTGCGGCGCCACCATCGTCACCCGGCCCGTTTCGAGCAGCGCCGTCACGACACAGATGCAGTTGCTGCCGGACATCGGGTGCGCCCGGTCGGCCTGCAGCACGATGAAGCCGGTGTCGGCGTCCGGGCGCGTCGGCGGCAGCAGAAGGTTGACCGACATCTGCACGCCGGCCCGGGGCTCCGACGTCACGAAGCGACGGAAACTGTCGTCGACCGTATTGATGTGATTCATCTTGTCGGCCATCGTCGCCCCCGGAATCTCCGGCGCGCCGGCGAGCACGACCTTGCCGATCTCGCCCTGGCAGTGGACCAGGGCGAGTTCCACCGAGCGCTCCCACTTCATCATGATCTCCTGCGTCATTTGATGTACCAGCCCCAGGGTTCGTCGCTGACGTAGCGCGTGATCTGCTTCGTTTCCAGGTAGTTGTTCAGGCCCCAGCGGCCGAGCTCGCGGCCGATGCCGGACTGCTTGTAGCCGCCCCAGGGCGCCTCGGTGAAGGTCGGCTGCGAGCAATTGATCCAGACGATGCCGGCCCGCAAGGCCGCCGCGACCCGTTCGGCCCGCGCATCATCCGCCGACATGACCGCGGCTCCCAGCCCGAAGACGCTGTCGTTGGCCAGGCGCACCGCCTCCGCTTCGTCCCTGAAGCGCCGCACGGCCACCACCGGCCCGAAGATCTCCTCGTTCCAGGCCGCGCTTTCGAGGGGGACATCCACCAGAACGGTCGGCTCCATGAAGTAGCCGGCGGCGAAGCCCGGCGCGGCACGCCCCCCGGTGGCCACTCTGGCGCCCTCCGCGCGCGCCCTGTCCACCGCCGCCAGCACCTTGTCGAACTGGTCCCTCGAAACCAGCGGGCCCAGCAGCGTGCCGTCCTCGAGGCCATTGCCGATCCTGATCTTCCCCGTCTCCTCGACAAGTCGCTCCACCAGCCGCTCGTACAGCCCCTCCTGCACCAGCACGCGCGAGGTTGCCGAGCAGACCTGCCCCTGGTTCCAGAAGATGCCGAACATGATCCACTCGACGGCCCGGGCAATGTCGGCGTCGTCGAAGACGACGAACGGCGATTTGCCGCCGAGCTCCAGGCTCACCCGCTTGATGTCACGGGCGGCCGCGGCCATGATCTTCGAGCCGGTAGGCACCGAGCCGGTGAAGGCGAGCTTGTCCACCCCGGGATGTTCGCTCAGCGGCTGGCCGACGTCCCGCCCCGATCCGGTCACGATGTTCAGCACACCGGCGGGCAGCTCCACCTTCTGAGCGATGGCGCCGAGCTCCAGCGCGGTCAGGGACGTGAGCTCGGAGGGCTTGAGCACGATCGTGCATCCGGCAGCCAGGGCCGGCGCCACCTTCCAGGCGGCCATCAGCAGCGGGTAGTTCCACGGCACGATGGCGCCGGCCACGCCCACCGCTTCGCGCACCGCCTTGGACGTGAAGCGCGCATCGGGCAGCGAGATCGTCTCGACGGCCTGCGTGTCGAGTTCCTCCGCCAGGCCCGCGTAGTACTCGAAGCAGCCGGCGGCGTCGCCGATGTCCCAGCGGGCTTCGGGGAGCGGCTTGCCGTTGTCCAGCACCTCCAGCCGCGCGAGCTCTTCCAGCCGTTCGCGGATCTGCCGGGCGATGGCGCGCAGGTAGCGCGCACGCTCCGCACCGGTGAGGCGCCGCCAGGGGCCATGGTCGAAGGCGGCGCGCGCGGCCTGGACCGCGCGGTCGACGTCGGCGGCGGTGGCCGCCGGGGCGTGGTGGATGACGGCCTCGGTGGCCGGATCGATCACGGGGAAGGTGCCCCCGTGGACGGGTTCGGCCCACTGGCCGTCGATGAAAAGTCGAGTTTGCATGCTTGCTCCGTGACGGGCGTGCCGGTGCGGCGTGAAGGCGCTCAGAACCGGTCGACGCGATAGGGGGTGAGATCGATGGGTGGCTCGATGCCGGTCAGCAGATCGGCCATCAGCCGCGCGTTGGTGGCCGCGTAGGTCAGACCGAGGTGACCATGGCCGGTGGCGTAGTACAGCGCACGCCGCTTGGCCGAAGGTCCCATGACCGGCACGGTGTCGGGCAGCGCGGGGCGATGGCCCATCCATTCGGAGGCCTCGCCGGCCTGCAACTGCGGCAGCGCCTCCTGCGCGCGCTTGAGCAGCACACGGGCGCGCCGGTAGTCCGGCGCGGCGTCGAGGCCGGCCATCTCCACCGTGCCGCCGACCCGGATGCCGCCGGCGGTGGGCGTGACCATGAAGGCGCGCGCCGGCCAGATGATCGAATGACGCATGGCGATGCCCGGCGCCATGATCTGGGTGTGGTAGCCCCGTTCGGTTTCCAGCGGGATCGGCTCGTCGAGCAGCCTGGACAGCCTCGCGGTGTAGGCGCCCGCCGCGATCACGGTGCGTGAAGCGGCGATGCGCCGGCCATCCTTCAGTCGCAGCGCCGAGACCGCGCCGTCGCGATCCTCGAAGTCCGCGACCTCGCCGCGTTCGATCGTGCCCCCCAGGGCCAGAAAACGCTCGGCGATGGCCGTGACGAAGCGATACGGGTCGGAGATCGAGCGGTTGTCGGGGAACAGCACCGCACGGCCGATCTCGCGAGTCAGGGCCGGCTCGAGTGCGCGTGCGGCGTTGCCGTCGAGCACCTCATGGCGAAAGCCGAAGCGCTCGAGCAGCTCGATGTGCTCGCGGTCGGCGCGGTACTCGGCGTCGTCGCGGTACAGGCTCAGGCAGCCTTCGACACTGAGCATGTGGCTCAGCCCGGTGTGGCGCAGCAACGCGTCCAGGTCCTCATGCACGCGTTGGCACAGCACGGCGCCGGCCGCCTCCAGCTCGCGCAGCTTCGACGGCCTGCTTGCGGCCAGGAAACGGAGGAACCACGGCAGCAGGCGCGGCAGGTAGCCAGGACGAATTCGCACCGGGCCTTCCGGGTCCAGCAGCCACTTGGGCATCTGCGCCCAGACCGCGGGCCGGGAGGCCGGCAGGAATTCGGTGACCGCAATGCTCGCCATGTTGCCGTAGGAGGCGCCCTTGCCCGGGGCATCGCGGTCGACGAGCACCACTGACTCGCCGCGGCGCTGGAGCTCAAAGGCCAGGGTCGTGCCGATGATCCCGGCGCCCACGACGGCGATCGGACCCTTCGAGTGATTCATGCCGGCTCTCCCGGGAATCCGATGGAGGCCACCTTCTTGAAGCGCATCATTGTGACTCCTGTGGGTACGATGGCGTCGCGAGCGGCGCCATCGGGCGGCCGGACGCGCCCGGCCGCGGGGCGGCAAGGCTCAGCCCAGCACCGGCTCCATGGCGCGACGGAACGCAGCCTTTTCCTCGCTGGACAGCGGTTGCAGCGGTGCGCGACCGTCGCCGACGGGGGTGCCCGCCAGCTCGCAGCCGTACTTCACCTTCTGCACGAACTTGCCGCTCTCCAGGCTCGACATGGCGCCGTAGATCACCTGCATCTTGTCGCGTGCGGCCATCCAGTCGCCAGCTTCGATGGTGTTGACCAAGTCGACGCAGGCCCTCGCCATGCAGTTCGCCGGGCCGCAGATCCACGAGGTGGCGCCCCACAGGAAGAAATCCAGCGTCTGGTCGTCGGAACCGTTGGTGAGCTGATAGCGGTCGCCGTAGCGCGCACGGATGTCGATGGCGCGCAGCAGATTGCCGCTGGACTCCTTGATGCCGATGACGCGCGGTTCGCCCTTGAACGCCTCGAGGACGTCGAGCCCGACCTCCACACCGACCTTGGGCGGGTAGTTGTAGAGCACGATCTCGACATCGACCGCGTCGAGCACCGCCTGATAGTGCTTGATCAGCTCGTCGGGAGCGGGCGTCGCGTAGAACGGCGCCGACAGCAGCACGGTGCGATAGCCCAGCTCACGGGCCCGCCGGGTGTGTTCGATGACTTCCCAGGTGGATCCGGCATTGGTGCCGGCGATCAGCAGCTCGTCCCTGTTCGCGAACTCGGCGACGAACTTGAGCACCGCCGCGCGCTCGTCGGCGGTCAGCGCGTTGTATTCCCCCGTCGAGCCGCACGGCACCCAGCCCTTGACGCCGTCGGCGCGCAGCTTGGTGAGCAGCTTCTCGAACTTGTTGAAATCGATCTTGCCCTCGGCATCGAACGGGGTGACGAGTGCGGGCATGACGCCGGTCATTTTCATAGCAGAACTCCAGTGGGTGGTGGGTGGCGCCGGATGGCGCTTCATGCGGCGAGCTTGGCGAGCACACGTCGTTCGACGTGGCTTACCGCTCGGGTCAGGGGAAAGGCGATGACGAAATAGATCACCGCGACGATTGTGAGCACCTCGATCGGACGCGCCGTGTTGTTCGAGATGTTCTGGCCGATGAACATCAGGTCCGCCATGCCGACCGCCGAGACCAGCGCGCTCTCTTTGAACAGGCTGACGCAGTTCGACAGCAGCGTCGGGACGGCCCGGATGACGGCCTGGGGCAGGATGACGCTGGTGATCTGCGTCCATCGCGGCAGCCCCAGCGCGATGCACGCGTCGAGCTGTTCGCGCCCCACGCTCTTGAGCGAAGCGCGGAAGGTCTCGCTGGTGATCGCGCCCATGTACAGGGTCAGCGCAATCACGGCCGAGGTGAAGTTGGACAACTCCACGCCCAGCACCAGCGGCAGGCAGAAGAAGATCCAGAAGAGCTGGACGATGACCGGCGTGCCGCGGAAGAACTCCACGTAGCCCCTGCTCACGCCGCGGACCAGCCAGTTGCGCGAGCCTCTTGCGAGGCTGACGACGAAGCCCAGGACGCAACCGAGCAGCACGCAGACCAGCGTCAGCTTCAGCGTCATCAGCAATCCCTGGAGCAGGGCAGCCTTGAAGCCGAGCACGATTCCAAAGTCGATAGTCATGGCATGAACCTCTCAATGTGATGCCGCGCCACGGCGCCGCTCGAGATACTCGACGAGTTGCGACACGGGAAATGAGACGGCCAGGTAGATGAGCGCGATCACGGTGAAGGTCTCGATCGGCCGGTACGTCTCGGTGGCGAGAAACTTTCCGGCATACATCAGGTCCTGCACGCCCACCAGCGCGACCAGGGCGCTTTGCTGGAACGACCCGATGCCGTTGGTGATCAGCACCGGTACCGACGCCCTCACGGCGACAGGCAGCACGATGTACGCGATGCGCTGGATCGGACTGAGCCCGAGGGCGATGCCGGCATCGAGCTGCTCGCGCGGTACCGTCTGGATGGCGGCGCGGTAGGCCTCGGCATTGAACGCCGCCAGGTTGAGGCCGAGTGCGATGACGCCCATTGTCAGCGAGTCGAAATACACATCGAAGAGGATCGGGACGCAGTAGAAGATCCAGATGATCTGAACGATCGCCGGGGTGCACCGGAAGAACTCGACGAAGAGCATCACCGGCGTCCGCACTGCCGCCCACCGGCTCAGCGCGAGCAGGGCGATCACGAACCCGAGCGTCACCCCGACCAGGTTGGCCGCGATCGTCAACTGGATTGTCATGACCAGTCCGTCGATCAGCGGCCCCATGTTCTGGCCTATCGCGTGGAAGTCGAAGGTGTAGTCCATGATGGCCGCCTCACTGCCGGATGTGGAAGACGCGGTCGATGAATTCGCGCGTCCTTTCCTGCACGGGCGCGCCCAGGACCTGCTCGGGCGGGCCATCCTCCACGACCACCCCGCCGGCACAGAAGACCACGCGCGAAGCGATGTTCCTGGCGAACCACATGTCGTGGGTCACGATCATCATCGGCATGTTCTGGCCGGCGAGCTGCATGATCACCTGCTCCACTTCGGCGACCAGCTCGGGGTCCAGCGCCGAGGTGACCTCATCGAACAGCATGAGCTTCGGGTCGAGCATCAGCGCACGCGCGATCGCGACCCGCTGCTTCTGCCCCCCCGAAAGCTGGCTGGGGTAGGCGCGCGCCTTGGCGCCGAGCCCGAAGCGGGCAAGCAGGCCTTCCGCGCGCTCGCTGGCGTCCTTCCTGGACTCCCCGCGCACCTTGCACGGCGCGAGGATGAGGTTCTCCAGGATGTTCAGGTGCGGAAACAGGGTGTAGTGCTGGAACACCATGCCGATCTCGCGGCGCACCGCGGTGTCGATCTGCGTCTTGCGCCCGTCGCCGCGCGCGCTGATGTAGGGCTTGCCGTCGAAGGAGATGGCCCCCTTGTCGATTTCCTCCAGGCCCATCATCACGCGCAGCAAGGTGCTCTTTCCGCCACCGCTGGGACCGATGACGACCAGTCGCTCGCCGGGCTTCATCTCGATATCCAGGCCCTTGAGCACTTGAATCTGCGGCCCGTAGCTCTTGTGCAGGCCAGCCACCTTCACGAGCGGCAGCGCCGCGCTCCTCGTCGTGTCAGCGAGCGGTGATGCCACGCTCTTCATCGTGTTCCCCAGTTGCAACGTCGCGCTGGTCGTCATGTCTGTCTCCTTCAGAAGTCGTACTGGAAGCCGACGGCAAGCGCCTTGGCCGTATCCCCGGGGGAAACGGAATACGCGCTCGAGGATGCGGTGCCCACCGGAACCAGCGCCGCGCCCGGGTCGTTCTCATGTACGGAAGCCACGAAATACACTCGCGCCTGCTCGGTCAGCGTCTGCACCCAGGCAGCGCTCATCGCGGTGGATTTGTCACTCGGGCTGGCCTCCTTCGTCTTGCCCACGCCGTAGTCGAGCCACAGTTGGCCATTGCGTGTCACGTCGATCTGCGCGCCGAGCAACCATTCCTTGCGCCGTGCGACGCCGGCGGCATCAAGCGATGTGCGCACGTCGCCGTAGCCGCCCATCACCTTGACCGGGCCGAGCTTGTAGGAAGCGCCGGCAAAGACGTTCCGGACGGTGCCGGCTTCGGCGAGGTTGTGGTCGTCACGCTGATACGCCACGCCCAGTCCCAGCGGCCCGCTGACGTACATCAGGTTCAGGCCTGTCGTGTTGTTGCCGGTCTTTCCGGTTTCGCCACCGGCCGCCACCATCACGTTCGCGCTGAGGCCACTCATGTCCGGCGTCGCGTAGACCAGCGCGTTGTCATAGCGTGAATCCAGGCCGAAGCTGACCTGACCGTCGTTGGTCGGTGAGCCGTAGCCCTGCCCGAAGGAGTCGAAGGTCGCAATGGTGTTGAGCAGCGGCGTGTATTGCCGCCCCACGGTCAGCGTGCCGAAGCGTCCCGCGACACCGGCGTAGGCCTGGCGTCCGGCCAGACGCCCGCCTTGACCCAGGTGACCGTTGGTGACGAAGAGACCCGCTTCGAGCTGATAGATGGCCTTCAGGTCCGGAGCGATGTTGGCCAGGCTGATGTCGCCCTTCACGCCCAGACGGGTGCCGGCGAGGCCGCCGGAATCGACCGCGATGCGATTTCCTTCGTTGCCGCCCCAGTCGTACTCGGCAAAGGCGTCGACCTTGCCGTAAAAGGTGTAGTTGTAATCCGCAGCGTGTGCCGTCGGGCCGACGGCGATCACGCTGACTGCTGCAAGCAGCGATGTCCTGAACACTCGATGTCTCCTCATTTGTTTTCGGTGCGTCAGAAATGGCTCTCTGCGCATCCTTCCTGCATTTCGCGGGCACCAGGCCGCTGACCCGGATCCCCTGCGTACGGGCGAACAAGGGCCCTGCGCGAATGGCCGCGCCTGCTCGTCAACTCGATCTTCGGTGCGTGGATCTACGCGGTGAGCCGATACCCGGCGCGCGCGGACGCCGGGCTCACTTGCCGTTGGTTTTCTTCAAGACCTGATCCACCGACTTGCGCACGAGCTCATCGATTTCGCCGGTGGCCATCCTCTCCTCGAGGAAGATATTCACCACCGCCACGTCGGACGCCGACATCTGCAGCGGAAGGCCGAACGAAACGCCCTGGGAGGCGAGCGCCGGCACCGGGTTGAAGGCGACAGCCCAATCCGGATTGGATTGAGTGAACAGTTGGTTGGTGTCGGACGCATCGACGACCAGGTCTGCGCGCTTGGAAATGACTGCCAGGCGGGTCTCGTCCGCGCTGGGCAGGCGGATGAGCTTGGCTTTCTTGATTGCCGCGGAGATGGCCTTGTCTGCTGCCGTACCGGACATGACGGCCAGGGTGATCTCGGGCTTGTCGATGTCGGCGACGCTGCGCGGATTCGCCGGCAGCCTCGGGTTGGTCTTGTTGTAGGCGAGCGAGATCTCGTACTTGGTGGCCGGAATGGAGAAATTGACGGCCATCGCGCGCGGGGGCGTGCGGTTGAGCGCCATCGACATGTCCCACTTGCCCGACTGCAGGCCGGCGACGATGTTGTCCCAGTTGGTGTCGACGAACTGCGCCTTCACCTTGAGCACGTCGGCGAACTGGCGGCACAGGTCGGCAAAGAAGCCCGAGTACTCGCCCGTCACTGGATCCCGCATCACATACGGCGGCGCAACGGCGGCGCCGCAACGCAGCGCGCCGGCCTTCTGCACCTGCTGCCAGTATCCCTGCCCCTGATTGGACTGCTGGGCCACGGCCACGGCAGAGGCGGTGCAAACGGCGGTCGCGGCGATCAGCCGAACCGCAATCGAGGTGAGTCTGGATGTTTTCACGGTCCCGCTCCTTGTGTGGATCCGTGCGCCGATTGGTCTTGTATGGCGCTTCGGAGATTTTGTGTCGTCACTGTGCCGACAAGAGAAATTATGTCGACACAGTGTCTTCAAGTCAATAGAAAAATACATGTTGTCGACACGGTTGCCTCGCTGGTATCGTCAGGCCGTTGCCGCATCGAGGAAACGACCGTGAGTCAGGAAGAAGAGAACAAGCGCGCCAAGGGGTCCGGCTGGAAGAGCGTCTACGACACCTTGCGGACCGAAATCCTGTCGCTCGATCTGGCGCCCGGGCAGTTGCTCGACGAAACGACGCTCGCCGAGCGCTTCGACATGTCGCGCTCGCCGGTGCGCGAGGCGCTCATCCGCCTGGCGGGCGAAGAGCTGGTCGTCACGCTGCCCAATCGCAGCACGATCGTCGCGCCGCTGGAGATCGCGACCTTCCCCAAGTACATCGACGCCCTGGACATCGCGCAGCGGATGAACACCCGCCTGGCCGCCGAGTGCCACACCGACGAAGACCTGCGGATCATCGCGCGGGAGCAGCGCCGCTTCGAGGCCGCCGTCAGAACGGGTGATCACCTGGCCATGTCGGCGACCAACAAGGACTTCCACATGGCCATTGCGAATGCCGGTCGAAACCCTTACCTGGCAAGCTTCTACGGCCGCCTGCTGGACGAGGGTCGCCGCATGATGCACCTGCACTTCAACTTCCTCGAACGCACGACCGAGGCCCACCTGCTCACGGACGAGCACGACGCGATGCTCGAGGCCATTCGGGCACGCGATGTCGCCAGGGCCGACGAGCTGGCCCATGACCACACCCGGCAGTTCCGCGACAGGTTCATCGAGTTCCTGCGTGAGAACTACACGACGAACGTCGTGCTCGGTCTGAGCCTGGCTGCCTGACCTCCCCCGCCGCGCGCGGCACGCTCCCTCCGCTTCGCGACGATGGCGTCGGGAGGCATGACCGGGATCGATGCCGGGCGCGAGAACGGGGTCGTTTCAGTGGTGGCTCGGGAAGGTGAACACGGCCTTCTCGCGCACGCCCGATGACGGCCAACGCTGGGTGATCGTCTTGCGCCGCGTGTAGAAGCGCACGCCGTCCGGTCCGTAGGCACCCAGGTCGCCGAACAGCGAGCGCTTCCAGCCACCGAAGCTGTGGTAGGAAACGGGCACCGGCAGCGGCACGTTGACCCCCACCATGCCGACCTTGATGCGGTCGGTGAAGTAACGGGCCGCCTCGCCGTCGCGCGTGAAGATGCACGTGCCGTTGCCGTACTCGTGCGCGTCGATCAACGCCATGGCCTCGTCCAGAGACTGGACGCGCACGATGCACAGCACCGGGCCGAAGATCTCGTCGCGGTAGATGCTCATGTCGGGCGTCACATGGTCGAACAGGCACCCTCCCAGGAAGAAGCCTTCGCCGCCCCCCGGCACGACCGCGTCGCGGCCATCCACGACCAGCGTGGCGCCTTCGCGGGTGCCTGCATCGACGTAGCCGCGGACCTTCTCGCAATGGGCGCCCGTCACCAGGGGCCCCATGTCGTTGCCGGCAACCGTGCCCGGGCCCACCTTCATCCGGTCCAGGGCGGACGACAGCCGCTGCGCCAGCGCATCGCCCGCCTCGTCGCCGACCGCCACCACCACCGGGATGGCCATGCAGCGCTCGCCGCACGAGCCGTAAGCGGCGCCCATCAGGGCGGAGACGGCGTTATCGAGATCGGCGTCGGGCATGACCACGGCGTGATTCTTGGCGCCGCCCAGCGCCTGCACGCGCTTGCCCGCGGCGCAGCCGGCCTCGTAGATGTATTGCGCGATGGGCGTCGAGCCAACGAAGCTCACCGCCTGCACCACGGGGCTGTCGAGCAAGGCATCGACGGCCTCCTTGTCGCCATTGACGACGTTGAGCACGCCCGGGGGCAGGCCCGCCTGCGACGCGAGCTCGGCGACGAGCAGCGTGGACGAGGGCGTCTTCTCCGACGGCTTGAGAACGAAGGTGTTGCCGCAGACGACCGCCAGCGGCCACATCCACAGCGGCACCATCGCCGGGAAGTTGAACGGCGTGATGCCGGCCACCACGCCCAGGGGCTGGAATTCGCTCCACGAATCGATGGCCGGACCGACGTTCTTGCTGTGCTCGCCCTTGAGCAATTCGGGCGCGTAGCAGGCGTACTCGACGTTCTCGATGCCGCGCTGCAGCTCGCCCATCGCGTCGCTGAGCACCTTGCCATGCTCGGCGGTGATGAGTTCGCAGATCCTGTCCGCATGCTGCTCGAGCAGTTCCTTGAAGCGGAACATGATGCGGGCGCGCTTGGCGGGCGGTGTGTCGCGCCAGGCCGGAAACGCGGCTTCGGCAGCCGCGATCGCCGCGATCACGGTGTCGGTGGAAGCCAGCGCGACGCGTCGCGGGG
>SHNC01000259.1 GCA_004295105.1 Betaproteobacteria bacterium | reverse complement strand
GCCTCGAGGGCACCGCAAGGACGGCCGAGGTCGCCGGGGCGTGCTACTTGTCCGTCGGCACGATGCGGATGACACGACCCTTGAAGGCCGGAACCGGTGGCGGCATGGACTGTTGCCGGCGCCGCTCCAGTTCGCGCCACCATGCGCGCAGGCCCAGCAGCCACGCCAGCGCGAAGGCGTAGAGCATCGGTTCGCGCACGTCCGCCTTCACCAGCCACCAGTAATGAACCACGCCGAGGATGGCGATGCCATACACCGAGCGGTGCAGGGCCTGCCACTTGCGCCCGCCCAGGCGACGGATGGACCAGGCGTTGGAGGTCAGTGCCAGCGGCGTCATCAAGACCAGCGCGGCGAAGCCGACCGTGATGAACGGGCGTTTCAGGATGTCGCGCGCGATCGCCATCCAGTCGAAGAACTGGTCCAGCCACAGATAGGTCGTCAGGTGCGCGCAGCCATAGGCGAACGCGAACAAGCCGAGCATGCGGCGCACCCGCAACAGCCAGTTGAGCCCGGTGAGGCGGCGCAGCGGGGTGACGCACAGCGTGATGAGCAGGAAGCGCAGCGTCCAGTCGCCGCTGGCGTGCGTGATGGCCTCGATCGGATTCGCGCCCAGCGTGTCGTCCTGCCAGCCCAGGGCGAGGCGCAGCGCCGGCAGCAGGCAGAGCACGAACACAACGGCCTTGATCCAGCCGATCTGCGTTCGGCTCGGGGTCTGCAACATCGTCATCATGGTACGGGACTCAGAAATTGGCGCGCAGGTCCATGCCCTGGTAAAGGCTGGCGACCTGCTCGGCGTAACCGTTGAACATCAGCGTCGGCCGCTTGCGGAACTCGCCGATGCGCCGCTCGGTGGCCTGGCTCCAGCGCGGGTGATCGACCTGCGGGTTCACGTTCGAATAGAAGCCGTACTCATGCTTCGCCGCCTTGTTCCACGCGGTGGCGGGCTGCTTGTCGCTCAGGCGGATGGCGACGATGGATTTTGCGCTCTTGAAGCCATACTTCCAGGGCACCACCAGTCGCACCGGGGCGCCATTCTGGTTCGGCAGCAGCTCGCCGTAAAGACCGACGGACAGGAGGGTCAGCGGATGCAACGCTTCGTCCAGGCGCAACCCTTCGGTATAGGGCCAGTCGAGCACAGGCAGTCGGCTCATCACCTTGGCATCGTAGTGGGTGACGAACTCGACGTATTTCGCGCTGCCCAGCGGATCGACCTGCTTCAGCAGGCTTGCCAGCGGAAACCCCACCCAGGGGATCACCATCGACCAGCCTTCGACACAGCGCATGCGGTAGATGCGCTCCTCGAGCGGTGCGAGCCGCAGCAGTTCGTCGATGTCGAAGGTCCTCGGCTTGCCGGCCAGGCCATCGACGCGCACCGTCCACGGCCGCGTGGCCATGCGGCCGGCGTTCTCCGCCGGGTCGCCCTTGTCGGTGCCGAACTCGTAGAAGTTGTTGTAGGTGGTGACCGACTTGTAGCTGGTCTTCTCCTCGCTCGTGCTGAACGGCGAGGAGGCGAGCGGGGCGAGCTTCGATGCGGCGCCCACGGCCGCCTCGGCGCTCGGCAGGACGCCACCGATCGCGCCGGCCGCGAGCAGCAGGCCGGCGTCGCGCATGAAACGGCGGCGATCGACGAACAGGGAGCGTGGCGTGATTTCGGACGGAAGGATGTCGGAAGGACGTTGGATGAGCATGATTGCGGGGCTCGTTCGGGGTTTTTGTCTCGGCTGCCGGGCAAGGCTGCCGGCACGCTTCGGCCTGCGGCGATCGTTGGCCATCGGGCGCCGTCGGGCGGTGCCTGCGTGTGACGCCTGCAGCAGTCTGACGCCCGAAGCGGAATTCGGTTCAAGGCGCGAGCTGCCGATAGACGGCTTCGGCCGTGGGCAGCAGCACCTCGCGCGTGGCCTTGCCCGACAGCGCGTAGGCGAAGCCGCGATCGACCCAATAGAAGACCGCGATGCCCTGCTCCTCGGCAAAGCGGAAGCCGGTGCCGGTGTCCGCCGCCTGCCGGGCGCTGACGTAGAGCGTCAGCCGTTCGCCGGTGACATCCTCGTACATGAACTGGGCGCCGGGGCCGGCGTCGGTGGCCAGCAGGCGGCCGCCCACCAGGTGATAACCCTGCGCGTCGAGCTGTGGAACGCGCAGCGGCGTGCCGAGGCGCTTCGACAGCCAGGCGACGAGATGTGCCTCCTGATCGGCGCCGACCTCCACCGGATGGCGCTGTTCCGGGCTATAGACCGCATGGGCGATGGCAGCGCGGCGGGCGAGGTCCATCGGCGCGGCTGCCGAGCGCGTGGCAGACGGCTGGGCGGGTGCGGGCGCTTCGCGGCTGCCGTAGCGATATCCGCCGGCTGCGCCGATCAGCCCCCCCAGCGCCAGCCAGCCGACGATGGCGGCGACCTGCAGCGAGTGCCGTCGTCGTGGCAAGCTCGTCTTCAGGTGCGTCGGTACGGCTTCGTGCAGCCTCGCTTCGTAGGCCGTGCGCAGGCGATCGTTGATCTTGCGCCAGTCCTCGAGTTCGCGTGCGCGTTCGGGGTGGGCCGTGAGCCACGCGTCTACCGCGGCGCGTCCGTCGGCGTCGAGACGGCCGTCCACCCAGGCATTGAGGTCGGCATCCGTGAAGGGGGGTTTGGCGCTCACTTCACCACTCGCAGACGGGGTTTGCCCGAGCTCGTCGGGTGTGGAGCAGCGCCGGACAGCAGGCCGCGCAGTCGCCCGCGCGCGCGCGAAAGACGCGACATCACCGTGCCGACCGGCACGCCGGTGATGCGTGCAACCTCCTCGTAGGCGAGTTCCTCGAGGCCCACCAGCAATAGCACTTCGCGCTGCTCGGCGGGCAGCGCCTGCAGGGCGCGGTCGAGGTCGCGCAGTTCCAGACCGTCGGTCTGGCGGGCGCGAACCGGGGCGTCCGGCAGGTCGTCATCGTCGCGATACTCGATCGCGGATGCGGCACGCACCTCATTGACGAACAGGTTGTGCATCATCGTCATCAGCCAGGCGCGCAGATTCCCGGGCCGCCACAGCAGCCACTTGCCGAGCGCGCGCTCCAGCGTGTCCTGCACCAGGTCGTCCGCACGCGCCGCATCGCCCGTCAGCGCCCTGGCGTAGCGGCGCAGACGGGGGATCTCGGCGAGCAGCGCCTGTTGCGACGGCATGCCGGGCGCGCTCGCGGCTCAGGGCCGGGCAATCCGCCACACGCCGTTCACGCCGTCACCGCTGCGGTCACCGGGCTTCATGTCCTTGACCCACAGGTACACCGGTTTGCCCTTGTACGACCACTGCATGCTGCCGTCGTCGCGCATGATCGGCTTCCAGTCGCCGCTCACCGACGCGCTCTTGTCGGCGGCCAGCGGCGGCCAGTTGGTGGCACAAGGCCCGTTGCAGACGCTCTTGGTGGCGTCGGCGGGATCCTTGTCGAAGGTGTAGAGGGTCATGCCGGCCGGGTTCACCAGCACGCCGTCCCGGGTCATGGCCGGCATCGTGCCGGAGTGGCCATACATGCCGGAGCAGGCGGACAGGACGAGCAGGGCGAGCGGGGCGAGAAACGTGCGCTTGGGGTTCATGGTGCGTCTCCTGTTGTGGGTTGTGCCCGGTAAACATCCGGAAGCGGGCGTTTATTCCCCCTCGCATCGGGATTTCTTGCCGGAGCAGGGGGGCGGCGACTTCGGCTAGAATCAAACTCTTTCCTTCGATTTAGCACAGACTGCCAGCATGCCTGCTTCCATGAAGATCCATATCGACGACGTCCGCATCAAGGAGATCAAGGAACTCGTGCCGCCGGCCCATGTGCTGCGCGAGTTCCCCGCGACGCCCAAGGCGGCCGAGGTCGCCTACGAGGCGCGGCAGGCGATCCACCGCATCCTTTATGGCGCGGACGACCGGCTGCTGGTGGTGATCGGGCCATGCTCGATCCACGACGCCGACGCGGCGATGGAGTATGCGCGCAAGCTGAAGGTCGAGGCTGACCGGCTCAAGGAGGACCTGCTGGTGGTGATGCGGGTGTATTTCGAGAAGCCGCGCACCACGGTGGGCTGGAAGGGGTTGATCAATGACCCCTACCTCGACAACAGCTTCCGCATCAACGAGGGGGTGCGCCTGGCGCGCAAACTGCTGTGGGAGGTCAACGAGCTTGGCCTGCCGGCGGGCACCGAGTTCCTCGACATGATCACGCCGCAGTACATCGCCGACCTGATCAGTTGGGGGGCGATCGGCGCGCGCACGACCGAGAGCCAGGTGCATCGCGAGCTGGCGTCGGGGCTGTCGTGCCCGGTGGGTTTCAAGAACGGGACCGACGGCAACGTCAAGATCGCGGTGGATGCGATCAAGGCGGCGCAGTCGCCGCACCACTTCCTTTCGGTGACGAAGGCGGGGCATTCGGCGATCGTGTCGACGCGCGGCAACGAGGATTGCCACGCCATCCTGCGCGGCGGCAAGAGCACAAACTACGATGCGGCGAGCGTCGAGGCGGCGTGCAAGGATCTGGCCGCGGGTGGCGTGCCGGCGAAGGTGATGATCGATTTCTCGCATGCCAACAGCCGCAAGCAGCATCGGCTGCAGATCGAGGTCGCGCGCGACGTGGCGACACAGATGGCGAACGGCGACGACCGCATCATCGGCGTGATGGTGGAGTCGCACCTGAAGGAGGGCCGCCAGGACCTGATTCCGGGCAAGGAGCTGGAGTACGGCAAGAGCATCACCGATGCCTGCATCGGCTGGGAAGACAGCGTGGTGGTGCTCGACGTGCTGGCCGAGGCGGTGCGCCAGCGCCGGGTGAAGCGGGCGACGACGTTCGAGTGATCGGTCGGTTGCGGTGAAGTCGGTCGTGAGCCCGCCGCGTGCGGGCTTTTTCGCGGGTTTTGGATTGCGCATGTAATGCGTCCCCTGCCGCGTCAGTCGCACGGGGCATTCCCTCTGCCGGCTGCGGAACTCGCCCTTCGGACGCGGACAGTCCTCGCCGGCGCCGGGAACACCCCGCACGCCTGCCGCGACCGAGTCGCATCCTCGAAGCCCGGGGCGAGCCGCTGCGGGCCGGTGAACGCCCTGCGCTAAATCATGCGCAAGATCATCCACTGCGATTGCGACTGCTTCTACGCCGCGGTCGAGACGCGCGACGACCCTTCGCTGGCGGGCAAGCCGCTGGCGGTAGGCGGCCGGGCGGAGCAGCGCGGGGTGATCGCGACCTGCAATTACGAGGCGCGCGCCTTCGGCGTCCATTCGGCGATGTCCACCGCGCGGGCGCTGAAACTGTGCCCGCAACTGATCCTGCTGCCGCCCGATTTCACCCGCTACCGCGAGGCATCGCGCCGCATCCTCGCCATCTACCGCGACTACACGCCGCTGGTGGAGCCGCTGTCGCTCGACGAGGCGTATCTGGACGTGACCGGGGTCGATCGCTGCCGCGGCTCGGCGACGTTGATGGCGCAGGAGATCCGCGCGCGCATCCGCGAAGAGGTGGGCATTACCGCGTCGGCGGGCATCGCGCCGAACAAGTTCCTCGCCAAGGTGGCGAGTGACTGGAACAAGCCGGACGGCCAGTTCGTCCTGCGGCCGCAGGACGTGGACGCCTTCGTCGCGGCATTGCCGGTGAAGAAGATCTTCGGCGTCGGCAAGGTCACCGCGGCGAAGCTGAACGGGCTGGGGGTGCAGACCTGCGGCGATCTGCGGGCGTGGAGCCTCGCCGAGCTGGCGCACGAGTTCGGCAGCTTCGGCGCCAGCCTGCACCGGCTGTGCCGCGGCATCGACGAGCGTCCGGTGCGGCCGGACCGCATTCGCAAGTCGCTGTCGGTGGAGACGACCTATGTCGTCGATCTGCCCGATCTGGCAGCCTGTCGCGCCGCGCTGCCGGCGCTGATCGAGGAGTTTCGCCGCCGCTTCGCCCGGGCGAGCGAATCGCGCCCGGTGCACAAGGCGGTGGTGAAGATCAAGTTCGCCGATTTCACCCAGACCACCGCCGAATGCGTGTCCACGGCACCCGACGAGACGGTGTGGCTGGCGTTGCTCGACGAGGCGCACGGGCGGGGCGCCCGGCCGGTGCGGCTGCTGGGCGTCGGAGTGCGTTTCGCCGAGGAGGTGCCCGGCAGCGGCGGTGCGGCGCAGATCGGGCTGTTCGACGACGCGCCGGCATGCGACGATAGCTGCGAGCCGGAAATCCAAACGACAAACTGACCTTCGAGGTCACCATCATGACCGAGCCCACCTCCGCCGCTCTCGAGGACCCGTTGCCTCACCCGCCCGCCGTCGCCGTCGACGAAGCCCATACCCCGCACGAACGCCCGGTCAGCCTGCCGGCCCTGTACAAGGCGCTGTGGCATCACGCCGCCGGCGTTCGCCATGTGATTCTTGGCGCTTTCCTGCTGCTGCTCGCATCGCAGTTGTTCAAGCTGGGCGTGCCCTGGCTCGCGGGGAATGCGATCAACGCCATCCAGGCCGGCGGGCTGGATTCGCTGCCGGCGGCGGCGCGCTGGCTCGGGCTGGTGTTCGCCGCCATCGTCGCCAGTTGGGTGCTGCACGGGCCGGGGCGGATCCTGGAGCGCAATGTCGCGCTGAAGGTGCGCGAGCGCCTGTCGGCGCTCCTTGTCGGGCGCCTGATGTCGGCACCGCTGGCCTGGCATGAGCGCCACCATTCGGGCGAGGTCACCCACCGGGTACAGCAGAGCACCCATGCGTTGTACGACTTCGCGCAGAGCCAGTTCATCTACCTGCAGAACACGGTGCGGCTGGTGGGCCCGATCATCGCGCTGTACCTGATCTCGTCGCTGGTGGGGTGGGTGGCCATCGTCGGCTATGGGCTGATCGGCCTGCTGATCACCCGCTTCGACCGCGTCATGATGAAACTCGCGGTGGATGAGAACCGCGCCGAACGCGCGTATTCGGCCGCGTTGGTGGATGTGCTGGGCAACGTGCTGTCGGTGCTCGCGCTGCGTCGAGGCCAAGGGGTGGCGCGGCTGATCGGTGAGCGCCTGGTGGCGGTGTTCGGGCCGCTCAAGCGCAACATCGTGCTGAACGAGATCAAGTGGTGCTCGGTGGATCTGCTCGCCAGCATGCTGTGGTGCATCCTGGTCGCGGTGTATGCGGCCGAGGCCTCGGGGGCCATCGGCGCTGGCGTCGTGGCGGGGGCCGCCGCCGGCATCGCGCTCGGCAAGGTGTTCATGGTCTACGAATATGCGCAGCAGGCCGGCGGGGTGATCACCGCGATCGCGGCGCACTTCCAGTCGCTGGCCCGCCAGCGTGCCGACTATGCGGCCGCGCAGCCCTTGCTGGAGGCGCGGGAGGTGGAAGTGCCGACGGTGCGTTCGTCGTCGTCCGATCACTGGCAGCGGCTCGCCATCGAGGGCTTGCGCTTCGAGCACGCGGGCGCACGCGAGGGCGCGGGCATCCGTATCGACACGCTCGAACTGGAGCGCGGTCGCCACTACGCCCTGATCGGCCCCAGCGGTGCCGGCAAGAGCACGCTGCTGCGCCTGCTCGCAGGACTGGACGAGGCGGCGGAAGGCTCGCTGCATTTCGACGGCGCGCGCGAGTCCGATCCGGCATCGACGCTGCGCACGATCGCGACGCTGATTCCGCAGCAGGCCGAGATGTTCGAGGGCACGCTGGCGGAGAACCTGCTGCTCGGCGGGGCGGCCGGGCCCGAGCGCATCTCGGCGGCCTTGCGCGCCACCTGTGCCGATCCGCTGGTCGACGGGCTGAAGGGCGGGCTGGCGACGCGGGTCACCGAAGGGGGCGCGAACTGGTCGGGTGGCCAGCGTCAGCGCCTTGCGCTGGCGCGCGGTGTGCTTGCGGCGGAGGGGTCGTCGCTGGTGTTGTTCGACGAACCGAGCAGCAGCCTCGACCCGGAGACCGAAGCCAAGGTGTATGCGCGCCTCTTCGACCACTTCGCCGACGCAACGCTGATCTCGTCGGTGCACCGGCTGCACCTGCTCGACCGCTTCGACGGCGTCATCCTGATGCGCGCGGGTCGGGTGGAAGCGATGGGCACCGCGTGGCAGTTGGCGCAGTCCTCGGCTCTGTTCCGCGAGATGCTGGCGGCCCAGGGCGAGGGGGACAGGGGCGGCTGACGGCCCGCAGTGCCGGTTGGCGGTGCAGGGCAGGTCCCTCAAAACGGCCGGTGTCGCTTCTGCAAACGACAACGCCACCCGAAGGTGGCGTTGATTGCGTGATCGCAGGCGATCGATCAGAAGCTGTGGCGCATGCCGACGGCGAACTCAGTGGCGTCGCCGAGTTCGTTGGTCGGACCGCTCTTGTCCAGGACCACATTGGAGTACTGGCTGGCGTAGGCGTACAGGCTGGTGCGCTTCGACAGCGCGTGGTCGTAGACAACGGCGAAGCCGCTGCGGTTGTCGTCGTGTGCGGCGCCGAACTCGTTGCTGTTGCGGGCGTCATTCACGCGCTGATAGGTACCCATCAGCTTGCCGGCGGTGCCGACGGGGGCGCTCAGGCCGACCATCCAGGCGTTTTCCTTGTCCGCATTGTCGTTCAGGCCGCGGTTCTTCAACTGGCCGTAACCGGCATGGGCCTTGACTACGCCGAAGTCGTAGGTGGCGCCGACGGCGATATTGCGCGCGTCGTCCTTGCTGGCCGCCTTCTCGGCGTCCGAAACGTCCTTCTGATCATACGTAACGACCGCCATCAACGGGCCATTGCGGTAACGCAGAGCAGCCGTGACCACGCTGCGGTCTTCGTCGTTGCCCAGAGTCTCGTTGTAACTCGTGTCTGCGATGCCGACCTTGCTGCTGCCGTTACCGTTCCACGAATACCCGATCGCGCCCTGGAAGCCCGAGAAGCTTGGCGAGTAGTACATCACCGCGTTGTCGATGCGCTCGGCGACGTTGTCGTAGCCGAAGATCGTCTTCGGGTTGGCCTGCAGGTAGTTGGTGCCCCACGGCGTCACGCCGCCGCCGAACCATTCGTAGCCCAGCGCGTTCTGGCGGCCGAGGCGCACTTCACCGAAGGCGCCGGCGAGGCCGACCCAGCTCTGGCGGCCGAAGGTGCGCCCGCTCTGGTCCGATTCGCCGGTGTCGGCCTTGATGCCCTGCTCGAGCACGAAGTTGGCCTTCAGACCATTGCCCAGGTCTTCGGTGCCGCGAAAGCCGAGGCGCGAGCCGGACGAGATGCCGCTGTCGATGGCGTTGCGGTTGCCCTCGCCATCGGCGTCGCGGAAGGTGTAGCCGAGATCCATGATCCCGTAGACCGTGACGTTGGTCTGGGCATAGGCGGCGCCGGACAGGCCGGCGGCGAGAGCGCAGGCAAGGAGAGTCTTCTTCACTGTTGGATCCTGTGACTAGTCGAGAAGGGGAGCCGGCCTGCGTGGGCAGGACGTGCGGCCGACCGGACTCTGACAGTGAAATGTGACAGGCCTGTTAAAAAGTTGATTTGTGCAACTTGATCGCCGATGCAGATCGACGTGAAAAGCCCCTCGGCACGCGTAGCGGCGAGGGGCGCGAGACGTTCGGACGAAGCTTGTCGTGTCAGGCGTTCTTGCGCTTCTGCCACAGCACGTCGCCGCGGCCGCCGGCGCGGTTCAGCACGCGGCCGAGCACGAACAGCAGATCGGACAGGCGGTTCAGGTACTGGCGCGGGCCGTCATTGACCGCCTCTTCCAGCGCCAGGGCGACCAGTGCACGTTCCGCGCGGCGGCAGACGGTGCGCGCGTGATGGGCGAGGGCGGCGGCGCGTGTGCCTCCCGGCAGGATGAAGTCCTTCAGCGGCTCGAGCGGTTCGTTCAGGCGGTCGAGTTCGGTCTCGAGGTGGGTCACCTGCTTGTCGGTGATCATGCTCATGCCCGGGATGCACACCTCGCCGCCGAGGTCGAACAGGTCGTGCTGTACGTTGGTCAGAAGCATGCGCACGTCTTCAGGCAGTTCCTCGCACAGCAGCAGGCCGACGATGGCGTTGGTCTCGTCGACTTCGCCCAGCGCGTGGATGCGCAGGCTGTTCTTCGATACGCGCTTGCCGTCGCCCAGGCCGGTGGTGCCGGCGTCGCCGGTGCGGGTGTAGATCTTGGAAAGGCGGTGTCCCATGGCTGTCTCTGTTGTTGGTTGACGCGAACGTCAATTATAGGGGAACGGCCGCCGTAGGCTATCCGATCGGCCGTTAAGCTCATGATAGACTTGCACATTCGCCCGCCATGCTGGGCTACCGCTCAAAAACGACGCCAACGCCGATGAAATCCGCCGAAATCCGCGACAAGTTCCTCAAGTTCTTCGAATCCAAGGGTCACCAGATCGTATCCTCCAGCTCGCTGGTGCCGCACGAGGATCCGACGCTGCTGTTCACCAACGCTGGCATGAACCAGTTCAAGGACGTGTTCCTCGGCTTCGACAAGCGCGCCTACACCCGCGCCACCACCTCGCAGAAGTGCGTGCGCGCTGGCGGCAAGCACAACGACCTCGAGAACGTCGGCTATACCGCGCGCCACCACACCTTCTTCGAGATGCTGGGCAACTTCAGCTTCGGCGACTACTTCAAGCGCGACGCCATTGCCTACGCCTGGGAGCTGCTCACCGAGGTCTTCAAGCTGCCCAAGGACAAGCTGTGGGTCACGGTGTACGCGGAAGACGACGAGGCCTACGACATCTGGACCAAGGAAGTCGGCGTGCCGGCGGAGCGCGTGATCCGCATCGGCGACAACAAGGGCGCGCGCTACGCCTCGGACAACTTCTGGATGATGGGCGACACCGGTCCCTGCGGCCCGTGCACCGAGATCTTCTACGACCACGGTCCGGAGATCTGGGGCGGCCCCCCGGGATCGCCGGAGGAGGACGGCGACCGCTACATCGAGATCTGGAACAATGTGTTCATGCAGTTCAACCGTGACGAGCAGGGCGTCATGCATCCGCTGCCCAAGCCCTCGGTCGATACCGGCATGGGCCTCGAGCGCGTGTCCGCGGTGCTGCAGGGCGTGCATGCCAACTACGAGATCGACCTGTTCCAGACGCTGATCAAGGCCGCTGCACGTGAAACCTCCGGCGCCGACATGGATTCGCCGTCGCTGAAGGTGCTGGCGGACCACATCCGCGCCTGTTCCTTCCTCATCGCCGACGGCGTGATTCCGGGCAACGAGGGCCGCGGCTACGTGCTGCGCCGCATCATCCGTCGCGCCATCCGCCATGGCTACAAGCTGGGTGCGCGGGCCGCGTTCTTCCACCGCATGGTGCCGGACCTCGTCGCCGAGATGGGCGAGGCCTATCCTGAGCTGAAGTCCGGCGAGAAGCGCGTGACCGAGGTGTTGAAGCAGGAAGAGGACCGCTTCTTCGCCACGATCGAGAACGGCATGGCCATCGTCGAGGCCGAACTCGCGGCGATGGAAGCCGCCGGCAACAAGGTGTTCGACGGCGACACCGCCTTCAAGCTGCACGACACCTTCGGCTTTCCGCTCGACCTCACCGCCGACATCTGCCGCGAGCGCGGTATCACGGTGGATGCCCTGGCCTTCGACGCCGCGATGGCGCGGCAGAAGGAGCAGGCGCGCGCGGCCGGCAAGTTCAGGATGGCGGCCAACCTCGAGTACGAGGGGCCGCAGACCGTCTTCCACGGCTACGAGCTGCTGGAGGAGAAGGGCAACATCCTTGCGCTGTACAAGGACGGCGTTGCCGTGAATGAGCTCGTCGAGGGCGACATGGGCGTCATCGTGCTCGACCACACGCCGTTCTACGCCGAGTCCGGCGGCCAGGTCGGCGATCGCGGCGAGCTGCGCGGTGCCGCCGGCATCTTCGCGGTGGAAGATACGCAGAAGATCCAGGCCGCGGTGTTCGGCCATCATGGCGTGGTCAAGACCGGCAAGCTGGCGGTGGGCCAGGGCGTTGGCGCGCGCGTGGATGTGGCTGCCCGCGCCGCGACGGCGCGCAACCACTCGGTCACCCACCTGATGCACAAGGCGCTGCGCGAGGTCCTCGGCGCCCATGTGCAGCAGAAGGGTTCACTGGTCGACCCGGACAAGACCCGCTTCGACTTCACCCACACGGGGCCGATGACGCCGGAGGAAATCCGCGAGGTCGAGGAGATCGTCAACCGCGAGGTGCTGGCCAATGCCGCCACCAACGCGGTGGTGATGGCGCTCGATGATGCGCAGAAGTCCGGCGCGATGATGCTGTTCGGCGAGAAGTACGGCGACGAGGTGCGCGTGCTGACGATCGGCAGCTCGACGGAATTGTGCGGTGGCACGCACGTCGCGCGCACCGGCGACATCGGTCTGTTCAAGATCGTGTCCGAAGGTGGCGTGGCGGCCGGCATCCGCCGCGTCGAGGCGGTTACCGGCGAGAACGCGCTGCGCTACGCGCAGGAGCAGGAGCGCCGCGTGCAGGGTGTGTCGGCGTTGCTGAAGGTGCAGCCCGACGAAGTGGCCGAGCGCGTCGCCGGCATCCTCGACAATGTGCGCGCGCTCGAGAAGGAACTCGCACGGCTCAAGAGCAAGCTCGCCTCCAGCCAGGGCGATGACCTCGCGAGCCAGGCGGTCGACGTGAGGGGCGTCAGGGTGCTCGCCGCGACGCTGGACGGGGCCGACGTGCCGACGCTGCGCGAGACCATGGACAAACTGAAGGACAAGCTGAAGTCGGCGGCGATCGTGCTGGCCGCGGTGGCCGACGGCAAGGTGAGCCTGATCGCCGGCGTCACGGCCGACCAGACCGGCAAGGTGAAGGCCGGCGAACTGGTGAACTTCGTCGCGCAGCAGATCGGCGGCAAGGGCGGCGGCCGTCCCGACATGGCGCAGGCCGGCGGCACACAGCCCGAAAACCTGCCGGCTGCGCTGGCAGCGGTGCAGGGGTGGGTGGAAGGCAAGCTGTGAGGCGCTGACCGACACTGCTTGCTGCCGATGATGAACGGCCCCGCGAGGCATCGCCTCCCGGGGCCGTTCATCATGGAACGCGGCGGATCAGCCTGCTGCTGCCAGGTGCGGTGGCGTGCGGATCATTCCGCGCCGATCGGGTGCTTGGCGCGGAGTTCGTCGATGGCGACGTAGGTCAGCTTGGCCTCGGTCACCTTCACCACCACCGGATTCTCGGGGTTGCGGCGGGCAAACACCTCCACATCGACGGTGACCGACGTGTTGCCCACATGCACGATCTCGGCGTAGAAGCTGACCACGTCGCCGACCGAAACCGGCTGCCTGAAGACGAAGGAATCCACCGCGACGGTCGCCACCTTGGAGCGCGCCTGGCGGATGGCCGGCACCGCCCCCGCAATGTCGACCATCGACATGATCCAGCCGCCGAACACGTCTCCCGCGGGGTTGAGGTCGGCCGGGAAGGGCACCACCCGCAGCACCAGCTCCTTGTCGGAAGGCGGCTCCGCACATCCGGCGACGGCGGCGCTCGCGCCCTCGTCGCCGACGACCCGCTTGTTGCCGTCGCGGTCGACCGCGACATAGGTCAGTCGCGCCTCGGTGACCTTGACCACGATCGGGTCGGCAGGGTTGCGTTCGGCAAACACATGGACATCCACCGTGATCGAGGACCTGCCGACCGACGACACCTCGGCATAGAAGCTCACCACGTCGCCAACCGAGACCGGCTGCTTGAACACGAAGGAGTTCACCGCCACCGTGACGACACGCGAGCTTGCACGGCGGATGGCGGGAATTGCGCCGGCGACATCGACCATCGCCATGATCCAGCCGCCGAATACGTCGCCCGACGGGTTGACGTCGGCAGGCAGGGGCATGACGCGAAGGGAAAGATGCTCGTTCGACGGAATTTCGCTCGCAAGTGCGGGATGATCGGACATAGGATTCTCCAGGGGCGGCACGCAGGTGGCACAAGCCGCGATGATGCCAAGAAACGCGCCGACGATGTTCGTGTGAGACCGGGAGTCGCGTCCTTGGAGGCGAGTTCTCGTTGACCCGGCCGCAATGACGTCATTCCCGCCTTCACGGCGCTGACTCGTTCGCCTGTCCGATTGCCGCCTCGACCGGCCTGAGAATCCTCCACCTTCATTTCGATACGACTCAGCCATGAACCTGTCCCCCAGCGATCTGGACGACAACGGACTCGTCATCGGCATCCCGCCCGAGCGCTTCCGCTCGGTGGCGATGCCGCTGCTGTTCGACCACCTCGAGGCCCAGTGCGAGGGCACGGTGGCCGTCAATCGCCAGGCGCGCATCGTGTGGATGAGCGAAAAGTACGCGCGCAAGATCGGCATCGACGATCCGCGGCGGGTACTTGGACGCGAGATCGAGGAGGTGTTGCCGGCGAGCCGCCTGCGCGAGGTGGTGGAAAGCGGCGAGCCCAGCCTGCTCGACCTGATGCCCTTCGGTGACGAGCACTTCGTCGTCACCCGCATCCCGCTGCGCGACGACGGTGGCCGGGTGGTCGGCGCGCTGGGCTACGTGCTGTTCGACCGCGCCCGCCACCTGAAGCCGCTGACGGAGAAGTACAACCGCCTGCAGGCGCGGCTCGCGGAAACCGAGCGCGCCTTGCTGCAGGCGCGCCGCGCCCGCTACACCATCGCCCACTTCATCGGCGCCAGCCCGGTGGCCAGCGAGATCAAGCGCCAGGCGCGCCGCGCGGCCCAGCTCGACGCGACGGTGCTGCTGCGCGGCGAGACCGGCACCGGCAAGGAACTGCTCGCGCAGGGCATCCACAACCTGTCGGCGCGCGCCAACGGCCCCTTCGTCGCGGTGAACATGGCGGCGATTCCCGACAATCTCGTCGAGGCCGAACTCTTCGGCACCGCGCCGGGCGCATACACCGGTGCCGACCGCAAGGCGCGCGTGGGCAAGTTCGAGCTGGCCAACGGTGGCACGCTGTTTCTCGACGAGATCGGCGACCTGTCGCTGCCGCTGCAGGTCAAGCTGCTGCGCGTGCTGCAGGAGCAGCAGGTCGAGCCGCTGGGCTCCAACCAGGTGCGGCCGCTCGACGTGCGGGTGATCGCCGCCACCCATGTCGATCTCGAGGCGTCCGTCGCCGACGGCCGCTTCCGCGGCGACCTCTACTACCGGCTGAACGTGCTGACCCTGCGGGTGCCCAGCCTGCGCGAGCGGCGTGACGACATCCGCGCGCTGGTCGAATATCTGGTGGACGACCTTGCTGCGCGCTCAGGCCAGCGTCCGCTCGACATC